>PWYM01000248.1 GCA_003567855.1 Gammaproteobacteria bacterium | reverse complement strand
GAATAACAGCGGATTTCCCGGGTATCGCGTCCAAGGTTATCGAGGATAACGCGGGTGATGGCACGATAGCCCTGTTCTTACAAGGATTCGGTGGGGATATTACCACGGTTCTTTACAAGGATGTCAATAATCCCAGGGATGCGGGGCCTCTCGGGAACATGTTAGTAGCTGAAAATGAGTCTACTGGTGAAAAGACCATTGATGTTGAGGTTCAGGCTATCAGGATCGGGGAACTCGTGTTAGTAACTTTTCCCGGTGAAGTATCGGTCCAAGTGGGACTAAACATCAAGAAAACTTCTCCTTTCGAGTTTACCTATCTTTCTGGCTATAGCAATGGTTCTATTTTTGGCCATTATGCCCCGACAGTTGAACAATACAGAGGTGAGTTGAATCCGCGCCATCATGGGGCAAGAAGGGAGATTACAACTGGATAAGATCCTTGTATCCCGATGGCAAGGAAGACCTGGAAAAGATGCTGAACAAGATTAAAGGCGAGGGGATAGCCCCGGGATTTCATTTTCTTCATACCCATATTGGAAGGGAAAGCTCGTACGTTACCCCGGTTCCTGATCACCGTTTGAATCTTCTTAAACATTTTACTCTGGCAGAGCCTCTTGGGATGACTGACACTGAAATTTATATTGAACAGAATCCCAGGGATATTACAATGGCAGATGGCATGCGGGTATTGAAATTGGGGACAGAACTGATATCCTACGAGGGTTATACAACGACCTGGCCTTATAAATTCACGGGCTGTACCCGTGGTATAGACGGGACAACGGTAAATTCACAGCCCAGGGGGCATATTTTTGGTTTACTGGATGTAAGCGAGTTTGGAAGGCAGAGGAGTGTTTACCTTGACCAGAACACGAGTTTACAGGATGAGATAGCTGAAAAGATTGCCGATATATACGACGCTGGATTCCAGTTTTGCTACTTTGATGGTTCGGAGGGCGTGAACCCGCCGTTTTGGTTCAACGTTTCCGCTGCCCAGTGGAAAGTATTCAAGCGCCTGGATCCGGAGCCTGTATTTGCTGAAGGAGCTGCAAAAACTCATTTTACCTGGCACATGTTGAGTGGTGGTAACGCTTTTGATGTATTCAGGCCCGAGGTATTAAAGGAAGAAATCCGGAATTGGCCTGCTGAACAGGCTTCCCGCATGAAAGCCGATTTTTCCCGTGTCAATTTCGGTTGGCTGGGTTATTTCCTTCCTTCCGATAATACAGTTGGCACTCAACCTGATATGCTCGAGTATGCCACCAGCAGGGCAGCGGCCTGGGATTGCCCGGTTTCACTTAGTGGTAACTTGAATAACTTGAGGGCACATCCAAGGACAAGAGATAACCTCGAGGTTTTGAGAAGGTGGGAAGAGGTAAGGGCAAGAAATTGGTTAACTGAAGATCAAAAGCGAATGTTACAGGAGCTGGAGCAGGAACATATCTTGTTGCTAAATGAACAGGAAGAGTTTGAACTGGTTCCTTATGATCAGATTGATAATGTGGCCAACGGAAGCAGGGAGGTAAGGGCGTTTATTTTTGAACGAAACAATGACTTGTACGTTGTTTACTGGCACATATCAGGAAGTGGGAAATTAGAATTACCCCTAAGTTCGGGAAATGTCAAGCTGATGGAACAATTAGACCGGGAAATACCTGTTCACTCGGATAAGGCTGATCATATTACCATACCTGTTAGTGACCGTCGTTACCTGGTAGCTAAAAATATTAAGCGGGATGAATTGATTTCCGCTTTTAAGAATGCGAGAATAATAGAATAACACCGGTTGTACTTGCTTGATGATTAAGTTAAAACTTTTTATTTACATGAGTTAGACATAATTTCTTGAGATGCAACTAATGTGAGATCTATTATCACCGGGTTTAATGAATGTAGGTTTTTGAGTGAATAGGTGTAAGCGATCGTTCTTGTTGCAATTTTAAGATAAATTACTAATAACTAATTATTTATGCTTGGCTCACATTTATATAAACTTAATTAATTCTTGAAAAAATGGATCGTCGAACTTTCATGCAAAGCACCGGGATGTTTGCCGCTGGAACATTCATGTCGCCCATTGAAACATCATGGCTTAAAAGCCCGGTTAACTTAACCCGGTCAAAAAAACAAGGAAATACATTCAACCCCAGGTATTGCTTATTTTACGATAATCACATCATGCTGGCATGTCCTGACGTGGGGGAAAATTTTGACGTCGAGGCTTTCATTAGCCGTATTAAAAGTTTCAATGTTGATTACCTGACCATTCATGCACGCAGTAACCAGGGGATGGCTCTTTACGATACCAAGATAGGTATCAAGTATCCCTCGCTTAAATATGATCTCTTCGGTAAAATTACAAGGGCTTGTAAACGCGAGGGGATTGCTTTAGCTGCTTATCTTAATGGCGGTATCAGCAGTGCGGAAGGTCTTCGTAACAGGGAGTGGACCACGTTGTATTTTGATGGGCGCTCTTTACGCGAGCCTCGTTTAACTGCATGGGTACGTACGATGTGTTACAACACTCCATACCGTGATCATTTGATTTCCATGGTTGAGGAAATTGCAACTAATTATCCTGTTTCAGGATTCTTCATCGATAGCCTGAGTAGATACCCTTGCGTCTGTCCAACTTGTGTTAAAGAAATGAAAGAAAGAGGGATAAATTGGAACAATTTATCTGAAGTTGAGGATTTCGCGGGGTTTTCTGCAATAAGGCTTTCACAAGATATTACTAAAGCAGCAAGAGCGATCAATCCCGACTTCCTTCTCTATTTTAACGGGTTAACATATGAAGACCAGGTAAAATTTGGTGCTTACCTGGAGTTTGAGATTATTCCTACCACCGGGGGTTACGAGCGCATGGAGTCAACCGTTGCTTACATGCGCGCCCTGGGAGATATGCCAAAATTGTTCATGAACACCCGTTTCAACAACTGGCGTCATTTTGGAGGTTTGCGAACCGAGGAAGCGATTAAATCTGAACTGCTGCATGCATTGGCCAATGGTATGCGGCCCAATGTTGGCGGACATTTCCATCCAAGTGAAGGACCCCTGGAAGCAGCTCTTGACAGGATAGAGAAGATATACAGGGAGTTGCAGACCATGGACCCGTGGTTCGATGATGCCAGGAACATTAGTGAAATTGCTATTGTTATTGACCCGGGAAATATGAGTGATAACCGGACACGTGCAGCAGTCAGGATGCTTGGAGAATTGAAACATCAATTTGACGTGGTCACCCTATTTTCTGATTGGAGTAAGTACAAGGTCCTTGTAATCCCGGATAGTTTAGTTTTTGATGACGAGATTGCCCGCCGGGTCAAGGCTCACCTGGCGGCGGGTAAAGCAGTAATTTCAAGTGGCAGTTCAGGGTTGGACAAGGAACTAAAGAGATTTTACCTCGAGAATGAGTGGGGTATAAGATATATTGGTGAAAACGACTTTAACCCTGCTTATTTCACTGTTGGTAAAAACTTTAACAAGGGTCTGCCTGGCATGCATATGCAACTATTTTCAACCGGGATAGAGGTTGAAGCTTTACCCGGTACAAGTGTTGAAGCGAACCTTGTTAAACCTTATTACAACAATGAATGGGATGGTGAGTATGCATACGAGTATTGTCCTCCCGATGAGGTCACGGATAAACCTGCTCTTACAATAAACGGCAAGGTGGCTCATTTCAGTCACAGGATTTTCTCGGGTTATTTTGCCCAGGCTCACGTTGAATTTCGCAAGGTATTTGCTAATGTACTTGAACATTTCTTCCCCGATCCGTTAATTAAGTATGAAAATTTACCCTCTTTCAGCCGGGTATTTGTCACGGAACAACCGGGGCGCAGGATGATGCACCTCCTATCTTATGTTCCAGAAAGGAGGGGGGCTGGTGCCGATATGATAGAAGAGCCGGTGGAGCTTCATAACGTGAAAATTTCACTTAGAGCTGATGGGAAAAAGCCCGGTAAAGTTTACCTCGCCCCGGGTAAAAACCCTTTGCTATTTAAAACCGTTAACGGGTATATTAATGTGAGCGTGCCTGTAAGTAAAGGTTATTCTCTCTTAGTATTTGAGGGGTAATTTTTTCTTACAATATTTTGAACAAGTTACATGCAGGGATCATGGTTTAGTCCCGTTTCTGTGCCTTCCCGGGTGCGAATAATGATCCGAATCTTTAGCGAAATCACCCTCTATGTGAAAAGTAATTCACGTGTGTAGTTTTTTAGATGAATTAAACCATTTTAATATGAAACAGATACATTTTAAGTACTGTTTTTATGAAATTATTGTTGCATCATTTTTTTTATCAAGTTGCTCTCAGAGAGCTTATGATAATGATGTCGCCTTTGGGGACAGCCTTTACCTTGAGAGGGTGCCACCCCACCCAGGG
>PWYM01000050.1 GCA_003567855.1 Gammaproteobacteria bacterium | reverse complement strand
CTTACGGCGACGATGCAGCTCGCGGTCTCGCCCGACCTCGAGGGGCGCACCGGCCTGTACTTCGAGGGCCTCGACGAGGCGCGCGCCGACGACCAGGCCTACGACGCCGAAGCGCGTCGCAAGCTGCGCGCGCTCAGCGACCGCCTGACCGGCCGCGCGGACTGACGGCCACGGCCATGCGCGCGGCGCCGCTGCTCCTGTCCGTCGCCGCGCTCGCCGGCAACGGCCACGTCGATACCCGCCTCGGCGTGCCGTGGATACTCGGCCTGAACCCCGATGCACCACAGACGAAGGCCGTGGTGTTCGCGCCCGTGTCGCGCGAGTATCGTACCGTTGAAGCCGCGCGCGCGGCCGCGCCGGCGGCCGACTACATCTGGTTCACGCCGTGCGCCTCGCTGGAAGATCCCTGCGACCGGATGCGCGAGACGATGGGCAGCCACTGAGCCATGAACGTGCTCATCATCGAAGACCACGCACCGCTGGCGGCGAACCTTGTCGACTACCTGTCCGGTGTCGGTCACATCGTCGATGCCGCGCCGGATGGGCCGACCGGACTGCGACTGGCCTCGGGCAAAGCCTTCGACGCGATCGTGCTCGACCTCGGGCTTCCCGGCCTGGACGGCATCGAACTCTGCCGCCGGCTGCGTGCCGATGCCAACCATGTCCCGATCCTCGTCATGACCGCCCGGGGCGAACTCGACGACCGCATACTCGGCCTCGACTGCGGCGCCGACGATTACCTCGTGAAGCCCGTCAAGCTGCGCGAACTCGACGCCCGGCTGCGTGCGCTCGTGCGCCGCAGCCAGGGCCGCGCGGCAAGCTCGGTCCTCCGCGTTGGCGACCTGGCGCTCGACGAACGCACGATGCAGGTCACCCGACAGGGCCACCCCCTGTCGCTGACCCGAATGGACTACCGGATTCTGCAGTTGCTGATGCGCGAATCTCCCGCGATCGTCACGCGCCAGCGACTGCAGGACGAGATCTGGGGAGACGCACCGCCGGAAAGCGACTCGCTGCGCAGCCACGTCCACCGGGTACGCCGCGTGGTCGACCAGCCGTTCGCACGCCCGCTGATCAGGACGGTGATCGGCGTGGGCTACCGCATGGTCGACGACGATGCCGGCCAGGACTGACGCCGCTCCGTGGATGGGCGGCAGCCTGCGCCTGCGGGTGCTGGCCTATTTCCTCGCCGGCGGCCTGGTGCTCGGCCCGCTGATCGCCGGCCTGATCCTGTTCATCAGCTTTCAGCTCGAGGAGCGCACCATCGAGCGCGCACTCGAACATCGCCTCGAGGCGGCGATCGCCGACCCCGAGGCCCACCTGCTGCGACCGAGCCGACGCGTGCCGAACATGCGGGTGCTGACCAGCCAGGCCCTGGAGAGCATTCCGGTGACACTGTTCGAGCTGGAGGACGGTGTACACGAATACGGCCGTGGTCAGCAGGAGTGGTTCGTCGCGCTGCGCACCCTCGACGACGGACGCCGCATCGCCGTGGTCGAGAACACCGATGCGCTTGAGCTACGCGAACGCGTCAGCCGTCTTACGCTCGCCGGCGGTAGTCTCGTCACCGTCTACCTGTCGCTGTGGCTCGGCTTCAGGATTTCGCGACGCATGCTTCAGCCGCTGGAAAGGCTCGCGGACAGCGTCTCCGGCGATCGCGACTTCGACGCCTCCCACCGGGTCGACCACGGTCACGCCAACGACGAGATCGGGGCCCTGGCGTCCGCGCTGCAGGGCTACCGGGAGCGCATCATTTCCGTACTCCAGCGCGAACGCGCATTCTCGGCCGACGCGAGCCACGAACTTCGCAATCCGCTCGCGGTGATCCTGAGCTCGGCCGAACTGCTGGCCGAACGTGCTCCGGAAGACGGCACCCGGCGGGCGGCACGGCGCATCGTCGATGCCGCACTGCAGATGGACCGGACCGTCACTACCCTGTTGCTGCTCTCACGGGAACAGCTGCTGGACGGCCACCTCGAGACTGTCGCTGTCACCGCTCACGTCGACGCCGTCGCGGCACGCGTTCGCGACGAATACCCTTCGAACACCCTGGAGATTCATCATCTTGCCCACCCCGTGATCCGCTCGAGCCCGCACGCACTCGAGGTGGTTGTCGGCAACCTCGTGCGCAACGCGCTGCAGCATTCAGGCGGGAAGACCGTGAGGGTTCGGGTGCACGAGAACCGGCTGGTAATCGAGGACGATGGCCAGGGGATACCGGACCACGAGCTTCCACGCGTGTTCGAAGCCGGGGTGCGAGGCAGTGGTGCCGGCGGCAACAGTACCGGCCTCGGCCTGCCGCTCGCCGTTCGAATCTGCGAGCGCCTCGGCTGGCGCCTGTCGCTGAACAGCACCCCGGGCGAGGGCACGCGCGCCGAGCTGGCGCTGGTCTCCGTACCCGCCACGGAGGCTGCAGATCGTGCCAGCGAGGACTTTTGACGCGCGTTTGACACCCCGCCCCATAGCATCGGACTCCGTCAGGCCCGGGTGCCCGATTGCAGTGTTCCGCGGCGCCCGGATCCGCTTCGCCATGCGGAGTCCGCGTCGTGATCGTCTCGCATCGCTATCGCTTCATCTTCATCAAGACCCGCAAGACGGCGGGCACATCGATCGAGATTGCCCTGTCCAGCCTGCTGGGCCCCGACGACATCATCACGCCGGTGGGGCCCGCGCCGTGGGACGAGGCCTACCGTGCCCGCATGGGCTTCATGACCGCGCGCAATTTCAAACGGCGCTGGCACGAGGTACGGCTCGGAGATCTTCCGGCCAGTGCGCGTATCGCCTGCAAGAAACTCACCGGTCGATACTCGGTCAAGACCGTGTGGCCGATGGCCTTCTGGCCGCACATGAGCGCCTCCGACGCGAGGCGCGCGCTGGGCGAGGACATCTGGAACAGCTACTTCCGTTTCGCCGTGGAGCGCAACCCCTGGGACTTCGCGGTATCGCTCTACCACTGGAAATTGAGGCGCAACCCGCAGCACAGGATGAGCCTCGCGGAATACGTGCAGCGCGGGTATCCGGCACGTTATGCGAACTCGCGTCTCTACACGATCGACGGTGAGATCGCCGTCGACAGTCTGCTGCATTTCGAATCGCTGGACGAGGAACTCGACGAGATATCGGCTCACCTGGGCTTCCCACGGCCGCTCAGCGCATTGCTCGCGTCAATCAAGGCGAAGGGTGGCATCCGTAACGACCCCGGGTACCGTGACCGTTTCAGCGCACCGGCACGCGAGCGGATCTCACAGGAATTCGCTCGCGAAATCTCGACTCTGGGCTACACCTTCTGAGCCATTCCGTTATTTCCTTCATCCGTTGCCGAATGCGCAACAAAGCACCCCCATCCCGATATTGATCCGCGCGCCATCCCGCCACTAAATTGGCCGGGAAGACACCATTCCAGAGGGGGGAAGCATGGATCACTCACCTGCGTGCCGACGGCACGCCTCGTCCCTGGTGCGCGTCGCGGGCACCGCAAGCCTCGCGGCCGCCCTGGCGTTCGCCGGCGGCATCGCGGTCGCACCCGCCGATGAGCGGCCGGCACCCCCGCTCGAGAGCCTCGTCTCAGGCGACGAGTTCCGCAGTACGCAGCTCGCCAACCTGCGCTGGCACGGAGACGGCACGGCTTTCTCGTGGCTCGAGGCCAGCAGCGACGGCCAGCGCGGCATTCGCCAACGCGAGGTGCGCACCGGCGATGTCTCGTGGGTCGTCGAGCCGGGCACCGTCCGGGTCGATGGTGAGACGGTGGCAGTCAGCGCATTCGAGTGGTCCCCGGACGAACGCTGGCTGCTGCTGAGGGGCCCGCAGACGCGGACCTGGCGCAACCTGTGGGAAGGCGCGTACTACCTGCATGACACCCGGACAGGTGAGACGACCGTACTCGCCGACGGTGACGCCACGATACGCAACGTGCAGTTCTCACCCGACAGCAGCCGCATCGGTTACGTCCGGGACAAGAACATTCACGTACGCCCGCTCGACAGCGACGAGGTGCGCGCCATCACCGACGACGGTGAGGTCGACCGCATCCTCAACGGCGTCATGGACTACGTGACCGCGCAGGCGCTGATCAATCCCGTGGGCTGGTACTGGTCGCCCGACAGCCAGAGGATCGTGTTCTGGCGCTCGGACATCGAGCACATGCCGGTCTTTCACATGGTCGACGAACTGCACGGCTACAACATCGTGCACGAACTGAAGTACCCGATCGTCGAGGAGAAAAACGCGATCATCCAGATCGGCGTGCACGCGCTCGAAGACGGTGCCACGACGTGGATGGACATCGGTGACGACGACACGGTCATGATCCCGCGCGTGTACTGGACCCGCGACAGCGAGCGCGTCGCGATCCAGCGCATGAACCGTGCACAGAACACGCTCGACGTGCTGATCGCAGACGCCGCCACCG
>PWYM01000013.1 GCA_003567855.1 Gammaproteobacteria bacterium | reverse complement strand
GCGCCTCGGCCACCTCCGGGGGCATGTAGTTCTCGTCGTGCTTGGCGAGAATGTTTTCGGCCTTGAACACGCCGTTTCTGACCTGGCCACGTGCGACCACGCCCTGCCCTTCGCGGAACAGGTCGGGCAGCACGCCGGTGTAGCTCACCGGAATGGTGCTCGCGTGGTCGGTGACCATGAAGTTCACGGTCAGGCTGCCCGGCTCGCGCGCGATACTGCCCTCCTGGACCAGGCCGCCGACGCGGATCACGCGGTCGGCCGGCGCCTCGCCATCGGCCATCTGGCTGGGGCTGTAAAAATAGAACAAGTTGTCCTGGAAGGCCTGGAAGGCGAGCGCGGTCGCGACGCCCACGCCGGCTACGAGGCCGAGCACCATCAGTAGCCTTCGCCTGCGAGTCGGGGTCATTTCACCTCCTCCACCGTTGCCTGCACGCTGGCTCGCCGGGCCGGTGCATCGCGCGTTGCTTCAAGTGCGCGCTGGTGATGACGACGCGCACCAAGCGCGATCCACACCAGCACTGCGGCTGTCAGTCCCCAGGCGCTCCAGACGAATGCGCCGTAACCCCCCATGGAAAGGAACTCAACCACCGGGTGAAAGTTCCCGGATCCAGCGTGCGCCCTGCTCGCGCAGCAGCACCTCGCCGCGCACCCGCACCATCAGGATGGCGCCGAACAGCAGCATGTAGCCGACGATCATCACCAGCAACGGCGCGAGCATATCACCGGTCATCGCCGGGGCCTGCAGCCTGGAGAGCGTCGCCGGCTGATGCAGCGTGTTCCACCAGTCTACCGAAAACTTGATGATCGGGATGTTTACGACGCCGACGATCGCGAGCAGCGCCGCCGCGCGGTCGCCCTTCACCGGATCCTCGAACGCCGAACGCAGCGCCATGAAGCCCAGGTACAGGAAAAACAGCACCAGCACCGAGGTCATGCGCCCGTCCCAGTCCCACCAAACGCCCCACATCGGCCGGCCCCAGATCGACCCGGTGGCGAGCGCCAGAAACGTGAACGCGGCACCGATCGGCGCGCAGGCCGCGGCGCTAGCGAACGCGAGCTTCATGCGCCAGACGATACCGATCGCGGCGGCGACCGCCATCGTCACGTAGACCATCATCGCCATGTAGGCGGCGGGCACGTGCACGTAGATGATGCGAAACGCATCACCCTGCTGGTAGTCCGGCGGTGACCACCACAGACCCCCGACCGTACCCAGCGCCAGCAGCACGAGTGCAGGCACCGCGAACCACGGCATCAGGCGGCCGGAAATGCGGTAAAAATGCGGGGGCGAGCCGAGCTTGTGAAACCAGGTCCACATGGGCGTCAATTATAGATGACAGCCTGTCCGCTGTCGCGAAGATCAGTCGAGGCTGATCCGCAGTGCGGCGGCCATCGCCCACGGCGTCAGCGTGACCGCGAGCGCGAGCATCGCGCCAAGCAGGTACAGCGGACCGGCGATCGGTTCACCGGCGGCCGCGAGCTCCGTCGCCCGGGCGCCGAACACGAGCAGCGGCAGCGCCAGCGGCAGGACCAGCAGCCCCAGCAGTGCGGCACCCCGGCGCAGCCCCGCGGTCAACGCCGCGGCCACGCCACCCAGCAGTGTCAGCGTAGGTGTTGCGATCAGCAGCGTTGCGAGCAGTGCCCAGGCGGCGTCGGCCGGCAGGTAGTACGCCTGTGCGACCAGCGGGCTGATTACGACCAGCGGCAAGCCGGTCAGCATCCAGTGGGCGCCCGCCTTTGCGAGCACGAGCAGCGGCAGCGGATATGGACTCATCACGAGCTGTTCGAGGCTGCCGTCGTCGACGTCGGCGCGGAACAGCGCATCGAGCGCCAGCAGCGACGCGAGCAGCGCGGCGACCCACAGCACGCCGGGTCCGATCGCAACCAGCAGCTCGCGTTCCGGCATCAGGCCCAGCGGAAACAGCGTCGCGACCAGCAGGAAGAACACGAGCGGCAGGCCGAGTTCGCCTACACGACGACCGGCGAGCGCGAACTCGCGCCGCAGCACCGCACCCAATGCCGCCGTCACGCTCATCGTCCGAGCCGCAGCTGCAGGTGGCGTCCGGGCGGCGACACCGGCAGCGGTGCGTGCGAAGCGACCAGCGCGATGCCGCCGTCACCCAGGTGGCGCTCGAGCAGGGTCGCGACGCAGTGCTGGCCTTCGCTGTCGAGGTTGGTGAGGGGCTCGTCTAGCAGCCAGAGCAGGCTGCGCGACAGCGCCAGGCGCGCGAGACCCGCGCGGCGTCGTTGACCGGCGGAGAGCTGGCGCACCGGGGTCGCCTCGTGGCCGGCGAGGCCAATCGCGCGCAGCGCCTCGGCCCTATGCGCCCGTGCCGGCATCGACTCGCCGGCGATGCGCAGCAGGCAGTCGAGGTTCTCGCCGACCGACAGGTCGGCCTTCAGCCCCGGCAGGTGGCCCAGATAGAGCCGCTGCGCGGCATATTCGGGGTCGACGACAGCCAGCGCACGCCCCCGCCAGACGCACGCGCCGGCATCGGGCTCGCTCAGCCCGGCGATCACCCGCAGCAGGCTCGTCTTGCCCGCGCCATTGGGTCCGACCAGCGTCACGAGATCGCCTGCGTGCAGGCCGAGGTCGAGATCCTCGAGCAGCAACTGGCGGCCGCGCCGTACGGCGAGCCCGCGAAGCGCCAGCACGGCGTCACCGCTCAACGCGATATTCCCTGCAGGCGATGATTGAATCGTTTTCAAAACGCATGCAACAACATAGTCTTACAGATTATATATGATACAGTTTATATCTTCCGGGCCGGGACTGGCGTGTGCGGCTATGTCGACCACCGCGCGCCTACCGGCTCGATTGACAAGCTTCGCCCACAGTTGGACGCTACCCTCCGGGCACCCGCCACTGCCGGATCCGTGGCACCGACCTTCAACGAGTACACGATGACCGACCCGCTGGGCATACCGCTGGCCGAGGATACGCGTCGCCACTTCCGGTTGCGGCACCACCCGTTCGCGCACTGCGACGCGCGTGCCAGCGGGTTGCCGCCTGCGACCGAAGCGGCGGCCCAGCTGGAGGGACTGCTTTCGGTCGGCCACGACGCGAGCCGTGTGCCCGTGCTCTGGCACCCCGACCGGCGCGTACGGGCTACCGTGTCGCGGCAGCTCGCGGACGGCCTGGGGGCGCTCGGACATACCGTGGTCTCGCTGAACACGGGGGGCGATGATGGCGCAAGCCTGACGCGCTGGCTACTCGAACGACTTGGCCTGGGCGACATCGCCGGTGACCAGGTCGATCAGCACAACATCCTGCGCGTGTTCCTCGTGAACGAGCATGTGCAGCACCGCACCCCGGTACTGCTCGTACATGATCCGGACCGTTGGTCGCCGGGCGCGCTCGAGCTGCTGCTCGGCATTGCACGGCTTAGCCACGGGCATCACCCGGCGGTGCGGCTCATACTCCTCGGCCGGTCCGGTATCGGTGACCGGCTGCAGCATTCACCACTGCAAACGCTGGCCAGCCGGCTTGCCGCCCCGACCGAAATCCTCACGGTACGACCGACCGAGTTCGCGGCCTGGCTGCAACAGTGCGCCTATGCCGGCCACGACTGCCGTCTGTTCACCGCCGGGGCGCTGGCGGCGTTGCACCGCCTGAGCGGAGGCGACGTGCGGATCGCGGCCGAACTGGCGTGCGCGGCGCTCGACGAGGCCGCGCGCCAGCAACAGGCAGTGGTCGACCCCGCAACCGTTGCCCGGCTCGTGTCACTGGTGTCGGTGTCGCCGGGAACCGCCCGGGCGGTCCGGGCGCAGCACGACCCGCCCGTGCGCTCAGCCCCGATGCCGGCCGCCTCCGCCGCCGCTCGGCGCGCCGGTGCAATAGACCTGAGCTTCGACGGCGCTCCGCCGCTGCGGATGATGCTCACGCGGCCGCGCTGCATCGTTGGTCGCCACGAACAGGCCGACCTGCGACTCGACGACCACCGCGTGAGCCGGTTCCACGCAATCTTCCTGTTCGACGCGCCGCGCCTGTGGATCGCCGACCTTGGCGGCGTGAACGGGACGATGGTCAACGGCACCGCGGTGCGCCGCCGACGCCTGCGCGATGGTGACGTGGTCCGCATCGGTCTGTACACGCTGCGTGTGCACTGGCCGGCGGACGCGGTTGCCACGATGACTCACGCGAGCCCCGACCAAGACACCGGCGTGATGCGCACGCTGGAACCCGACCTCGAGCCTGTGCACGACGGCACCGACGACTGAACGCGAGCGTCGCCTGCCACCCTCGGCCGGAGACACCAACGACAACACCCGCACGGAGGACGCATGAAGGATTTCAGCATCCGGGAAGTGATCGGCCTCATGGCGCGCACTTCCTCGTTTCTCGTGTTCCGCTTTCTCGTCTATTTCGCGATCACCCTCGCCTACGTGCTTGTAACCGGTGCAGGCGCCGGCATGGGCTGGATGATCGGCGG
>PWYM01000297.1 GCA_003567855.1 Gammaproteobacteria bacterium | reverse complement strand
CTGCTGTCGGGTGGTATCGAGGACCGGTTCGGCCAGGCGGTGCTGGTCGCGCTGCCGGGGCTGGACGCGAAGCTGATCGGCTTCGTCACCCGCGAGGATTTCGCCGCCCTGCCGGACGCGCTGGGCGGTAGCAGTACGGTCGCAGTCTACCTGCCGATGAGCTACCAGATCGGCGGTTACACGCTGATGCTGCCTCGCGAGCGCATCGAACGGCTGGACATGCCGCTGGAGGACGCGATGCGCTACGCGGTCACCGCGGGCGTTTCGGCGTCGGAGGACGACGCGACGCGGGGGCGCCGGCGGGGCCGCGACGAGGGCCGCGATAACGGATCCGACGACTGGCCCGAAGACTGGCGCAACGGCTGGCGCGAGGACTGACTGCGCGCGGGGCTTCAGCCCGCCGCGCTCTTGCGCGCCGCGGCGTTCGCCCCGGCCTCGCCCTCGCGTCGGCTCGGCGGCCGCGCCTCCTCGACCAGCGCCGCGATTGCCTCGTCGAGCCCGACCACCCGCTGGCCTTTCTCGCCCAGCCTGCGCACCGCGACGGTGCGCGCCTCGACCTCGCGATTGCCGACCGCGACGATCGCCGGGATCTTCTGCAGGCTGTGCTCGCGCACCTTGTAGTTGATCTTCTCGTTGCGCAGGTCGGTGTCCACGCGCAGCCCCGCGGCGCGCATGCGGCTGGCGACCTCGAGCGCGTAGTCGTCACCGTCGGAGGTGATCGTCGTGACCATGACCTGCATCGGCGCGAGCCACAGCGGCAGCGCGCCGGCGTAGTGCTCGATCAGGATGCCGGTGAAGCGTTCCAGTGACCCGAACAGCGCGCGGTGCAGCATCACCGGCACGTGCTTGGCGCCGTCCTCGCCGATGTAGGTCGCGCCGAGGCGCGCCGGCAGGTTCAGGTCCACCTGCAGCGTGCCGCACTGCCAGTCGCGGCCGATCGCGTCGCGCAGCACGAACTCGATCTTCGGGCCGTAGAACGCGCCTTCGCCGGGGTTGTACTTGTATTCGAGCCCCATCGACTCGATCGCGCCGCGCAGCGCGTTCTCGGACTTTTCCCAGATCTCGTCGCTGCCGATGCGATTGTCGGGCCGGTCGGCGAACTTGATCACCACGTCCTCGAAGCCGAAGTCGCGGTAGATCGACAGCACCAGCCGGCAGACGTCGATGGTCTCCTCGGTGATCTGGTCCTCGGTGCAGAAGATGTGCGCATCGTCCTGCGTGAAGTGGCGCACGCGCAGCAGGCCGTGCAGCGCGCCGGACGGCTCGTAGCGGTGCACCTTGCCGAACTCGGCGGTGCGGTAGGGCAGGTCGCGGTAGCTCTTCAGGCCGTGGCGGAACACCGCGACGTGGCCGGGGCAGTTCATCGGCTTGAGCGCCCAGACGCGCTCGTCGGCGGTCTCGGTGACGAACATGTGCTCGCCGTAGCTCTGCCAGTGGCCGGACTGCTCCCAGAGGCCGCGGTCCATGACGTCGGGCGTGTTGATCTCGTGGTAGCCGGCCTCGATCTGGCGCTCGCGCATGTAGTCGATGAGCGACTGGAACAGTGACCAGCCGCGCGGGTGCCAGAACACCGACCCGACGGCCTCGTCGGCGAAGTGGAACAGGTCGAGCTGGCGCCCAAGCTTGCGGTGGTCGCGCTTCTCGGCCTCCTCGAGCTGCTGCAGGTAGGTCTTGAGCTGCTTTTCATGTGCCCACGCGGTGCCGTAGATGCGCTGGAGCATCTCGTTGGCCGAGTCGCCGCGCCAGTACGCGCCGGCGAGCTTGGTGAGCCTGAACGCGTGGCCGAGGCGGCCGGTCGACGGCAGGTGCGGGCCGCGGCACAGGTCGATGAACTCGCCCTGGCGGTACAGCGAGACGTCCTCGCCTTCGGGAATCGACGCGATGATCTCGGCCTTGTAGACCTCCCCCTGCTCGCGGAAGAACTCCACGGCGCGGTCGCGCGCCCAGACCTCGCGTGCGATCGCCTCGTCGCGTTCGACGATTTCGTGCATCCGCGCCTCGATCGCTTCCAGGTCTTCAGGCGTAAACGGCGTCTCGCGCGCGAAGTCGTAGTAGAAGCCGTTCTCGATCGCCGGGCCGATCGTGACCTGGGTCTCCGGGTAGAGCTCCTTCACGGCCTCGGCCATCACGTGCGCGGCGTCGTGGCGCAGCAGCTCGAGGCCCTCGTTGGAGTCACGCGTGATGATCGCGACGCGCGCATCGTCGGTGATTTCGGTACCGAGGTCGCGCAGGTCATCGTCGACGCGGATCGCAAGCGCGTCCTTCGCGAGCCGCTTGCCGATGGCCGCGGCAATTTCGTCCCCCCGGACCGGCGCGTCGAATTCGCGCACCGACCCGTCGGGCAGCGTGATCTGGGGCATGGGTGTCCTCGGCGTTCGTCGCCGGGCCGCGCTTGGCCCGGGCACTGGTCACGACCCTCCATTGTAAGGCCATTATTGCGCCGATGCCCGCGCTATCTCCTGCGGGAGCAGGGGGTTACCATGGTCCGACCCCCATAAGTGGCTGGTGGCGATGCAGATCGAGCAGTTCGGATGCCTTCGGGACAACTACGGGTTCCTGGTGCATGACCCGGAGAGCGGCGAGACCGCGTGCATCGACACGCCCGAGGTCGAGCCGATCCTCGCGGCGCTGGCGCGGCGCGGGTGGCGGCTGACGGCGATCTGGAACACCCATCACCACCCCGATCACGCCGGTGGCAACCTTGCGATCCGCGAGGCGACCGGCTGCACGATCGTCGGGCCGGCGGCCGAGGCCGCGCGCATCCCGGGGATCGAGCGCTCGGTGGCCGAGGGCGACGAGGTGCGCCTCGGCGCGCACCGCTTCCGCGTGCACGACACCCCCGGGCACACCTCCGGGCACATCGTCTATCACTGTCCCGAGCAGCAGGTCGCATTCGTTGGCGACACGCTGTTCGCGCTCGGCTGCGGGCGGCTGTTCGAAGGCACGCCTCAGCAGATGTGGGCGAGCCTGCGCAAGCTGCTGGAGTGGCCCGACGACACGCTGGTCTACTGCGCGCACGAGTACACCGCGGCCAACGCGCGTTTTGCACGGTCGGTGGAGCCGGACCATAAGGGACTCGCCGCCCGCGAGCGCGAGATCGAGGCGCTGCGGGCCAAGGGGCAGCCGACGGTGCCGACGCGGATGGGGCTCGAGCGGGCGACCAATCCGTTCCTGCGCGCCGATGATCCGGCGCTGGCCGAGGCGCTGGGGCTTGCCGGCGCGCCGGCCGAACAGGTCTTCGCGCGCACGCGCGAACTTAAAGACCGCTTCTAGATCGAGACCGCTTCCAGATCAGGCCGGCCAACCAGGCCGGCGTCGACGCCGGTCGCGCGCTCAGTCCGCCCGCGGGCGCCGCAGGCGGCCCTGCATCATCAGCCCGGCGCCGCGCTCGGAGACGTGGGCGACGACCGCCTTCTTGCGGTGCAGGCGCACGAGGTTGCCGAGCTCGACGGTGAAGGTCAGCGTCACGACGCGGCCCTCGCGCAGGTCCAGCGACTCGCCTTCCTCGGGCTCGAGAAATACGCCCAGCGATGACAGGTTGCGCGCGTTCGCGCGGATCGGCGGGCGGCCGCGGCCGCCGACGTAGACCACCGTCGAGACGGGGTTGCGCGGCAGCAGCCGGCGGTCGGCTTCGGAGGGGCGGTTGTTGTGTTGTGACGCCACGGCGAAGGTCCTTTCCGGAAGTTCAGCCAATCATGCCGCATGTCGCGGAAATCGCCAAAATCATACGGTTATGTCAACTGTCCGGCCGCCCCGGCGATGCAGGGTGAATCCGCGCCGCGCTGCTGCTAGAATCCGCGCCCCGGTTGCGGGTCACCGCCGCCGGGGCAGGGCCGCATTCGCGGTGGCCGGCGCGCGCAGGCCGCGCACGCTCGCGACCGTGGCTCACGGATTGCACGCCGCCGCAAGGTTGACAGTGGGCGGGGAGTAGGCGGAAAATGGTCGTCTTGTGTCCGCTGGAGGGGTACCCAAGCGGTCAACGGGGGCAGACTGTAAATCTGCTGGCTTTGCCTTCGTAGGTTCGAATCCTACCCCCTCCACCAGTTTCCAGCAGGGCTGATGGGTCGGGACCGCACTGAATCGGGCGACGAGGCGGGTGTAGTTCAATGGTAGAACCTCAGCCTTCCAAGCTGATGATGTGGGTTCGATTCCCATCACCCGCTCCAGCACGTGGAACACCCGCCCACATAGCTCAGACGGTAGAGCACTCCCTTGGTAAGGGAGAGGTCACTGGTTCGAGTCCAGTTGTGGGCACCAGTTGATACAGGCCTGTTCGGTTACGGGTCATTACGAGTTCGGCAGTTTTTTAAGCGTGGCACCGGCTGCGCAGTTCAGGCATCGGGAGATTTGAGCGCAATGTCCAAAGCAAAATTCGAGCGCAAGAAGCCGCACGTGAACGTAGGGACGATTGGTCACGTGGACCATGGCAAGACGACGCTGACGGCGGCGCTGACGAAGGTGATGTCGGAGAAGTTTGG
>PWYM01000241.1 GCA_003567855.1 Gammaproteobacteria bacterium | reverse complement strand
TGTACTGGAAGCGCGGGCGCGCAAAGGTCGACATCGGCCTCGCCAAGGGCAAGAAACAGCACGACAAGCGCGCGACGATCAAGGCGCGCGACTGGGAGCGGGAAAAGGCGCGGGTGCTGAAGAAACACTGAGCGTGAACGGGGTCACGCCAGGCCGTGCGCCCGGACCATGACCCGGCGTGCGCACCCGCCGATGCCCGATGGCGGACCGGCGACGACCGCTGGACGCCACCCGTCAGAAGATCGTCGAATCGTCGTCGGGTGCTATCGCGTCGAACAGCCCCGCGGTGTCGTTCCGGTCGCCGGTGCCGGCACCGACCACTTCGACAGTTCGACGACTCGCTGCCGGATCCGTCAGCGCCGCGATGCACACCCGCGCGACATCGGCCCGCGGGACAGGACCGAGCGGCAGCGCCCCGACGCCACCGGTCCTGACGGGCTCGCCGCCGGCGGCATCGGTCAGCCCGCCGGGCCTGACGATCGTGTAGTCCAACCCGCTGTCGCGCACCATGTTTTCGCCCAGCGCCTTCCATAGCAGGATGTTGTCGGCGAAGCGGTTCAGCGGATGCAGCGGGTCACCGGCGCCCATTGCGCTCACCAACACGAAACGCTCGACGGTGCCGGCGTCGAGCGCGGCGTCGACCAGGTTGAGGATCCCCCGGTAGTCGACCGCCTCCGGGGAGTTTTCCGGATCCTGGCGCACCGATGAACCGACCGCGGAAATCACGAACTGCGCGCCGTCGACTGCAGGGCGCAGTGTTTGCGCGTCGCGCACGTCGCCGATGAAGACGTCGACACGGTCCCCGAACAGTTCAGCCGCGCGTTCGTCGCTGCGCGTGAGTACCCGGACGCGGTCACCACGCTCGAGCAGCTGCGCTACGACGTACCGCCCCGTACGCCCGGTGCCTCCGGCGACGAGTACCGTCGCGGGCGACGCCGCGTCGTCGCCGTCCGCCGGCGTTGCCAGCACCGCACCGCTCGCCAGCACCGACCATGCGACCAGTACGGCGGTCATCAGTCTCGCCTGCATTGTCGTCTCCCTGAAACGAAAGAACCCGCGCCGAGGCGCGGGTTCCAGGTGTCACCTTCAGCCCCTCGGTGGGAGGGTAGCCGAAGCGGAGCAGAAGTCAGCCGTGACGACGCCGACGCACCACCAGCAGGCCACCAAGTCCGGCCAGCAGCAGGCCAAGTGCGGCCGGCGTCGGCACCGGGCGGACGGTCAGCAGGTTCTGGCTGCCCTCGTTCTGGAGGACGTGGAAGCTCCAGGCGTCGGTGCCGTCCCAGTCGCCGAGCGCGGCCAGCCAGTTGTTGGCCAGGCCGACGGTTCCAGAGCCGAAACCGCTGGCGACGTAGAAATACCCTGCGCCGCTGGACACGGAGAGGTTGCCTTCACCTTCGTAGATGAGCTCCCACAAGGCGATCTGGAAGGCACGGCTCTCCTGCGCGCTGTGATTGTCGCTATAGAACAGGTTGAACAGCGCCCTGATATCGTTCTCACGGTTCACGTCGCGGAATGCGACGTTGTCGAGACCGCCGACGTATTCGTACAGCGCCGAACCCTGCAGCGTGGTCTCGATTTCGATGCAGAACGCGCTGAGGCCGTCATTCCACTCGACGATACCGGTGTTGTTGTTCGAGGCCGAAAACTCGAACTCGCCCGCGTAGATATTGCCGGAGCGCGGTGAGATGCTGCCCGCTGGCGAACCCAGGTTGCCCTGGTAGTTGAGCTGGATGGTACTGGCGGCGGCCGACCCGGCCGAGAGCATCAGCGCGGAAGCGACGAATGCGGCGGCAGTGCGCTTGATCATATTTGTCCCCGATCAATATTCAGTTGTCCTGACCGCTCTCCAGCAAACACCGTGCCAATTTCTAATTAGATTATATTTCATACACTTAAGGATTTTACTTAATGCACTGAACGCATGAATGTAAAGCAACCCGACGCAGCGGCCGGAACGGCTGCCTGCAGATGCTGTCTTAATGCTAAGAGTGTGCAGAGACCCGGTTGCTGTTCGCGGCAGCCGGTTGCGGTTACACTGAAGGTTCAGGGGGCGACATGGCTTCGACGTGGGTCGCGAAACCCTGAGTGCATGCCGAGGGGCAGACCACCTCGTAAATCCAGCTGCAAACCGCTTAGTTGCGAACGACGACAACTACGCTCTCGCTGCCTAAATAACCTTTAGGTTCGCGAGCATCCGACCGACGTTTGCCTGTGGGCTCGACTCGGGTGTAACCATACACGGGATCGCGATCGAGGCTCGTCCGGGGTCTCGGCGTTAAAACCCAAATCCGGACTTGCGGTGGACTCAGCCTGCCTGGCAGCGGACCCATCGCGAGCTACAAATAGCCAGGATAAGCATGTAGATCTCAGGGCGGAGGGCTTGCGGACGCGGGTTCGATTCCCGCCGCCTCCACCATCTCGACATTCAAAGCCGTCCATGGACGGCTTTTTTGTTGTCTCCAATCCCGGGCTCGTGCCATTTCGGCAACTTCGCCTGTGCAGCGTGCTTACAATGCATCGATTGCTTCAAGCCGCTGCGGGTCCTGCAGCTATTGACCCTTCAGGAGATTTCGACGATGCCGAAACCGACGCTCGTGTTCGCCGCACTGCTGATCACCCTCGGCCTCGTCGCGTTCCTCTCGTCCGGTAGCCGTACCGCACTGTTGCCGGCCTACCCCGGCCTGGTGCTTGCGATTCTCGGAGGCCTCGCGCTCGCCTTCGAGGGTGGGCGGCGCCACCTGATGCACGTCGCCGCCGTCGTCGCGCTGCTCGGCGCGCTGGCCCCGGCGGCGACGCTTGGCATCCGGGCAGCGCAGATGAGCCCGCTCGCGCTTACGGTCAATATCGGCATGCTCGTGCTCTGTGGCGGTCTGCTCATACTTATGGTGCGATCCTTCATCGCCGCGCGCCGGGCAACCTGACGTCTCGCGCACGGAGCTCGCCCGACAGGACGGGGCAACGCGCCGCGGTCACGTCGTGGCCATACATCCAGTCGAAGCGCCGCAGTGCAAGCCCGGGCGCGATCCGCCCGCTGAGACCCAGCAGCCGATGCGCCACCCAGCGCGCCGGCCCGCCGAGGTGGTAGGTGCTGAACGCAGCTTCACGTGCTGGCTCACGTGCCAGCGCCGAACCCCTTCGTGGCGGAACAACCCCCACGGATGAACCTCGTCCACGGCTGCCAGCCAGCAGGGCACCGGACCCCCGAAACCCGCGAATGCCGCCCTCGACCGCCCACGATTCCCGTTCTTCCACTGCTACGAGGTTGCGCGCTCGACCGCCGCGCAACGGGTCACTGGCCAGGTGTCGCCCGGGACCCATGAACACCTGGGCCCCATTGGGACTGACCTGCAGCCCGGCACCCACCTCGGCGATTGACGGTGCCTGCTCGAGCAAGGTCAACCCCCCATCATACCCGGCCACCTGAGTTCAGGCCGACACGCGCTACTTCCGGCTCGACGGCCCGCGGGGTAGAGTCCGCCGCATCATGCCGCTGCTCGTTGTCCTTGCCCTCGCCTGCTTCGTCGCGTCGCTGTCACTGCGCGTGGTCGACCCGATGGTGCCGGGCATCGCCCGTGACCTCGCCGCCGCCCCCGAGCTGATCGCGCTGCTCGCCGCCGCAGTGGCCTTCCCCTACGCACTCAGTCAACCGATCCTTGGCCCGCTGGGTGACTCGGTGGGCAAGGCTCGCGTGATGAAGGCCTGCCTTGCGGTGCTGACGCTCTCGCTCCTGGTCTGCACGCTCGCGCCCAATGTCGAGACACTGTTTGCCGCACGGATCGTCTCCGGCGTGGCAGGCGGCGGGTTGATCCCGGTGGCGCTGGCGGTGGTCGGCGACCGCTTTCCGATGGAGACCCGGCAGGTGGCGCTGTCGCGGGTGCTGGCCGCGATGATCGTCGCGCTGCTGCTGGGCGCAGTCGCCTCCGGTGTGATCGCGGACGCCTTCGGCTGGCGCGCGGTGATGGGGCTGGCCACGATGCTGAGCGCCGTCTCGCTGGTCCTGACCCTGCGCTACCTGCACGCGCGGGCAACGTCCCCGGGCGGGCGTTTCAGTATTGAGCGCATCCTGACAGGCTACCGTGCGGTATTCAGCAATCCGCGCGCACGTATCTGCTTCAGCGCCGTGTTCATCGAGGGGGCACTGATCTTCGGCTTCCTGCCTTACGTCGCCATCGTGCTGGAGACACGAAGTGCCGGCGGCATACGCGAGGCCGGCTTCGTCATCGCCGGCATGGGCGCTGGTGGCCTGCTCTACACTTCGATCGTGGCGCGACTCCTGGCACGGCTGGGGGGCATGTTCAACCTCATGCGCCTGGGCGGCGTCATGATCGCAGGTGGCTTCGTGACGGTGGCCCTGCCGGGTCCCTGGTGGCTGGCCGCACTGGGATTCATGCTGGTCGGTTTCGGATTTTTCTCGGTGCACAACTCGCTGCAGACCCAGGCCACCGAGTTTGCGCCGGACCACCGTGGCTCGGCGCTGTCGTTACACGCGTTTTTCTTTTTCATCGGACAGGCCGTCGGCGTACCGGTGTACGGCCTGTTGATCGGCTGGATCGGCGCACCGACCAGCCTGATGATTGCCGGCTTCATCCTGGGTGGTGGCGGTTTCCTTCTGGCCGCACTGTTATCGCGACCGCTTCCCGGCGCAGCCAGTCCGCACAGGAGGACGTGCTGAGGCCATCAAGCAGGAAGCAGTTGGTCGGTTAGACCGTGGAACGCCAGCACCGAACGGCTGCTACCGTCCCGGAACGCGAACATGGCACACTGACCTGCACCGATATCTCGTGCTGCGAGGGGTACACCACCATGCGTAGCGTCTACATCATCGGTGCGGGGGCCACTGCGGTCAGCAAGAGCACACCGCACCGCGGCCGCTACCTTGCCGCCGAGGCTGTTCGTGGCGCGCTGCACAACGCGCGTATCGAAGAAGTCAGTGCGCTGTACGTCGGCAACATGATGTCCGGCATCCTGTCGGACCAGCAGCAGCTGGGTCCGCTCATCGCTGACATCTCAGGCCTGCGGGGCATCGAGGCGATGACCGCCGAGGCGGCCTGCGCGTCGGGCGGCGCGGCCGTGCGCCTGGGCGTCATGAGCGTGGCCGGCGGCGTGCACGATGCGGTGGTGAGCTGCGGCATGGAGCGCATGACTCACGTCGACAAGGAACGCATGACCGCGGCGCTGGCGACCGCCGCGGACTTCGAGCTCGAGGGCAGCCGTGGCGAGTCGTTTCTGTCGCTGAATGCCCGGTTGATGGCGCTGTACATGGAGCGCTACGACGTCAAGCCGGAGGACTTCGCGCCGTTCGCAATCAATGCACACAGCAACGCGATGGCGAACCCGTACGCGTTGCTGCACAAGCCGATCGACCTCGACGGCTACATGAACTCCCGGATGATCGTCGATCCGGTCAAGATCATGGACGCAAGCCCCGTGTGCAACGGCGCCGCGGCGATCGTGCTTGCATCCGAAGACGTCGCCCGCCGCGCCGCGCGCGCGGATCTCCCGGTCGTGCGCATACGCGCATCGACGATGGGTACCGACTCGCTCGGACTCGCCGGTCGGCGTGACAAGCTGTTTCTCGACGGGGTGCAGCGCTCGACCGAGCGTGCGCTTGCTCAGGCCGGCGTGCAGCGCGAGGATCTCGACATCTTCGAGCTGCACGACGCCTACACGATCATCAGCGTGCTGTCGCTCGAGGCTGCCGGCTTCGCCGAGCGCGGGACCGGCGCGAAGCTTGGCGCCGAAGGGCGCATCGCCCTGGACGGCGACCTGCCGATCTCGACGATGGGCGGGCTGAAGGCACGTGGCCATCCGGTCGGCGCCACCGGCGTCTATCAGATGGTGGAAACCTACCGCCAGCTCATCGGCCACGCCGGACCGAACCAGGTGAAGGACGCGGTGCTGGCGATGGTGCAGAACGTCGGCGGCACGGGGGCGACGGTGGTCACGCATATCATCGAGCGCGTGCGCTGAATGCGTCTTGCCAGGTCAGCGCGATGCTGGCGCGACCGGGAGCCCCGGCGACTTCACCGACCTCGGCGTAATCGATGCGATGACGCGTCCACGCCTGACCGGGCCCGATGGCCGCCTCGTCTGGCAGCGCGTCTGCAGGGTCGGCGGCACTTCCGACGACCGGACGCTGCAGATCGATCGACCCGACTTCGGGCCACAGGATGGCGACAATCTCAAGACCCTGATCGAACTGGGGACAGAACGGTGCGCCGAACAGATCGCAGCGAGTCTCGTCCGGATGTAACGGGTTGACCGGTCGTGAACGCGCGCTTGCCACGGCTGCCCTCGACCAGCACCTGGGGCCTCGCGCTCCTGGTGCAGGTCGTGATCCTGCTCGGCGGCATCGCTCTGATGGGTGCAGAATTCGCCGAGGTCTCCTTCCTGCATGCCCCGGTCATCAATCTGCTGCTGTGGACCGGGTTCATCACGCTGGCCGGACTGGCCGCAAGCGCTGCATCCGGGCGGTTTCACCGCCGAGTGGGCTACCTGCTGATGGCGCTCGCCATCGCGTGGTTTCCGATCTCGGTGTTGATCTTCGGTAATGCCCGCTTCTCGGGGACCTCGGCGCTGCTGTGGGGGATCTGGTGGCGCGCCACGGGGTTGCTGATCCTGACATCCCTGGTCTCGCAGGCGATCAGCGCCACATCTGCGCTGCTGGCGCGCCGCTAAATCACATTACCACGCTATGCCATCCGCCAATCGAGCGTCTCACCGGCCATGAACGGCACGATGGTCTCGTCCAGGAAGGGATAAGTCGCCGGGATCCGCCAGGACTCGCGACGCAGCACGACCTGGCCCTCGTTGCGCGGCAGGCCGTAGAAGTCCGGGCCGTGATGGCTCGCGAAGGCTTCGAGCCGGTCGAGCCGGCCGGCGGCATCGAACACCTGCGTATACAGTTCCAGCGCGGCGGGTGCGGAGAACGTACCGGCGCAGCCGCAGGCGTTTTCCTTGGCCGAGCGCGCGTGGGGCGCGCTGTCCGTACCCAGAAAGAACTTCGGGCTGCCGGAGGTGGCAGCCTCCACGAGGGCGTGGCGATGACGTTCACGCTTGAGCACCGGCAGGCAATAATTGTGAGGACGCACTCCGCCGACCAGCATGTGATTGCGGTTCAGCAGCAAATGATGGGCGGTGATGGTGGCCGCGATGTTGGACGGGGCGGTGCGCACGAACTCGACGGCATTCGCCGTCGTGATGTGCTCGAACACCACTTTCAGCGCCGGAAACCGGTTCGTAAGCGGCTTCAGCACTTCCTCGATGAACACCGCCTCGCGGTCGAATATGTCGACGTGGTCGTGGGTGACCTCACCATGTATCAGCAGCGGGACGCCGACGCGCTGCATTTCCGCCAACGTGGCGTCACAGCGGCGCAGGTCAGTCACACCCGAGTCGGAATTGGTGGTGGCGCCGGCCGGGTAGAGCTTCACGCCCGCGACCCTGCCGCTGTCCCGGGCCCTGGTGATCTCTTCCGGCGGCGTGGTGTCGGTGAGGTACAGCGTCATCAGCGGCTCAAACGTCGCACCCGCGGGCAGCGCCGCAAGCAGCCGCTCGCGATATGCCAGCGCCTGGGCGGTGGTGACGACTGGCGGCACGAGATTCGGCATGATGATCGCGCGGGCGAACTGGCGCGCAGTAAACGGCAGCACCGCGCGAAGCGCATCGCCATCGCGCACGTGCAGATGCCAGTCATCGGGTCGGGTCAGAACCAGCTCATCCATGAATTTCAGCCTTCGCGATGGGCACCCGGAACGAAACGAGGATTATACGGGAACCTGGACTTCGCCTGCGTGCAGCCTGATCCACTGCTGGATGCCCACCAACAACTAGTCGTACCGATCACCGGAAGGACCTACGACCCACTGCGCATCATCGAATTCACCGATCACCCGAATTTCAACGAAGGGTGCCTGTTCGGCGATGATCCTGCGTACGGCCTCGGGCTGGCGGGCCTCCATGGAGTCGCGAATCTCTTTGGATTCCCACGAGGCGATGGCGAGCAGCACATCAGGGTCGCCGATCTTTCTGTGCAGCTGCGTACCGCGTGCGCCCGGCGACTGCTGGATGATCGTGCTGGCCCTCACCCAAGCGTCGGCATACTGCTCAGCCGTGTAGCCCGGTTTGATGTGGACTTCAAACAGGAAAAGCATCGGCCGTCCTCCTGCTGGACGAGGCATGCAGGCCGGATACCGCGTTTCGGGTCATGGCAGTGGAGCGCATCAGATTTGCATTCGTCCGCACTGCAGTCCATACAGGCGGATCACTCTTCATTGTCTGCCTTTCGAGATTTTTTCCCTTCATCGAACAGCCGCTCCACCTCCTCGCGCGACATGTAGTCCAGATCCCAGTGGCTGGTGTACGACTGCTTGAGATTTCGCCTGCCGGGGTGGACTTCCTCCGGCTCCTCATCGGATGGGTGCGCGGCGGACGCGCTTTCCGTCTGCTCGTCGCTGCCATCATGCCGCGAGGTGAACAGACTCCGGAGGTGTTTCAGCAGGGCTTTCATGGCGCCTTCCCGTTCGGGTGACATTGCCTGCCCTACTGTAACGAACCCACGACAGGGGGTCGATTGCAGATATACCGCCTTGTTCACTGCCAGGACCGGACAGTCGTCGTTTTCGCCGACCAGCGCGTATCCCGGAGCACCTCGCCTGCCACGCCGGCAAGCATGGCGGCCGACTCGGACCACCGCACCACCGCCAACCGTCGCCGCAGCGTGCCATCCATGAGATCGCGAAAAATCCGTTGCTCGATTTCGCGCAGCGGTCCTGTCCCCAGAAGGTTTCGCCATACCTGCCGGTAGGCCGCCTCGTCGTTATCGACGAGCAGTCCGTAAGCGCCGCCGGACACGAGGTCTTCCATGCGCGCGGCGCGGGTCGCGAGCACCGGGCGGGCGCAGGCGAGATACTCGGAAATCTTTAGACTTCCCACCGTCAGTTCACCGCCGTCGAACCGATCTACCGCGTAGGGTGCCGCGCACAGGTCGGCGGCGCCGATATACACCGCCACCTCGTCGTGCGGCACCCGTCCATGGAACCACACCGGTGCACCGACGCGTCGCGCGAGCGCCTCGAGCGCCTCCCGGTGCAGGCCCTCGCCAACGACGTGCAGCGTGATACCTGGTGAACTCTCGCGGACGTGCAGCGTGATACCTGGTGAACTCTCGCGACCGACAGATTCGATCAGCGGACCCGGCTCCTGGATTTAGCGGTTCAGAGAGCCTACGTAGAGCACGACCACGTCTTCGTCGTCCCAGCCCAGCCGCGCCCGGCAATCGCGGCGATCGAGCGGGTGAAACAGGTCGCGATCAACGCCCAGCGGTACCGGGTGCGGCGAGAGGCCGGCCACCTTCGCCGACAGTACGCGCGCCGACTGCACCGATTCGGTGACCACCGCGGCAGCCTCACCCAGCCCGCGCAGCCGTCGCCTTTCGTCACGCCACGCGGAAACGACCCTCCACGGTCGACGCATATTCAAACGCCGCACCTGCTCGCCGCGGAATTCCGAGACGGTGTGCAGAATCGCCGGGACGCCGTGCGCCTGGAACGCATCGCCCAGCGCACCGAGCCAGGCCCACTCGCGCTCGATGATGACATCGAAACGCACCGCGTAGCGGCCGGAGAACGCGGGGAGTGTGATGTCGACGTAGCGCATGGCTTCGGGTCCGCGCGGCTGGAAATAGCTCAGCGCGTGCTGGGGCTCGACCGGCATCGGATGCCTGCCGGGTTCGATCTCGAGGCAGCGCAACCCCTCTAGTCCATCCGTACTGAGTACCCGGCGAAACACTACCGTGACATCGAACGCCTGCTGAAGGAACGGCACGAGCGGCCGCGTGCTGAGCGCACGCGGCGAGTAAGGCAGGTTGTTCAGCCCCGGCAGTGCGAGACATAACCGCGGCCTGGCTTGATCGTGACACATGGTGCAGGGCCCGGCAGCTCAGTGCCCGCCACGACGCAGGTGGGCCGGCACCAGCCGGCGCTCGACGAGCTCGAAGCCGAGTTCGGTCACGATCGCGAGCAGCGCCGCCGGGATCGCGCCCTGAAGGATCAGGCCGGGATCGTTCAGCGCCAGGCCCGTGACGATCGGCTGACCCAGCCCGCCGGCGCCGACGAACGCCGCCAGCGTTGCGGTGCCAATGCTGATCACCGCCGCGGTGCGTACGCCCGCGAGCACGTTGGGCAGGGCGAGTGGCAGCAGCAGGTGCCGCACCTGCTGCGCCGGGGTCAGCCCCATGCCCACCGCGACACGTCGCAGCGTCGGATCCACGCTGGTCAGCGCGGTGACCGTCGCGCGCAGGATCGGCAACAGCGAATACAGGAACAGCGCCACGATCGCCGGCAGCACACCGATTCCGAACAGCGGGATCATCAGCGCGAGCAGTGCAATCGAAGGGATAGTCTGCAGCAACCCTGCCGTGTAGAGCACACTCCGCGAGGCGCGCACGGAACGATGCACGAGGACGCCGAGCGGCAGCCCAACAAGTACCGCGAACGTCAGCGCAACGACGGTGAGCTGCAGGTGGCGCACCGTGTTGGCCGCGAGTTCATCGTGCCATGACACCGCGGCAACCGGGCTGGCGGCGAAACCCTCTTCGGCCAGAAAGTCCGAAGCCACGGCGGCAAAGGAGCGGTTGCCGACCACCACCTCCGCGTTGAGCCGGCGCATCCGTGGTGCATCGATGCGATCGGCGAGCGTCGCCACGACGTTCGCCGCGGCGTCGGGAAAACCTTCTCGAACGAGTGGCAGTGCGGCGTATCGTGGGAAGAAATCAAGGTCGTCCTCGAGTACGGCGAAGCCGTAGCGCTCGAGGTCCCCGTCGGTCGAATACGCATCGGTCAGGTCGATACGCCCGCGAATCATCGCCTGGTAGGCGAGCCCGTGCTCGATGCCCGTGGGCACGTGTTCAAGCCCGTAGCGTGCGCGCAGGCCGGGCCAGCCATCGTTACGCCGCATGAACTCATGGCTGAACGCGAGCCTCAACTGCGTGAGCCCTGCAAGGTCACTGATGCGCGCGATGTCGAGTTCGCGCGCACGCGCCTCCGGCAGCACCAGCGCGTAGGTGTTCTCGAAGCCGAGCTCGGGCAGCGGTTTAAGGCCGCGTTCCGCAAGCGGTGCGACCAGCGCATCCTTCCGGGGCGCGATGTCCTCCCCGAGGATCGCTTCTGTGATCGTGCCGGTGTACTCGACGTAGAGGTCTATCTCGCCGCTGCGCAGCGCCTCGTAGCAGATCAGCGTGCCGCCGAGACCGAAGCGGCGCTGCACGCGAAAACCCTCGCCTTCCAGGCGCTGCGCGACGATCTCGCCGAGCAGGTAGGACTCGGTGAAATTCTTGCTCCCGACCACCAGCGCACGCTCCGCCCACGCCGCCGACGCCTGCAGGCAACACAGCAGCGCGACCAGTCGGACCGCGACGTTCATCCGAGCTGGCTCCGGAACAGACGCTCGATCCACTCCTCGGCGGGCGCAGCAACCACGACATCGCTCGGCCCGGCCTGTGCGACGCGGCCGTTACGAACAATTACAAGCTCGGTGGCGAGCGTGACGGCCTCGCGCAGATCATGGGTGACGAGCACGACGCTCACGGGCTCGGTGGCGGCGAGCCGTTCGAAGTGCGCGTGAATGCCCGCCCTCGTGATCGGATCGACGGCGGAGAACGGCTCATCGAGCAGCAGCAGCGGTGGTTCGAGCATCATCGCGCGGCATAAGCTCGCGCGCTGTTGCTGGCCACCACTGAGTTCGTGCGGATAGCGACCCGCGAGCCCGGGATCAAGCTCCATCAGCTCAAGCAGGTGATCGAACCGCCGCCGAATGCGATCGGCCGACCAGCCGACCAGCCGCGCGAGCAGCGTCACGTTCGCCTGCAGGTCCAGATGCGGGAACAGCGACGCGCCCTGTACCGCGTAGCCGATGCGCCGGCGCAGCGCCAGCAGATCGACCGCGTCGACGCGACTGCCGAGTACCTCGACGCTGCCGCCATCGGGGCGAACGAGGCCGTTGACAAGCTGCAGCAGCGTGGACTTGCCACTGCCGCTCTCGCCGACGATCGCGGTTGTACGCGTGGCGGCAAGGTCAAGGTCAACGCCTGCGAGCACCTCCGTCGTGCCGTAGCGTTTCGTCACGCCGCGCAGGCGCACCGCAGGTTCGGTCATGGTGCTGCATCATCCGTTGATGAGGGCACCGGCTGACCGGCGCCACCCGGAATACTCCGAACCTTGCATTCGGCGGGGCTGTTGGGCAACCCGCCACCGCGATCGGAGACGCCAGGTGGCGCCGGCCGGAAAGCGTCTAGAAAGCCGCGTTCACCCGGACCCAGAGACCTCGACCCGGTTCCGGAATGCGAGTGGGTCGGGCGCCGAGATCGGCCAGGCCCCGCTGGATGTGCTCGGCGTAGTTGCGATTGAACAGGTTGTCCACCCCCGCGGTGAACGTCACCCCGCTCGCCAGTCTGTAGCCACCGTACGCGGACAATACACCGAAGCCCGGCGACGGGGCCGAGTCCAGAGAGTAGACCGTGCCGTGCCCCGGGTGCACCCGAGTCTGCCGCGCCACCAGCCGTGTCAGAACACCAGTAAACCACGCACCATCGTCGTAGTCGACGCCGAGCGAGCCTTCCAAGGGTGGGGTCTGGGCGAGCGGCACGTCGTCGGTGTCGTTCGTCGAGCGGACCCATGCCGCGGTGCCCACCAGTTGCAGGTGGGCACCCAGCCGCACGGTGGCGTCCAGCTCGCCCCCGTAGGTTGTCGCATCCACATTGCGTGCCTCCAGTTCAGCGATCCCGGGAGCGCTGATCAGCACGTAGTCGTCGATGCCACCGTAGAACGTCGCGAGCGTCCACGCCACCCGTGCCCCGTCGAACCGGAGGCCTGCATCGAGCTGGGTCAGGGTCTCGGTCGACAGCGAAAAATCCCGCCGGCGTTCCCAGAAGTCTGCCGCGCGCTCGGCACGCCCCAGCCCGGCGTAGGCGACCAGCGGAGCGTTTTCGAACGCATGACTGTAGCGCACGAAACCGCTGACCTGGCCGGAGCGGTCCACGTCGCCGGCCGCGGCGCCGCCCAGTCCCGAGAGACTGGTCACCTCGGCACGCGAACGATCGATACGCACGCCGCCGGCCAGGCGGCCACGTGGGCCGACTGGCCGCTCGAGCTCCGTGTACAGCCCGACGTCTCTAAACTCCACGTTGTCGTTACGCGGAACTTCACGGAACTCGAAAGCTGTGGGGCCCATGATGCGGTTGTCACGATGCCGGTCATCGTGACCGTCGACGCCCATGGAAATTTGCCAGACTTCCCGTGCAAGCAGCTCCGCAGACAACCGGAAGCCACGCGTACGCCTGTCGGGATAACTGACCATCGGTGCCATCGGCACCTCACGAAGCGTGAAGTTGTCCATCACGTGATCGACATCGTTCCAGTAGACCATCGCCTCGACTTCCTGGAACGGCGATGCATCGGGTTCGCGCACCAGCCGCAGCTGATAGCCCTCACGCGCGAAACGGGTCCCGTCCATGCCCCGGTCGTCGTAGGCGGCCTCCGCATCCGATCGATCCAGCGAAAGCTCGATCAGCGTCCGGCTGTCGGCGCGCCACCCGAATACGCCGGAACCACTCCAGCGCTCGTACCCGGAGTGCACCCGGCGACCGTCACCCCCACGATAATCGTCCTGTTCCGACCAGGTACCGGTAAACCGGGCGAAGCCCTGCTCGGCTGCGGCAATCACCTCTACCGTCGCGTCACGCCGACCGAAGCGCCCCACCGTGCCACTGGCGTAGCCTGACAGGTGATCCCCATCGAACACCGGTGCCGAACGCTCGAAACGCACGATGCCGGCGCCACTGGCGCCATCGCGGACCGACTGCGGTCCCTTGAGTACCTCGATGCGATCGTAGGCCTCGGGGAAGACGTAGGCCGTTGGAGGGTCCATACGATTACCGCACCCCCCCAGGCTGGCCGCCCCGTCGACCAGAATGTTGAGTCGGGAACCGCCCAGCCCCCGCAGCTCCGGGTCGCCGCTGGTGCCTCCCTTACGGCTGAGCGCGAAACCGGGAATAGACTTCAGGTAAGACCCGCCATCATGCGCCGGCAACGGCAGTCGCGGCTGGCGCGGGTCGGTCTCCAGGCGATACGGGTCGTCCATACGAGACGCGGTGACCACTATCGTTTGCAGCGCACGCGCGCGCCGCTGCCGCGTGGCCGCGGTAGTTGCTTCATCGCTGACGGCATCGGCCGCCACCCCGCGAACGGGGTCGGCGGCCCAGGCGGACGCGCCGAAAAGTGCGACGGCAACACCGCCGCAGAGTATGCGGTTCATTTCCATTCTCCTCAGGCAATACAACATGGGGCTGCCACATCGACGTGGCAGCCCGAAGGTTTCACTGCTTTCAGGAGAACGCGGGCGGTGCCCGGGTGGGAGGAAGACCTGTGCGGTGACGCTGGTACGGGCCTGCAACAACGCGCCACAAAGCTCGATCGTCGGAGCCGGCAATGAACTGGGCTCCCGCCTCACCACACGATGCGGCATGGCCCGGCTTTACGTCCCACGGGCACTGTGACCAGTCCACATGCTGGTCGGTCGTTTCGTGACCGTGACCGTGGTCGTGACCGTGACCGTGACCGTGGTCGTGACCGTGGTCGTGACCGTGGTCGTGACCGTGGTCGTGGTCGTGGTCGTGGTCGTGGCCGGCATGATGCGCGGCATCATGATCGCCGTGCCGGCCTTCGGAAGCGGCGTGGTCATCGGACAGCAGCCACGACAACCCGCCGGAGGGACAGATCGCCAGACCGCCCGCCGTGGGCATGTAGCCGTCGATGACGAACGACCGTGTCACCACGGCCACCGCGAGGAGCAGGCAGGCTCGCATGGTCGCGAATCTCGACGTCATCGGCTGTGGTTATCCATCGGGTGGCGGAAACCGTCGAATGCAAGTATCAAGATCATGATAACCAAATCACTCGCGTCTCTTCAGCCGGGGGATTGTCCGGCTTGGGGCCCGCCTGCGGTAAGCTTTAATTTTTTCTGTAGGCGTAGATGCCAGTGCCCGATCAACCCCGCATCCTGCTCGTCACCGATCTCGCCTACCAGGCTCGTGGTCGTCGCTACTGTGACGAAGACATCCTGCTGGCTTCGAGGCTGCGTGAACACTTCGATGTCGCGATGTGCCATCCGCTGGACACGGTCGCACTGATGGATGCGTTCGACCTCGTCATGATCCGCAACAGTGGCCCCGTACTCCATTACCGCCAGGCGTGGGATACGTTCCGCACGGAAGCCTTGCGACGCGGCACCCGCGTGTACAACCCGCTCCATGGTCGGGGTGACATGGCCGGCAAGCATTACCTGCTGGCGCTGACCGAGGCGGGTTATCCGGTCATCCCCACCGTCGGGAGCATCACGCACGTCGACCGCCTGCCCGACTCCGCGTACTACGCGGTAAAGCCCGTCGACGGCGCCGACTCGATCGGGCTCGAGTTCCTGCCGCGCGAACAACTGGACGCACGTGTCACCGACGCCCATCTGATTCAGCCACAAATCGATTTCGCGCATGAAGTGTCGTTCTACTTCGTCGACGACACCTTCCACTATGCGCTCTACGCGCCCGACCCGGAACGACGCTGGGATCTCGTGCCGTATCCGCCATCAGCCGCGGATATCGAGTTCGCTGATGCTTTCGTCGCGTGGAATACGCTCGATCACGGCATCCAGCGGATCGATGCATGCCGTACCCGCGATGGTGACCTGCTGCTCGTCGAACTCGAAGACCTCAATCCGTACTTGTCGCTGGAGCGCATCTCAGGCACCGACAGGGTTGCGATGATCGATGCGATTGTCATGTCGTTGCGCGGTGCGCTGGCGCGGCCACAACCGACGCAGGTGGATCCCCCGTCGGTCTGACCGTCAAAGGTGGACCGGTGTACTCCATCTATGTACGCCAACGCACAACGCGAGCCGACGCTGCGTGGCATTGTGACCGGATGGAAACCGTGTTCGGCCTTGCCGTACACGATCTGACGGTGTCCGCGACAAACTGGCGCCAGGGCGTGCGAGGGGTAACGCCTGATCGTCGGCGGCTTGACTCCCGGGAGTTGATCATGGCGATATCAATGAAGTGGCTGATAATCGGCTTGCAGCGGCTTCAGCCAGCCTCAACGGAACACGAACTGCCGCCTTCGCGCAGGGGCGAGGGGCAGCGCACGGACGAGGCTCCGGTCAACCCAGAGCACACGTCATCCGCTCGTGCGATCCGATCGGGCCGGCACCGCGGCATCGATCCGCTGACGTTGCAGACCGAACCGGGCGGGCCCGGTGTCGGCCTCCTGCGGGCGCTCGAAGACGACGCTGACTGGCTGCAAACCCAACCGGCTCAGGGCGTCGAGTGTCGGGAACTCAGCGCCAGCGCCTCGCCGGCCACCGTGCAGCACACCGAACCCTGTCCGGTCACACCACCCAGCCCGTCACGTCCGATTGCGGCGCCGAATGCCGCGTCCTGGTCGACAGCCTCGCCCGGCGCCGCTGCGCCGGATGCGGTTGATGCTCCGGAAATTCTGGATGCACTCGAGTCGGACACCGGGTCGCTACTCGCCGGACGCTACCGGCTGGTGCAGCGCGTGCACACCGGCCGCATGAGCACCGTGTGGCTGGCGGCGGACGAATCGCCCCACGCGCCCGACGACTCGATCCAGGTGGCCGTCAAGCTGATACCCACTGAAGTCGCATCGGGTCACGATGACGCCACATGGGCACGGCTGATACGGGCGTCGGCCCACCCCGCCCTGCTGACCCTGCTCGATTACGGCACCGCGGGTGAACGCACGTACCAGGTGTCCGCCTGGACGGATGGCCCGACGCTCGAGTCACTGCTGCGTGAGCACGCCGAAGACACGCTGGCCAGACAGATACCCGTCTGGGTGGCACAGCTCGCCAATGCGCTGGACGCGCTGCACCGGATCGGCATCGTGCACGGGGACGTCAAGCCCGACAACGTGCTGATCACCCACAACGGCGCCTGCCTGATCGACCTGTGCGGTGTGCGCATGGGTCAGCCGTGGTCGAGCCGGTTCGGGCTGACGCGCGCGTACGCAAGCCCTGAAGCCCTGCGGGGCGCACCGGCCGACCCGCGCGACGACGTCTACAGCATGGGAGTGCTGACATTCCTGCTGCTTGGGGGGCACCTGCCCCGTACACCTGACGCAGGCAGCCCGGCGGAACCCGCGCGACCACCGGACATTGCGCCAGCGCAATGGGATGCGCTGCGTCAGGCACTGGACCCGGACAGGTCCCGGCGCCCGCGATCAGTCGCCGATCTGCCCGCCCTGCTCTGGCCGGTCGCCAGTCACCCGGTGCCGCGTCCGTCGGCCGTGCCATGGGTGGCACGCCGCCACCGTCGCCGCCGTGTCCCGCGCCTGACTGCCGCGGCACTGGCAGCAGCGATGGTTGTCGGCATTGCCGCTCAACAGGTCAACTGGAGACCAGTGACAACGACGGCCGAGGTGACTGCGCCACTGCCGGCCGAAACCGTCGTCGCCACACCCCCGCCAGCAACGACGTCGCCGCGGACACTGCAGGCGATTGACACGTTCCGGACAGCGGATGCCGACCGATCGGTACCGGGCGAGCACCCACTGGCGGCAGCACTCGATATGGCCACTGCGCCGGCACGCGTGGCGCCGACCGACCCGTCGGCGGCGGCCGAGCCCGACGCCCGACCCGCGAGCGTAGCCACGGTTGCGACCGGAGACATTGTGACGGCACCGGACGCTGGATTGGCGCCGGGCGAGACCGCAACGCAGGATGCAACGCCGGCCGAGCTGCAGGTGCAGGCCCGGGCCGACAGTGAACCTGAATCAGACGCCGAAACGGTGTCGGGCGAGCCCGGGATGACGGTGTTCGCTGCCCGCCCGAACGGTCTGGGCATCGTTCCCGTCCGGGAAGTGGTGTTTTCGCTGAGTGCTTTGATTGACGCGCTGCAGGCCGCGCTCGAGGAAACGGACAACACCGATGAGGCCCCGGAGCAGACACTGCGGATCGCCCTGCTGTCGACCGCTGAGGCTGCCAGCGGCGCAAACCCCGCCCGTCAGCTGGCCATTGCGAACCCTCCGCAGCCGATCCTCGCGCCCGAACCCACCGTTATCCGACCCGAACCGATCGACCGACCCGCACCACCGGTCGCCGATCGACCGGAACCGCTCGACCGACCCTCACCACCGGTCGCGGATCGACCCCAACCGATCGACCGGCCCGCACCACCGGTCGCCGATCGACCCCAACCGATCGACCGACCCGCACCACCGGTCGCCGATC
>PWYM01000147.1 GCA_003567855.1 Gammaproteobacteria bacterium | reverse complement strand
TACCGCCAAAAACTTTACGGCGGCTGGGGGGTCACAGATACCGAGGACTGCTGCGCTGGCGCGCGGTGGCTGGTGACGCGCGGTCTCGCCGACCCGCGACGACTGCTGATCAGCGGCTCCAGCGCCGGCGGCTTCACCGTGCTGTGTGCGCTCACTTTCCACGACCTGTTTCGCGCCGGCGCGAGCTACTATGGAGTCGCCGATCTTGCATCCCTGTTCGCGATCACCCACCGCTTCGAAGCCGACTATGACCGGGCTCTGGTCTGCACCGGCGATGCCGGCCGGGACGACCTCATGCGCGAGCGCTCACCGCTGCACCACGCCGACCGGCTCAGGCGGCCGGTGATCTTCTTCCAGGGCCTGGACGACAGGGTCGTGCCGCCCGAGCAGTCGCGGCGCATGGCTGACGCGATGCGCGCCGCCGGCGTGCCGGCCGCGCTGCTTGAATTCGCCGACGAGGGCCATGGCTTCCGCCGCGCCGACACCGTGTCGCGGTGCATTGCCGCGGAACTCGCGTTCTACAGCCGCGTACTGGGCATGCCTGTCGCCGACCCGTTGCCGCCGCTCGACATCGAGCCGCCGGAGCGCTGATACCGTGTCGTCTTCGCCTGCCAGTGTTACGGGCGCGTATGCCCGACCGCAATCGACGCGCCGCCTGCCGGCCGCGGCGGTCCACGTGCTGTTCGCGCTGCTGCTGTCGGCGCTGCTGGTCCCGGCGGCCGACGCCCGCATCCGCGTCGAGATCAGCGGCATCGACGGCCCGCTGGCCTCCAATGCGCGGGCCCACCTCGATCTCGTGCGCTTCGCCGAACGAGAGGACCTGTCCGAAGCCGCGGTGCGCCGCCTGTACCAGCGTGCCCCCGGCCAGCTCCAGCGTGCTCTGAAACCTTACGGGCACTACGACGCCGAGGTGGTCTCGCGCAGCCTCGAACGTGACAACAACGGCTGGATCGCCCGTTTCGAGGTCGACGCGGGACCACCGGTAATCATCACCGACACCGACATCCGCGTGACCGGCGACGGCGCTGACCACCCCGCGTTTCGAAACCTCGTCGCCAACACCACGGTACAGCCGGGCACACAGCTGCGGCATCCCGACTTTGACCAGCTGCGCGCGCGCCTGGACCGCGCCGCACAGACGCACGGCTTCTTCGACCGCAGCTTCGAGACCCGCCGCCTCGAGGTCGACCCGGCCGAGCGCACCGCGCGCGCGGTCATGGTCTTCAACACCGGGCCGCGTTACCGCTTCGGCGAGATCAACGTCGAGCAGGACATCCTCGTCGACGACCTCATCGACCGGCTGGTGTTCGTGCGCGAGGGCGACCCCTTCGACAACGAGCGCGTGCTGCGCACCCAGTACGCGCTGACCGACAGCGAGTACTTTGGCAACGTGCTCGTCGAACCCGGTGAGCGCGACCCGGAAACGCTCACCGTGCCCGTACGCGTCGAAACCACCGAAGGGCGCCGCCAGCGGCTGCGGACCGGCATCGGTTACGGCACCGACACGCAGGTGCGTGCGACCGCGCGCTGGGACTTCCGTCGCATCAACCGCCGCGGCCATCGCGCCAACATCACCACCCAGGTCTCCGAGCCGATCCTCGAACTCAGCTCGCAGTACATCATTCCGTTTGGTGACCCGCTTCGGGAGCGGCTCGCGTTCCGCAGCTCGCTGATCTCCGAAGACCTCGGCGACACCCGCAGCCAGCGCGCGACACTGGGCGTGAACCACCGTCGCGTACTCGGCGACTGGCAGCGCAACCTGTTCACCGACGTCGTCGACGAACGCACGCGGGTGCGTGGCGATCCGGCATTCAGCGACACGCTGATCGTGCCCGGCATCGGTTTCGAGAAGCTCATCACCGACGACCCGATCAGCCCGACGACCGGCTACCGGCTGCGATCGGAGCTGCGCGGCTCGCACGGCACGCTCGGCTCGTCGACCGACTTCCTGCGGCTGCACCTCGGCGCCGGGCGCATCATGACGCTCGGCGACAACACGCGCGCGGTGCTGCGCAGCGAGGCGGGCTTCGGCTTGATCGGCGGCTTCGGTGAGCTGCCCGCGTCGCAGCGCTTCTTTGCCGGCGGCGACCAGAGCGTACGCGGCTACGGCTTCAACCAGCTCAGTCCGCGCGACGACGAGGGCCGCGTCGTCGGCGGCCGCCACCTGCTGTTCGCCAGCGCCGAGATCCAGCAGCGCATCCGTGGCCCGTTCCAGCTCGCCGGCTTCGTCGACGCCGGCAACGCACTGAACAACCTCAGCGATGACGTACAGGTGTCGGTCGGTACGGGGCTGCATATCGAGACGCCGATCGGACGCATCCGGATCGAGGGCGCGCGCGCGGTCACCGAGAGCCGCTCGTTCCGCCTCCACGTCAGCATCAGGCCGGACCTCTGATGCGCAGGGCATTCAGGTGGACCGGCTGGATACTGCTGGGGCTGTTCGGCGCGGTCGCCGCGGCGCTTGCGTGGGCGCTGGGCACCGAGGCCGGCCTGCGCTTTGCGCTGGAACAGGCCGAGCGCCACTCGCCGGTCGCCATCTCCGTCGACGACGCCGAGGGCCGACTCGCGGGTCCGCTGACGCTGCGTGGCCTGCACGTGGACCTCGACGCCGCGGAAATCTCCGCCGAGGCGGTGGAGCTCGACTACGTGCTGTGGCGGCTGCTGCTGCGGCGCGCGGTCCGTGTCGAACGGCTCGTGCTCACGGCCCCGGAGGTGCGGTTGCGCGACACGCCGCCGCCGGAAGAACCCGCACCCGAGCGCGGGCCATGGGAGCCGATCGAACTGCCGCTGCGCATCGACGTGCAGCGCCTGCGCATCGAGCGCGGCGCGGTGTTCGATGCCGAGGGCGAGCCACTGGTCAGCGCGCTGGACGTGGTGTTCGCCGGGCGTGCGGAAGGTACGCGGGTGCACGTGCGCGAACTCGACGTCACCGCCGACCAGGGCCGCGTCACCGGCCAGGCGACGCTCGATACGCACCCGCGGCGACCACTGTCGGCCGACCTCGAATGGGAGGTCACGCTGCCGGACCTGCCGGCGCTGGCCGGGCGCACGCGCATCGACGGCCGCATCGCCGATCTCACGATCGACCAGCAGGTCTCGGGCTTCGTCGACGCCCGCGTGCGCGGTCAGCTCACCGGCCTGCCGCACACCGCCGCGGGGCGGCTGTCGCTCGACGTGTCACCGCTGCGCGACGACGTGGCGCTGTGGCCTGAAGACCTGCACGGCGCCGCCGCATCGCTCGAGATCGACGGCAGCGTCGAGCGCGCCCGGCTGACGGGGACGGTCGACGTCCCGGCCCACGTCGAGGGCCCGGTGGCACTGGAACTCGTCGCCGGCTGGGTCGCCGGTACGCTGCAGATCGACGACCTGCTGCTCGGGCTGCGCAACGACGGCCGGCTGCACGTGCGCGGTCGGCTGCGCCCCGACGATGCGATGGAGGCCGAGGTCGAGATTCGAGCCGAACGCCTCGGCTGGCCCCTTGGCGCCGACGAACCCGAGTACCGGCTGGCCACGCTCAGCGTCGACGCGAGCGGCGCCGACGACACCTACGACTTCACGCTGGACGCCCGCGGTGACGCCGAGCCGCTCGGCGAGGTCACGCTCGCGACGCGCGGGCGCTGGCGCGCCGGTCAGCTGCACGTCGACGAACTGGCGGCCCGCAACGCCGAGGAGACACTGGACCTGCGCGCCGAGGCCGAGGCGACACTGCGCGACGCGCCGCTCGCGTATCGCTTCGCGCTGGCGCTGCAGGCGCGCGTGCCCGAGCTGCCGGAAGTTGATGCCGACATCGCCGGCGCCGGCGACGCCGAGTCCGTGGCTTTCGAGCGGCTGCAGATCGCCGCATTGGACGGCACGCTCGACGGCGAGGGCACGCTCGGCTGGGCCGGCGACACCGCGCTCGATTTCTCGCTGGACTTCGACGACCTCGATCCCGGCACGCAGTTTCCCGACTGGCCCGGCCGGGTCTCGGGCCGGCTGCACGCGGCCGGCACCGTCGGCGAGACCCCCGACGTCACACTGCGCCTGTCCGATGTCAGCGGGTCGCTGCGAGAGCGCACGCTCGGTGGCCGCGTCACCGCACGGCTCGTCGGCGAGCAGCTCACCATCGACGACTCGGAACTGCGCCTCGGCGACGCGCGGCTCGCGCTCGCCGGTGAACTGGGCGACACGCTGGCGCTCGACTTCGACCTCGACGCCCCGTCACTGCACGACCTGCATCCGGACGCACGTGGAACCGTGCGCGCGTCGGGTCGACTTGCCGGTACCACGGAAGCACCCGACCTGCGTGCGCGCGTCTCGGCCGAGTCGCTGCACTTCGGCGACTACGCGCTCGAGGCGCTCGACGCCGATCTCGACGTGGATCTCGGCGACCGGCGCCCATCGCGCGTGGAGGTCTCGCTACGCGAGCTTTCGACCGACGACACGCTCATCTCCACGCTCGCGCTGTCGGCCGACGGCCGCCGCGAAGACCACCGCGTGACGCTCGCCGTGCGCCGCGATGATGCGACGCTGGCGCTCGGCGTCGCGGGCGCGCTCGCCGAATCACTCGATGACTGGCAGGGCGAACTCACGCAGCTGGCGCTCGGCCTCGGCGACGACGAGCTGTGGGCGCTCGATGCGCCGGCGCCGCTCGCGCTCGGCGCGAGTGCGCTGCGCCTTGAGGAGGCCTGCCTGTCGGGGCTACTCGGCGAACTGTGCATCGACGGCGGCTGGGTCGACGGCGAAGACTGGACGGGGGCGATGACGGTCGGCGCACTGGACCTCGAGTCGCTGTCGACGTGGCTCGGTCAGGGGCTGATCGCCGAGGGGCGATTCTCCGGGCGCATCGACGTCGCGGGCGGCGCCGAGGGGCTGCGCGACGCGAACGGGCAGCTCGACCTGTCGTCCGGGCGCGTGTACCTCGTCGAACAGCCCGACGACACGCTGCTCGGCTGGCAGTCGGGCCGCATAGGCATTACCGGTGATGACACGGTCGTACGCGCTGACCTCGACATCGTCCTCACCGAAGACGAAGTCCTCACCGGCGGGGTGTCGCTCGGCTGGAACGACCCGGAACTGCCGCTCGACGGCGAGGTGTCGGTACAGATGCGCCAGCTCGGACTGGTCGCCGAACTGCTGCCCGACCTCGCCGCGCTCGAAGGCGTGCTCGATGCCCGTTTCACCGTCGAGGGCTCGGCGCGTGAGCCTCTCGTCAATGGCCAGCTGAGCTGGAGCGACGGCGCTGCGCAGGTGCCGGTGCTCGGTATCCGGCCCGAGGCGATCAACGTGCGCGTCGACCTCGACCCGGAGACGATCCGCTTCGAGGCGAGCGCGCGCTCGGGTGACGGCGAACTGACCTCGCGCGGCAGCTTCGCGATGACCGGCGGCTTTCGCGGCAACGCGAGCGTTACCGGCAGCGACCTGCTGGTGATGAACCTGCCCGAGGCCCGGGTGCTCGCCAGTCCACGCCTCGGCCTCGACTTCCGCGACAACACGCTCGTCGTGAACGGCCTCATCGAAGTCCCCACCGCGCGCATCACCGGCATCCTGCAGGGCACCGGCGCGGTTTCGGTCAGCGGTGACGAGGTGATCGTCGGTGAACTGGCGCAGGAGGAGGCCGAACAGCTCGACGTGCAGTTCAACCTGCGCCTCAACGTCGGCCCGGACGTGAACCTCGAGGTCGCGGGGCTGCGCGGTCGCGTCGAGGGCAGCCTGCTCGCGATCCAGCGCTCCGGCGAGGTGCCCTTCGGACAGGGCGAGGTGCGCGTGCTCGACGGCACCTTCGGAGCCTTCGGCCAGCGCCTGGAAATCGACCAGGGCCGGCTGCTGTTCACGGGTGGCCCGCTCGAGGACCCGGGACTCGACATCCGCGCGGTGCGCCGCATCGACGAGATCGTCGCCGGGGCGCAGGTGCGCGGCACCGTCTCCGAACCCGAGATCTCGATCTTCTCCGAACCGCCGATGCCACGCGCCGAGGCGCTGTCGTACCTGACCATCGGCAAGAGCATCAACGAGCTCGACTCCGGCGAGCAGGACGCGCTGAACAGTGCGGCCAACTCGCTCGCGCTGTCAGGCGGCAACCTGCTCGCGCGCGAGATCGGCGGGCGCCTGGGCTTCGACGAGGTCGGCGTCGCCGCGGGCAGTGAACCGGGCTCGGCGGCGCTCGTCGTCGGTCGCCACTTCGGCCCGCGGCTGTTCGTCAGCTACGGCGTAGGGCTGTTCGACGCGGTCAACGAATTGCGGCTGCGCTACCGGCTCAGCACGCGCTGGGCGGTCGAGGCCGCCTCCGGCGAGCAGTCGTCGGCGGACCTGTTCTACACGATCGAACGATAGTCGCCGGAGCGCGCGATGAAAAATCTCCTGCTGCCCCTCCTGCTTGCGATTGCCGCGTGCCAGGCCGGCGGTGACACCGCCACCGCACCGCCGCCGGCCGAAGACTGCGTCTGTCCGATGGTCTGGGCGCCGGTGTGCGGCGTCGACGGCAAAACGTACGGCAACGCTTGCCAGGCGGGTTGCGAGCGCGTCGCCATCGCCCACGAAGGTGAATGCGAGGGCGACGGCTGACGCCTGTTCCGATGCGCGGGATTGCTGCGGCACGGTCCCGCAAGACTGCTGCAGGGATCGCTCAGCGTGGCTCGTCCGGCGGCCGCCCGTGCGACTCGCGCGGCTGCTGCGCCGAACCGGACTGGCCCGAGGGGCCGTCGGTGTCGAACGGGTGCGCGTCGCCCACCTGAGTCTCCTCATCGGTCCAGGCGTCGATCCCGGAATCGGCGTCGGTCTCGGTTTCAGGCAGCGGCGCCGAGTCGGCCCACAGGCGGCTCGTGCCGTGCACGATGGCGACCAGCGACAGCACCGCGATCGGCATCAGCACGCCGAGCATCCAGTGGCCGCCGAGCAGCCCGAAGGACCCGGCGAACGACAGCTCCCGGGTCAGCACCACCCACGCGAAGGCCGGCACGCAGGCGATGAGCAGCACCGCGCCCACCACAACCTGGCGCTGGTGCAGGCGCCGCTCTTCGTCGGTCAGCGGTCGGCGTGCCATCGGCTCAGGTGAGGACCCGGCGCAGCCACGCGGCGATCGCGCGGATCTCCTCGAGGCAGACCTGGTGGGCCATCGGGTAGTCGTGCCACTCGATCGCGTAGCCGAGGCCCTGCAGGTAGTCCCGCGACCCCTGTCCCAGCGAGACCGGCAACACCGGATCGGCCGTGCCGTGTGCCATGAAAACCGGCACGCCGGCGCTCTCGGGCGCACGTTCGTCGGCGAACCGTTCGGCCATCGGCAGGTAGGTCGACAGCGCCATCACGCCGGCCAGCGGCGTGCGCTGGCGCAGACCCGCGTGCAGTGCGATCGCGCCGCCCTGCGAGAACCCGGCGAGCACGATGCGCCCCTGCGCAATGCCGCGGTCGTGCTCGCGACGCAGCAGCGCCTCGACCTGCGCGGCGCTCTGGCCGATACCCTCTTCGTCCTGCCCCGACTGCCGATCCAGGCCGCGGATGTCGTACCACGCGCGCATCACGTGTCCCTGGTTGATCGTCACCGGGCGGGTCGGCGCATGCGGGAACACGAACCGCACCGGCAGGTCACGCAGCCCGAGCTCCGGCACGATCGGCTCGAAATCGTGTCCGTCGGCGCCGAGCCCATGCAGCCAGATCACCGCGTGGCGCGGGTTCGCGCCGGTCTCGACCTCCACCGTATCGAGCACATCCGCCGAATCGCTCATCCCTGTCCCTCCTGCTGCACCCACCGCCCGGTCCGTGGCATCGCCCGGGGCACGCGCGATGGTATCGACATCGCGCGTGCCCGGCGACTGCCCGTCGGACAACCCGGGGTCGGACCGCAGGAAGACGCTGAATTTCCGACCGAAACAGGGTTGAATAATGATGCGCATCGGAATATTCTTATGCGCAATCATCGCGTGAGGAGCCGCCCATGCCGGCACAGGCGCAGCAACAGTCGAAACGGCGCGAGACCATCGCCGAGATCCTCGCCGGGGGAGCGGTACGCCGCCAGTCGGATCTCGTGCGCATGCTGCGCGACGCGGGCCTGGAAGCGACCCAGTCCAGCGTCAGCCGCGACCTGCGCGACATGGGCGTCGTCAAGCTCAAGGACGGCTATGCACTTCCCGAAGCACCGGGCGAAGAGCACAACGCCGACCTTGAGCTCGTCGCGAGCTTCGTGCGCGGGCTCAAGACCGCAGGCCCCAATCTCGCGGTGCTGTCAACGGCCGCCGGCGCCGCGCAGCGCGTCGCGCTGTCGCTGGACCGCGCACGGTGGCCCGAGGTGGTCGGCACGCTGTCCGGCGACGACACGATATTCGTCGCCACCGCCGACCGGCCGCGGCAGAAGGTCCTGCTCGCGCGGCTCGGTCGCGTATTCGGCATCAGGGAAGACAGGTAGACATGGCACAACACACTGCTGATTCGGAACACGCCCCGGCCGCGGGCTCGTCCGGAACCCCGATCGTGCTCGCGTTCTCCGGCGGACTCGACACCTCGATGTGCGTGCCGTGGCTCGCCGAGCGTTACGGCCGCGACGTCGTCACGGTCACGGTCAACACCGGCGGCATCGGCCCCGAGGACGCCCGGCTGCTCGAACAGCGCGCGGTGCGCCTCGGCGCGGTGCGACACGAGATCGTCGAGGCGCGCGCCGACTTCTTCAACGAGGTGCTGAAGTACCTCGTCTTCGGCAACGTGCGCCGCGGCCAGCTCTACCCGCTGTGCGTGGGTGCCGAGCGTGGCATCCAGGCGTCGCGGCTCGCGCAGGTCGCGCGCCAGTTCGGATCGGCCACGGTCGCGCACGGCTGCACCGCCGCCGGCAACGACCAGGTGCGCTTCGAGGTCGCGCTGAAAACGCTCGATCCGCAGCTCGAAGTGCTCGCCCCGGTGCGTGACGAGGCCTTCGTGCGCCATGCGCAGGTCAAGTACCTCGAAGAACGCGGCCTGCCGGTGCCGATGAAGAGCTCGGCCTACTCGATCAACCGCGGGCTCTGGGGCGTCACCATCGGCGGCACCGAGACGCTGGACTCGCGCGAGAGCATCCCCGAAGACGCGTGGGTGCTGTCGGCCGGCGCCTTCGACGCGAACCGCGCACCACGCCGCGTCGTGATCGGCTTCGAGCACGGCATACCCGTCAGCCTCGACGGCGAACGCCAGGACCCCGTCACGCTGATCGAGCAGCTCGAGTCTATCGGTGCCGACTACGCGATCGGTCGCGGCATCCACCTCGGCGACACCATCCTCGGCACCAAGGGGCGCGTTGCATTTGAGGCGCCGGCCGCCGAGATCCTGATCACAGCGCACCGCGAACTCGAGAAGCTCGTGCTGTCTGCGTTGCAGCAGCGCGTGAAGGACCAGGTCGCGGCGATCTACGGCGACCTGATCCACGAGGGCAAGCAGCTCGACCTCGTATGCCGCGACATCGAAGCGCTGCTCGAATCGTCGCAGCGTCGCGTGACCGGTGACGCGACGCTGTTGCTGCGTCCGGGCAGCGTCTTCGTCGAGGGCGTCACGTCCGACCATTCCCTGCTCAAGGCCACGCGCGGCGTCTACGGTGAAAGCGCCGGCGAGTGGACCGCCTCCGACGCGCTCGGTTACTCGCGCGTACTCAGCCTGCCGGGCATCCTGCAGACCCGCGCGGGCAGCCAGACGCGCTGACCCCCCAACGCCCCGGAGCCGTACCCATGCGCACCGTCATCGTCGACAAGATTTCCTCGGTCGCCCATCACCTCAACCTGTCGCGCGAGATCCGCGTCAGCGATCGCATCCCGTGCGAGGAAGGCGTACTGGTCGCCGCCGAGGTCCTCAACAACAAGTCGACCTACAACACGCTGGAACTGATCAGCGGGCGGATGGCCAAGGTCAAGCGCGGCGACATCATCATCGGCGCGCTCGGACACCGCAAGGCGCTGTTCGGCTACTCGGGGCGCCTGCCCGAGTCGCTGGGGCCCGGTGACATCATCCAGCTGCTGAACCTCGGCGGGGTCATGGGCCTGTGCGACTCGGCCAACCCCGACCACGGCCAGCCGTTCGACTGCCGCGTGCTCGGCACAGTGCTGCGTTTCCCGTATCTCGGTGAACGCATCGGCGTGCCTGCGAAGGTCGGCATGGAAACGCTGCCGGACTCCGCACCTCTGAACACGCATGGCGTGCCGGTCATCGCGCTTGCCGGCACGAGCATGGATGCCGGCAAGACCGCTGCGGCATCGGCGATCATCGGCCGCTTCCGCCACCACGGCCTGGTCGTCGACGCGTTCAAGGCCACCGGCGTCGCGCTGCGCCGTGACATCCTCGCGATGGAAGACGCGGGCGCGCGCAACACGCTGCTGTTCTCGGACCTCGGCGTGGTCGCGACCACCGCGACCAACGGTCCGCCGCTGGTGCGCACGCTGCTGACGCGCCTCGCCGAACAGCGCCCGGACTGCATCGTGTTCGAGCTTGGAGACGGCCTGCTCGGCGCGTACGGCGTCGAGGCGATCCTCCACGACGCAGAGATCCGCGCGGCACTGACCTCGGTGGTGCTGTGCGCCAACGACCCGGTCGCGGCATGGGGCGGCGTCAAGCTGCTGCGCGATGAATTCGGGATCGAGCCCTCGGTGGTCACCGGTCCGGCAACCGACAACCAGGTCGGCATCGACATCATCAACCGGCGGCTCGGCGTGCCGGCGATCAATGCGCTCACCAACAGCGCCGAACTCGGCGACCTGCTGCAGTCGGTGCTGTCGCTGCCGATCCGGCGCAGCAACGACGCCGGAGCGCTGGCGTGAGCGAACACTGCCCGGTCATCGTGCTCGGTGGCAGCGGTTACGTCGCGGGTGAGTTCCTTCGCCTGATCGCCGCACACCCGTACCTCGAGCTCGCCGCGGTCGTGTCCGACAGCCAGGCCGGCCACCCGGTGAGCCGCGCGTTCGCGCATCTCGCGCCGGCGTATCCCGAGCAGCGCTTCACGTCGCTGACCGACGTCGACGGCCTGCTGCAGGTGCTGCCGCGCGTTGCGGTGTTCGCCGCCGCACCGCACGGCGTCTCGGCGAAGCTGCTGGACGACTTCCTCGCCCGCGCTGAAACCGCCGGCACCGAGGTCCACCTCGTCGACGCGTCGGCCGACTACCGCTTCGCCGACGCCGACGCCTACCTCGCGGCCTACGGCCACGCCCACGGCGCGCCATCGCGACTCGCCGACTTCGCGAGCGGTCTTCCCGAGCACGTGCGCGGGACGCCGGCCAAGCACGTCGGACACCCCGGCTGCTTCGCAACGTCGATGCTGCTGGCGATCGTTCCGTTGCTGGAACTCGGCCTCTCGCATCCGGAGTTCTACGCCTCGGGCGTCACCGGGTCGACCGGCGCCGGGCGCCAGCCGACCGACACCACGCATCACCCGCAGCGCCACTCGAACCTGTTCGCGTACAAGGCGCTCGCGCATCGCCACTCGCCGGAAGTCTGTGCGCTCGCCGCAGCGGCTGCAGGCGTGGCACCGAAACTGCATTTCGTGCCGCACTCCGGCCCCTTCGCGCGCGGCATAGAAATGACCGTGATGGCGCGACTCAAGGAAGCCGCGAATGCCGACTCGCTGACTGAGCGACTGCGCGCGTACTACGCGGGCGCGCCCTTCGTGCACGTCGTCGCCGACGGCATGCCGGGCCTCAAGGACGTCGCCGGCAGCAACCACGCGCGCCTCGGCGTGGCCTGCGACGACGACACCGTGGTCGTGAGCTGCGTGATCGACAACCTGCTCAAGGGCGCCGCCGGCGGATCGGTGCAGTGGATGAACCGGCTACTCGGCTGGCCCGAGACCACCGGTCTGGACGCGCCCGCGCCCGGCTGGATCTGAACCACCATGGCAACACCCGATCCCGATTCACGGCGTGAACACGCGATCGCCCGCGAGGCGCGCCACCTGCTGCCAGTCTACGCGCAGCTCGATGTCGAGCCGGTACGCGCCGAGGGCGTGTGGATTCACACCGCCGACGGACGGCGCATCATCGACTTCTACGGCGGACATGCAGTCACCGCGCTCGGCTACGGTCACCCGCGACTCGTGCGTACGCTCGCCGAACAGGCGGCCACGCTGCTGTTCCAGAGCAACGCGGTGGCGCTGGACGTGCGCGCACGCGCCGCCGAACGCCTCGCGAACTTCGCGCCCAACGGGCTGGACCATGCGTTTTTCGTCAACTCCGGCGCCGAGGCCAACGAGAACGCGCTGCGTCTCGCGCTGCGCGCAACCGGGCGCAACCGCGTGATCGCGCTCGAACACGGGTTCCATGGCCGCACCGCCGCGGCCGCCGCCGTGACCTGGGGCAGCGAGCGCTGGTACGGGTTTCCGGCGCGCCCCTTCGACGTCACGTTCGTGGCTCGCGACGACGCCGATGCGCTGGCCGCCGCAATCGACGACCGCACCGCCGCGGTGATCCTCGAACCCGTGCAGGGTGTCGCTGGTGCGTGGGCGCTGCCGTTCGAGCTGATGCAGACCGCGCGCGCCGCCTGCGACCGCCACGGCGCGTGGCTGATCTCCGACGAAGTGCAGTCCGGCATGGGCCGCAGCGGCATGCCGTTCGCGATTTCGCGCGCCGGCGTGACACCCGACGCGATCACCGCCGCGAAGTCGTTGGGCGGCGGCTTCCCGGTCGGTGCGCTGCTTCTGCGCGGCGACCACTTGGGCGGTCTCGCGAAGGGCGACCTCGGCACCACTTACGGCGGAGGGCCTCTCGCCTGCGCGATGGTCGAGGCCGTGATCGACACGATCGAAAGCGATGCGCTCATCGATGCGGTGGCGGCACGCTCGGCGCGAATCGCCGAAAAGTGCATCACCGGCCCGATCACCGGCGTGCAGGGCGCCGGGCTGCTGCTCGGGCTGCGCACCTCGCGACCCGCAGGCGAAGTGGGCGCGGCGCTGCTCGAGCGCGACATCATGACCGGCGGCAGCGCCGACCCGCACGTCGTGCGGCTGCTGCCGCCCTACATCCTGGAAGACGACCACGTGGCGCAGCTCGCCGCCGCACTCGCCGATATCGGCGCCTGAGGAGACCTCTACATGGACCTGTTCAATGACCTTGCCGACTTCAGCCCCGAACAGATCGAGGAGCTGCTCGCACTCGCCCGGCGCCTCGACGAGCAACCCGAGCCGCGCGCGCTCGAAGGCAAGGTGCTCGCACTGCTGTTTCTGAGTCCGTCATTGCGCACGCTCGCATCGTTCCAGGCGGCGATGGTGCGCCTCGGCGGCGGCGCGTTCGTGATCTCGCCCGACATGTCCATCCACGGTCTCGAAACCCGTCCGGGCATCGTGATGGACGGCGCGGCCGCCGAGCACATACGCGAGGCGGTACCGGTCATCGCGTCGTACGGCGACGCGATCGGCATCCGTGCGTTCGCCGAGCGCCGCAACCTCGACCATGATGTGGCCGACCGCGAGTTCGCCGAGTTCCGCAAGCTCGTGAACAAGCCGATGATCAACATGGAGTCGGCGATCAACCATCCGTGCCAGAGCCTCGCCGACTGGAAGACGATGGACGACCTCGGCATGCCACGCAACGGCGGGCGCTTCGTGCTGTCGTGGGCGTATCACCCGAAGGCGCTGCCGCTCGCGGTGCCGTCGGCGGCGGTGCACATGGCGTGCATGCGCGGCATGGACGTCACAGTGCTGCGCCCCGAGGGCTTCGAGTTGCCCGAGCCGATCATGGCCAAGGCGCACGACGCCGCCAACGCCAGCGGCGGCAGCCTGCGCGAGAGCGACGACCGCCGCGAAGCCATGGAAGGCGCACACGTGATCTACGCGAAGAGCTGGTCTTCGACGCGCCACTACGGCGATCGCATCGCCGACGAGAAGCTGCGCCGCGATCTCGTCGACTGGTGCGTGGATGAGCCATGGTTCGACAACGCCGCCGACGACTGCCGCTTCATGCACTGCCTGCCGGTGCGCCGCGGCGTGGTCGTCGCCGACCGCATTCTCGACGGACCGCGCAGCGTCGTGATCCAGGAGGCGCGCAACCGCATGCTCGGGCAGATGGCGGTGCTTCACCGCATGCTCGGCCGCGCCTGAACCCGCCACGACCCGAAGGAACGCATCGATGAACATGCCGAGCAACCAGGAACGCGCGATCGTCGTTTCGGCTTTGAAACACGCCGCGCCCTACCTGCGGATGTACAAGGGTCGCACCTTCGTCCTGAAGGCGGGTGGCGAGGTGTTCGCAAGCCGCGAGGACACCCGCGCGCTGATGGAACAGGTCGGGCTGCTGCACCAGGTCGGCATCCGCGTCGTGCTCGTGCACGGCGGCGGTCCGCAGTCGACGCGACTGGCCGAGGCCCTGGGCGTGGACGCGCACTTCATCGAGGGACGCCGCGTCACCGACCAGCGCAGCCTGGAGATCTCGACGATGGTCCTCAACGGCGAGATCAACACGCGCATCCTCGCGGTTTGCCGAGACCTTCAAGTGCCCGCGGTGGGCATCTCCGGCGTCGATGCGGGACTGATCCGCGCGCATCGCCGACCGCCGGTGAAGGTCGACGGCAATGACGACCTGGTCGACTACGGCTTCGTCGGAGACATCGACGCCGTCGACGGCGACGTGCTGAAAAAGCAGCTCGACAACGGCCTGATGCCGGTGGTCAGTCCGCTGTCGGCCGATTCCAACGGCGTGCTGCTGAACATCAATGCCGACACGGTCGCGTCGGCGCTGGCCGCGGCACTACATGCCGAGAAACTGGTGCTCATCACCGGGGCGCCGGGTATTCTTCGTGATCGCAACGACATGCGTTCACTGGTGTCCTACATGGACATCAAGGACCTGCAGGCACTGCGTAAGGACGGCAGCCTCGCCGACGGCATGCTGCCCAAGGCCACGGCGATCGAACAGGCGCTCAAAAGCGGCGTGAACCGCGTGCACATCGTGTCGTGGAAAGTCCCCGATTCGCTGCTGCTCGAGGTATTCACCAACGAAGGCACCGGCACGCTGGTCGTCAACGACATCGGCGCGCTGACGCCAGAGGAGCAGCACGGGGACGCGGAGTGAGCCGACTCTGGGACAAGGGCGCGCCGCTCGACGAGCGCATCCTGCGCTATACCGCCGGTGAGGACCACGTCCTCGACGCGAGGCTCGTGCCCTACGACGTGCGCGGCTCGATCGCGCACGCCCAGATGCTCGCCGCGCAGAAGCTCGTGACCGGTGAGGACTGCGCGCGGATCTGCGACGGACTGCGCGCGCTTGGCGATGCACATGCGCGCGGCGAATGGGCCATCGAGCTCGACGACGAGGACTGCCACACTGCGCTCGAGCGTAGACTGATCGAAAGCATCGGTGAGGCCGGGGGCCGCGTACACCTCGGACGCTCGCGCAACGACCAGGTGCTGACCGCGCTTCGGCTTTACCTGCTCGACGCGGTCGCACACCTTGCCGACGGCGCCGACGGTGTGGCCACCGCGCTCGACGGCCTTGCCTCGCGCCAGGGCGAAGTCGCGCTGCCCGGCTACACGCACCTGCAGCCGGCGATGCCGTCCAGCGTCGCGCTATGGGCGGGCGGTTTTGCCAGCGAATTCGGCGATGACGCCGAGGGTCTGCGCGCGCTCCGCCGGCGGATTTCGCGCAACCCGCTGGGCTCGGCCGCGGGCTACGGCGTACCGGGACTTGAGCTCGACCGTGAAGCGACCACGCGCGCCCTGGGCTTCGACAGCGTGCATGCACCGGTCACCGCGGTACAGCTCTCGCGCGGCAAGGCCGAGGCGGCGGTGCTGTTCGAGATCACGCTGACGCTGAACGACCTGTCGCGGCTCGCCTCCGACCTGCTGCTGTTCTACACCTACGAGTTCGGATTCGTGACGCTGCCCGAGGCGATGACCACCGGCTCATCGATCATGCCCCAGAAGCGCAACCCGGACGTGTTCGAACTGCTGCGCGGCGCCGTCGCCACGGGCACCGGCGCGCTCAACGAGGTGCTCGGCATCATCGTCAAACTCACCTCCGGCTATCATCGGGACCTGCAAAGAATCAAGGCACCGCTGTTCCGGGGCATAGACCTTGCCGACGCATCGCTTACGATCGCCGCAACCGCGATAGACGGCGTACGCTTCCGCCCCGAGGCGATCACGCTGCCCGACGAGCTCGGCGCCGCCGAACGCGCCAACCGGCTGGTGCTCGAGGAGGGGCTTCCGTTCCGCGAGGCTTACCGGCGCATCGCGCTGGAGATGAAGGACGGGGACTGAACGCACCCGCGCGCGTCCCGGTGACAAAGGAAAACCACGATGAGCATCTGGAAGAACCGACCCACGCTCGAGCAGCTTCGCGAAATGAGCCGCGGCACGATGGACGAAAGCGTCGACCTGCGCTTCGAGGAAATCGGCGACGACTACATCAAGGCCTCCATGGCGGTCGACCACCGCACGATGCAGCCGGTGCAGCTGCTGCACGGCGGCGCGTCGTGCGTGCTCGCCGAGACGCTGGGCTCGACCGCGTCGAACATGTGTGTCGACGCCGAGCGCAAGATCTGCGTCGGCCTGGAGATCAACGCCAACCACTTGCGCGGCGTCGGCAGCGGGCGCGTCACCGCCACCGCGAAGCCCTTCCACATCGGTGGCCGCACCCACGTCTGGCACATCGAGATCCACGACGAGGAAGGCCGCCTGACCTGCGTATCGCGCCTCACCACGGCGATCCTGGAACGCCCGGGCGCGAACCCGATCCTGCGCATGCGCGACTGAGCGCGCCGCCCCCCGCGCGGCGGGGCGCCCGGCGCCTGTTGTATCCTTGCGGTCGGTTTACCGGCGCGCCCAGCGGGGCCCGCGCTACCGGAGTCGACCTTGTCCACCAGACCCCTGATATGCCTTTGTGCTGCTGCCCTGCTGCTGCTCGCCACCGCGTGTGGCCAGCGTGGCCCGCTGTACCTTGAGGAACCCACGCCGGCGGAGGTCGGCGCCCCCGCGTCCGATGAAGACGACCACGACCACGACGACGACGAGGACGACGACGAGGACCGCGACAACGGCCGCGACGGCGGCGGCGGGGCCCGTACCCCGTGAGTGACGCCCCACACCGGCCGCTGGTCCTGGTCGACGGCTCGTCCTACCTGTACCGCGCCTTCCACGCGATGCCACCGCTGACCGCCGCCGACGGCACCCCGACCGGCGCCGTGCTCGGCGTGCTGAACATGCTGAACCGGCTGCGCGAGGACCATGACCCGGAACATTTCGCGGTGGTCATGGATGCGCGCGGTCCGACCTTTCGCGACGAACTGTACACCGAGTACAAGGCCAACCGGCCGCCGATGCCCGACGAGCTGCGCAGCCAGGTCGAACCGCTGATCGAGGCGATCCGCGCGCAGGGCATCCCGCTGCTGCGCGAACCCGGCGTCGAGGCCGACGACGTGATCGGCACGCTGGTGCATGCCGCCGCCGAAGACGGCTGGCCGGTGATCGTCTCCACCGCCGACAAGGACATGGCGCAGCTCGTGCGCGACGGGGTCACGCTGGTCAACACGATGAGCGACACCGTGCTCGACGGCAAAGGCGTCGAGGACAAGTTCGGCGTGCGCCCCGACCAGATCATCGACTACCTCGCGCTGGTCGGTGACAGCTCCGACAACATTCCGGGCGTGCCCAAGGTCGGCCCGAAGACAGCGGCCAAGTGGCTGCAGAAATACGGGTCGCTGGACGCCATCATCGAACATGCCGGCGACATCGGCGGCAAGGTCGGCGAAAGCCTGCGTGCACACCTCGACCAGCTCGCGCTCTCGCGGGAACTGGCGACCATCCGTACCGACGTCGAAATCGACTGCACGCCCGAGGCGCTGCGCACCGGCGAACCCGACATCGAGCAGCTGCGCGCGCTGTACACCCGCCTCGAGCTCGGCACGCTGCTGCGCAAGCTGCCCGACGCGGTCGATCCGGCACCCACCACGCGCCCGTCCGACGCCACCGAGTACGAGACGGTGCTCGACCGCGACGCGCTGCAGCGCTGGATCGCGCGCATCGGCGACGCCGAACTCACCGCGCTGGACCTCGAGACGACCAGCCTGAACTACATGCAGGCCGAGCTCGTCGGCGTCGCGCTCGCGGTGGCGCCCGGCGAGGCGTGCTACGTCCCGGTCGCGCACCGCTACCCCGACGCGCCGGCGCAGCTCGACCGCGACGAGGTGCTGGACGCGCTACGCAACTGGCTCGAGGACGCCGACGCCCCGAAGATCGGCCATCATCTAAAGTACGACGCGCACGTGCTGCGCCACTACGACATCGAGCTCGCCGGACAGCGCTACGACACGATGCTCGAGTCCTACGTGCTCAACAGCGTCGCGACCCGCCACGACCTCGACTCGGTCGCCCAGCGCTACCTCGGCATACAGACGATCCGCTACGAGGACGTCGCCGGCAAGGGCGC
>PWYM01000171.1 GCA_003567855.1 Gammaproteobacteria bacterium | reverse complement strand
GTCGTCGGTGTTCGACCTGCTCGCGGTGATCAGCTTTCTCGCACCGGTGCTGCCGGTGTCCGGCGTGCTGCTGCGCCTGCTGCGGCTCGCGCGCATTCTCCGGCTCGCACGGCTCGGGCAGTTCTCACTGGCGATCGGCAACCTCACGCGCGCACTCGGCGCCCGGCGCTTCGAGCTGCTGCTGAGCGTCGGCGTCGCCGTGGTGCTGATGCTGGTGTCATCGACGCTGCTCTACCTCGTCGAGGCCGGACACCAGCCCGAAGACTTCGGCAGCATCCCGCGCTCGCTGTGGTGGAGCGTGGCGACGCTGACGACGGTCGGCTACGGCGACGTCACGCCGATCACCGGGCTCGGCCGGTTCTTTGCTGCGCTGACCGCGCTGTCGGGTGTAGGCATCATCGCGATGCCGGCCGGCATCCTCGCGTCGGCGCTGAGCGAAACCATCCGCGAGCGCCGCGCCCGCGCCGGTCTCAGCGACGACGGCGACGGGTAAGCGACGCGCCGCGGCGCGTCTCAGGCGTCGGGCAGCTGCGTGCGGATCTCGTCCCAGCTCGGCCCGAAGATGCGCTCGTCGGCGGCGCCGGCGAGCAGCCAGTCGTGCAGCGGATTGAGCACCGCGTCGACGTGGTCGGGCTCGACGACCAGCGACAGCCCGTCGGTGTTCGCGGCCTGCGTGACCATGTGGATATGGCGGTTGTCGACCGCCTCTAGCGCCTTTGCCAGCTTGCCGATCACGAAGCCGATATTCGAACCGACGAGGCTGACGCTCGCGACGCGCGTGTACAGCCGCGGCTCGCCGAAACGCTCGAGGTCGCGGATCAGGTTGTCGCGTTCTATGGGGCCCAGCGGAATCACCGCCGGATCGAGCGTGACCGCGACGCGCTGCGAGGAGTTCGCGATCAGGTCGATCGTGATGCCGTGACGGCGGAACACCGTCGTCACGTCCGACAGCAGGCCCGGCAGGTGCCAGTGGCCCGGGCAGCGCAGGTCGACCATGTAGACCTGGCGCCGGGTCGCGACGGCCTTGATGTCGGGCGGGTCGCCGGTGTGCTCCGACGAGATCACCGTCCCTTCCATGTCCGGGGCCTGCGTGCAGCGCACGTGCAGCGGGATGTCATGGCGGCTGACCGGCGGGATGCAGCGCGGGTGCAGCACGCGGGCACCGAGTGCGGCGAGCGTCTGCGCCTCGGCGTAGCCGATCAGGCGCAGCAGGCGTGCGTCGGGACGGTCCTTGGGGTTGGTCGTGAACAGCCCCGGCACGTCGGTCCAGATCTCGAGGCGCTGCGCGCCGATGCGCGCGGCGAAATACGCCGCCGAGGTGTCCGAGCCGCCGCGCCCGAGCAGCACCGTGCGCCCGTGCTCGTCGGCGGCGACGAAGCCCTGCGTGATGACGACCGGCGCGCCGGCGTCGTCGAGCGTCGCGCGCAGCTCCGGGTCGGCTTCGTAGCTGCAGCTGGCCGACAGGTAGCGCTGGCTCTGCGTGGCCTCGACCGGCACCGGCGCCGCGGTGAGCAGGTCACGCGCGTCGAGCCAGCGCACCTCCATGCCCTGTCGCGTCAGCCACTGCGCGCCGATGCGCGTGGAGATGAACTCGCCGGTGGACAGGATGCGCGCGCGCACCTCGTCGCTGAGGCGCCCGATCAGCCGCGTCCCTGAAACCAGCCGGCCGAGTTCGTCGACCCAGTCGCCGGCCAGCGTCTCGAAGTCGCTGTCCATCTGGTCGGCAAAAAGCTCGTGGCGTTCGCGGAACTCGGCGAGCGTGGCCGCGACGTTGTCCTCGGATTCGAGCTCCGACAGCAGGCGCGTCAGCAGGTTGGAAATGCCCGACAGCGCCGAGCAGACCACGAGCACGCGGAAGCCTTCCTCGCGGCGCGCGCGGATGATTTCGAGGATCGTCTGCCAGCGCTCGAGCGACGCGACGCTGGTGCCGCCGAACTTCAGGACGACCCAGTCGTCTCTTTTGCTCATTCAAGACCTCCCTGTGTGCAGTGCACCATTATAGCGCGTGCGCTTCGCTTTTTATTGACTGAGTCGCGTGATGAGACTATTGTCTCGCCGGTGACACCACGGTGAGGATGCCGCGATGGCCCTGTCAGTCGAACGGATGAACGAAATCATGGACCGTCACTTCGCGTACGAGGCCGCCGACGACCTCGACGGCGTGCTGACGACGCTGGCCGATGACGTCGAGCACGACATCGTCGGCGCACCCACCGGTCCGACCATCGGGCCGGACGCTGCCCGTCGCTTCTACGAGCAGCTGTTCGCCGACCTCGCCGCCGGCGAAATACGCACCGTGCGGCGCCTGCACGGCGAGAACTTCCTCGTCGACGAATCGCAGTGGCGCGGCGCCGCGGCCGGGCATCCGTTCGGCATGGACGGGCGCGGGCGCCCGCTCGAGTTCCGGCTGCTGCACGTGGTCGAGTTCAGCGACGACGGCCGCATCCGGCGCGAGAACGTGTGGCTGGATTTCCCCGCGATCATGCGCCAGCTCGCGGACACCTGAGCCGATGCCCGGCCCCGCCGGCACCCGCAAGCACGCCCCCGACGCGCGCCGCGACCGGCGCGCGAACCAGCGGCTGCGCACCCGCAAGGACCTGCTGGTCGCGGCCGCCGCGCTGCTGAAAGCAGGGCGTACACCGACGATGGACGAGATCGCCGACGCCGCGCTGGTGTCGCGCGCCACCGCCTACCGGCACTTCCCGAGCCTGGAGGCCCTGCTGATCGAGGCGCCGCTGCAGGGCGAGGCGCCGGACCCGGCGGTGCTGTTCGCGGATGATGCGTCCACCGACGCCGAGGCGCGTGTCGAACGCGCGCTGCTCGCGCTGCACCAGATGACATGGCGCAACGCCGCGCAGCTCAAGCTGATGCTGTCGAGCCACCTCGCCGCGCCCGGCGGCACGGGCGCGCGGCGCCAGAACCGCCGCACCGGACTGATCGAGGCGGCGCTCGCCCCGGTACGCGGCGAGCTTTCGCCCGCCGCGTACCGGCGGCTGTGCCGTGCGCTCGCGCTGCTGTTCGGCACCGAGGCGATGGTGGTCTGTTCCGACGTGCTCGGTGCCGGCGAACGCACCGCGCGTGAAGTCACCGTCTGGGCCGCGCGGGCCATGGTGCGCGAAGCGCTCGCAGGAGCCCGGGCGGGCTGAGCCGTACCGGCGCTCCCCGGAAGGTGGCGCGTCAGGTGTCGCGCGGCCGGCGTCGCAGGCCCTCGGCCGGAATCTCTTCGTCGCCGCGCTCGGCGGCGGCTTCCTCGGCCGAGACGAGCACCCACTCGGCGATATCCGTGACGAGTTGCTGGAACGCATCCTCGAACGCGGTCACAAGCGGCTGCAGCCCACCGCCATCGGCGCGCGTGCGCTGCTCGAAGGTGCGCGTCGCGACGACCCGCGCGCTGCGCGTGTGGATCATCGACGCGCGGATCTCGATGTCGGCGGCCAGGTCGCGGCTGCCGTCATCGAGTGCTTCGAAACGGCGCATCTCGGTGCGCAGGCGGTAACGCCCGGCGGCGCCGCCGGGGCGTGACACGCCCTCGAAACGCCCCGAATCCTCGAGCGCCTGCACCAGTAGCGCCTGGAACATGTCGGGCGCGGCGTCCAGCCATGCCGCACCGGGGTAGACCTTGAGCTGCGAGCGTGCCTCGCGCACGAGGATGCGGTTGGAGTCGCGCATCTGGTCACTGACCGGGCGCTGCACCTGCAGCGTCCAGGCGGCCTCGGGCCAGCCGGCGCCGGGTTCGAGCTCGACGACCGGCGCGATGATGCTGACGGGCGTCGACTGCCGCCCGAGCACGCAGCCCGACACCAGCGCGGCGCACAGCGCCGCCACGAGGACACGGTAGAGGAACGGGTGGATCATCTGGGCTGGTACTCCTCGGGCTGGTCACCGCCGAGTATGAAGCGGGCGGGGCTGCGTTCGAAGCGCTGGCCGAGCCGGCTGAATTCGCGCAGCACGAGACGCATTTCGAGCAGCGTGGGGCCGAGCTGTGCGAGCCCTTCCGGGCCGAAGGTCGCGAACGCGTCCTCGTTGGCGGCAAGGATGCGGTCGGCGCGTTCGGCGACACCGGCCAGGCCGCCGAGCGTGGACTTCAGTTCCGCGCTCAGAACCGGCAGGTCCTCCTCCAGCGTGCCGCCGACGCTTTCCAGCGTGCGGTCCACGCGCGCCATCGTCCGTTCGAGCTCGCCGGTCATCCGCGCCACCGCCGCCGCGGCCTCGTTGGCACTGCGCAGCGTGTCCTCGAGCAGCCGGTCATCGGTGACCAGCGCGCCGCTTGCACGCTCGAAGTTGTCCAGCGTGGACGCGATGCGCGTCGCGTTCTCCTCGGTGAGGAAGTCCATCAGCCGCACCAGCACCTCGCTCGCCGCGCTGGCGATGTCCTCGGAAGTTTCGAGCACCTGCTGCAGAGGAGAACGCTCCGCGGGAATTCGGGGCAGCTTGCCCTCCTCGGCGCGCAGCGACGGGCTGTCGGGGCTGCCGCCACGGAGCTGGATCATCGTGATGCCGGTGAGTCCGGCGAGCGCGAGGCGCGCACGCGTATCCTCGCGCACCGGCGCGTCG
>PWYM01000294.1 GCA_003567855.1 Gammaproteobacteria bacterium | reverse complement strand
TGCCGGTGATGTACGCGAGCGGCGGGCTGGAGCACGTCGAGCGCGGGCGCGAGTACGGCGAGGCGATGCTCGCCGACTACTACGCCAACCGCTACCACGAGCCCGGCGACGAGTTCGACCCCGACTGGGATCTCACCGGGCTCGCCGAGGACGCGGAACTCTTCGCCGCGCTCAGCCGCCGGCTCGCCAACAGCGAGGACTGGCCGAACTGGTACGAGGGCAACGAGTTCCGCGCGCTGCGCGACGCGATGATGGACTGATCAGGCGCCTCGCGGGCCCTCGGTCGGGTCGAAGCCGCCCGGCGCGTCGGCGTCGCCGCCGTTGCCCTCCGGCGCCGGCTCGTTCGCGGCCGCCTGGGCCGCTGCCGGCCCGGCCGCGGCCGCACCACCGGCCGTCGCGTCGTTCGCAGGCGCACCGGCGCCCGCCTGCGACTCCGGCGCGCCCGGGCCGGCCGGGTTCTGCGCCTGCTGGGCGGCCTGCGCCTCCTGCGGATAGCGCGCCTGGCGCAGGCGGATCAGCCGGTCGACCTGCTGCAGCGACACCAGGTGCGCGTAGATCACCGACAGGTAGCGCTGGTTGCGCATCTCGAGGAACACCGCGTCGGGCAGCCCGTTGAGCTTGTCCTCGTCGACGCGGAAGCAGCCGGTGATGTCACGCGCGCCGTTGCCGTGCGGGATGCGGATCTGAAGCGGCACGAACAGGCCCTGCTGCTTCAGGTAGCTGCAGAACTTGTTCGTGAACTCGTTCATCTGGTGCAGCTCGCCGAGGTAGCGCTGCACGTTCTCCATCAGCTCGGCGAGTTCACCGTCGTCCTTGAACAGCGGGTCGCCCTCGGTCTTGCTCAGCAGCCCGCATTCCTCGTCGACGAGGATATTGAACACGCCCTCCTCGTTGGAGCGCGACAGCGAGAACGGATAGCGGCGGATGATTGCCGGGATGTAGCCCGGCTCCCACTGGCCCGAGTCCTTGTTGACGAACAGGTTTTCGCCCTCCTCGAAGCCGAGCAGGCTCACCGGGCGGTACATATCGTTTTCCTTGTCCTCGAGGAACACGATGGGCATCGAGCCCGCGGCGCGGCCGAACTCGTGCGCGACCAGTGACGCGATGTGGATGTTGCCGGCAAAGTGGAAGTTCTCGAGCCGCTTGATCTTCCAGCCCTTGTGGTTCTGCTTGTTGACGGGTACGAGTCGCTTGAACATCTGTATTTCCTCCGAAGTCCTGGATCAGGGCCGGCGGCGCCATGCGCAGGCCAGCAGTGCGAAAAATGCGAGCGTCACCAGCGGTGCGTTGCCGGTGCGCGTGTACGGTGTGTGGCCGGTCCTGCCCTGGGCCTCGCCCGAGAGCAGGTAGGTCTCGAACTGCGGTGAGGCCCCGGGCACCGCGCCGAACGGGTCGATCATCGCCGACACGCCGGTATTGGTCGAACGCGCCATCCAACGCCGGCTTTCCATCGCGCGCAGGCGCGCGATCTGCAGGTGCTGGTGCGGCGCGATCGAGTCGCCGAACCACGCGTCGTTGCTGACGTTCACCAGCAGCGTCGCGTCGGGATAGTAGTGGAGCTGCTTCGCGCCGAACAGGTCTTCATAGCAGATCGACACCGCGAGACGCTGCCCGGCGACCTCGAGCGGCGGCTGGTTCGCAGGCCCCGCGGCGATGTCGGTGTACGGAAGGTTCATCAGCCGCATCCAGTTGCGCACCCACGCCGGCACCGGGAAGTACTCGCCGAAGGGCACGAGGTGGTGCTTGACGTAGTACTCGGGCTCGTCGGTGAGCGCGAGCAGCGTGTTCTCGTACTGGTCGAGGTCGAAGTCGTAGCGCAGGATGCCGAGCAGCACCGTCGCACCGCCCTCGGCGGCGAGCCCGCGGATCGCGCGCAGGTAACTGTCGACCTGGTGGGCGAGCGCCGGGATTGCGGCCTCCGGCCAGATGATCAGGTCATGGTCGAGCGCGCGCTCGGTCAGGCCGCTGTAGAGCTGCAGCGTCGTCTCGAACTGCTCCGGCGCCCATTTCAGATCCTGCGGCACCGAACCCTGCGCGAGCGCAATGCTCACCGGCTCGCCCACCGGGGTCGTGAACTCCACGCGCGCGAACAGCGCGCCGCCGCCCCACACCGCGACCAGCACCAGCGGCGCGACAATGCGCCCCACGCCGGGGGCGGCGAGCACGCGCAGCGCCGATGCGCTGATGAGCACCGCGAGCGTCATGAGGTACAGCCCGCCGACCGGCGCCCAGCCGCCGAGCGGGCTGTCAGTCTGCGAATAGCCGAGCGCGAGCCAGCCGAAGCCGCTGAACAGCCAGCCACGCAGCCACTCGACGACGAGCCACGTTGCCGGCAGCACGAGCCACCAGCGCAGCGCACCGCTCTCGGGCGCGAGCCGCGCGGCGAGCCAGCCGGTCAGCGCAAAGTACGCGGCCATGATCAGCACCACCGCGAACATGAGGCCGACCGCGAGCACGAGCGGCGCGCCGCCGAACACGTGGATGCTGATGTACAGCCAGTAGGTGCCGGCAAGAAACTGCGCGGTGCCGAACACGAAGCCGGTCCACGCGGCGTCGCGCGAGTTCTGCCCGTCCCACAGTGCCCAGAGGCCGGCGAGCAGCAGCGGCGCGAGCCACCACAGGTCGAAGGGTGCGTACGCGAGCGGCAGCGCGGCGCCGAGCAGCGCGGCCCACACGAGGCGCGCGCGTGGTGCGTGCAGCCATTGCTGTAGTGAAGACAGGGCCACCGGGCGCGGGGTGCGGGTCAGTCGCCGGCCGACGCGAGTTCGTCGCGCGACGCGAGTTCGAGGTGCACGGTGTCAACGCGCCGGCGGTCGGCGCGCAGCACGCGGAAGTGGAATTCGCCGACGCTGATCTTGTCACCGCGACGCGGCATGCGGCCGAGCTCGTGGATGATCAGCCCGCCGAGGGTGTCGTAGTCCTCGTCGGACAGGTCGCTTTCGAAGTAGTCGTTGAAGTCCTCGATACGGGTCAGCGCGCGGAGGATGTAGCCGCCCTTCTCGTCGGGCTTGATGTGATCCTCCTCGTTGTCGTGCTCGTCGTCGATCTCGCCGACGATCTGCTCGAGCACGTCCTCGATGGTCAGCAATCCTGCGACACCGCCGTACTCGTCGACGACGATCGCGATGTGGTTGTGGCTTTCGCGGAACTCGTGCAGCAGCGTGTTCAGCCGCTTGCTCTCGGGGATGAACACCGGCGGGCGCAGCACCTTGCGCGCGTCGAGCTGGCGCGGGCTCTGGCCGCCGCCCTCGGCGTAGAGGCGCAGCAGGTCCTTCGCGAGCAGGATGCCGAGCACCTCGTCGCGGTCCTCGCCGATCACCGGAAAGCGCGAGTGGCCGGACTCGATGATGGTCTTCAGCCAGTCGGTGGGTTCGGCCTCGCGGTGGAGCACGACCATCTGCGAGCGCGGCACCATGATGTCGCGCACCTGCACCTCGGACACCTTCAGCGCCCCGTGCAGCATCGTCATCTCGTCCTTGTCGAGCAGCCCCTGCTCGCTGGCCTGGGCGAGCACGGCCCTGACGTCGTTGCGGTCCTGCAGCTCGCCGGTCCAGGCGCGCGCGAGGCGCGCCCACCAGCCCTTGCCCACAGGACCGTTGGTACTCGGAGGCGAGTCGTCGGCCATCAGGATGCGGTCCTCTGGACAGGTGTGTCGGTGGCGGGCAGCAGCGCGTACGGGTCGGACCAGCCGAGCGACGCGAGCACGCGCACTTCCAGCGCTTCCATGGTATCGTCCTCGGCCGCTGACTGGTGGTCGTGGCCGAGCAGGTGCAGTACGCCGTGCACGACCATGTGTGCCCAGTGCGCTGTCTCGTCCTTGCCCTGTTCGCGCGCCTCGCGTGCGATCACGTCGGCGCACAGCACGAGGTCACCGAACGGTGCGTCGGGGATGTCCGCCGGCAGCTCGCCCGCGGGAAACGACAGCACGTTGGTCGCATGATCGCGGCCGCGCCAGTCGCGGTTCAGCGCGCGCGACTCGTCGGCGTCCGTGATACGCACGGTGACCTCGCCGCGCGCGTCGGGCGCGGCGGCGGTGACCCAGCGCGCGAGCTGGGCGCGCGAGGGCGCACCCGCATGTCGGGACACGTGCTGAACGACGACGGTCACGGCCATCTCAGCGCTCCGGGCCGTCGATGCGTTCGCCGAACGCCTCGTAGGCCTCGACGATCGTCTGCACCAGCGGGTGGCGCACGATGTCGCGCGCGGTGAAATGGCAGAAACTGACCGCGTCGACGCCCTCGAGCACGCGCATCACGTGGCGCAGCCCCGAGATCTGGCCGCGCGGCAGGTCGGTCTGCGTGATGTCACCGGTGACGACCGCGCACGAGCCGAAGCCGATGCGCGTCAGGAACATCTTCATCTGCTCGATGGTGGTGTTCTGCGCCTCGTCCAGAATGACGAACGAGTCGTTCAGCGTGCGCCCGCGCATGAACGCGAGCGGCGCGACCTCGATGATCTGGCGCTCTATGAGCCGCCCGACGCGCTCGAAGCCGAGCGTCTCGTAGAGCGCGTCGTACATCGGGCGCAGGTACGGGTCGACCTTCTGAGACATGTCGCCGGGCAGGAAGCCGAGGCGTTCGCCGGCTTCGACCGCCGGGCGCACCAGCACGATGCGGCGCACGAGGTCCTGCTCCAGCGCCTCGACCGCGCACGCGACGGCAAGATAGGTCTTGCCGGTGCCGGCCGGGCCGATGCCGAAGGTCAGATCACGCCCGCGCACGCTGTCGATGTAGGCGACCTGGTTCCTGCCGCGGCCGCGGATGAGCTTGCGCCGCGTGCGGATCAGCGTGGGCTCGACGACGCCGTCGTCCTCGCCGTCGTCGCCCACCGGTGCGATCACCTGTTCCATACCCGCCTCCTGCAGGCACATGTGCACGCGCTGTCCGTCGATGCGTTCGCGCTGGCTGAGGGCGAAAAGCTGCTGCAGCACGCGCTCGCAAGCCTCGGCCGCGGCGTCTTCACCGGCGACGCGGAAATGGTTGCCACGGTTGCTGATCTCGACGTCAAGCCGGCGCTCGATCTGGCGGAGGTTCTCGTCAAACTGCCCGCACAGGTTTGCCAGCCGCTCGTTGTCGGCCGGTTCGAGGAGCACGTCGCGGGCCGCCGGGGCGGTGTCCAGTCCGGTGACCGGCATCAGGCGACCTGCCGCCCGTCGGGGGCGGTGAGGACGCGGCCACGCAGCGAGTTGGGCAGCGCCTCGGTGATCTGCACGTCGACGAACTCGCCGATCCATGACGGATCACCGTCGAGGTTGACCCAGCGATTGTTCTCGGTGCGCCCCGCGAGCTGGCGCGGGTCCTTGCGCGAGGGGCGCTCGAGCAGCACGCGCTGGTGCGTGCCGACCATCGCTTCGCTGATCGCCTGCGCCTGCGCGTTGACCTGCGCCTGCAGCTCGGCGAGCCGCGCCTTTTTCACGTCGGGCTCGACCTGGTCGGGAAACGCGCCGGCCGGCGTGCCCGGGCGCGGGCTGTACATGAAGCTGAACGACTGGTCGAAACCGACGTCACGGATCAGCTTCATCGTGTCCTGGAAGTCGCGGTCGGTCTCGCCGGGGAAGCCGACGATGAAGTCCGACGAGATGCTGATGCCCGGGCGTGCCTCGCGCAGCCGGCGCATCTTCTGGCGGTACTCGAGCGCGGTGTGGCCGCGCTTCATGCGCGCGAGCACGCGGTCGGACCCGCTCTGCACCGGCAGGTGAAGGAAGCTCGCGAGCTTCGGCACGTTCGCGTAGGCGTCGATCAGCGCGTCGGTGAACTCCACCGGGTGCGAGGTCGTGAAGCGGATGCGCTCGATACCGTCGACCGCGGCGACGAAATGGATCAGCGTCGCGAGATCCGCGACGGTGCCGTCGTGCATCGGGCCGCGGTACGCGTTAACGTTCTGGCCGAGCAGGTTCACTTCCTTCACGCCCTGGTCGGCGAGTTCGACGATCTCGGCGATCACGTCATCGAACGGGCGGCTGATCTCCTCGCCACGCGTGTACGGCACGACGCAGAAGCTGCAGTACTTGCTGCAGCCTTCCATGATCGACACGAACGCGACCGGGCCTTCAGCGCGCGGCTCGGGCAGCGCGTCGAATTTTTCGATCTCGGGGAAGCTGACATCGAGCGCGGCGCCACCGCCTGCGCGCACCTGCTCGAGCATCGCCGGCAGGCGGTGCAGCGTCTGCGGGCCGAAGACGATGTCGACGAACGGCGCGCGCTCGAGAATCGCCTCGCCCTCCTGGCTCGCGACGCAGCCGCCGACGCCGATCACGGTACCGGGATTGCGCGCCTTGAACGCGCGCCAGCGCCCGAGTTGCGAGAACACCTTCTCCTGCGCCTTTTCGCGCACGGAGCAGGTATTGAGCAGCAGGACGGCGGCCTCTTCGGGGTTGGACGTGAGTTCGAGGCCGTGGGATTCGCGCAGCACGGACGCCATTTTCTCCGAGTCGTACTCGTTCATCTGGCAGCCGTGGGTCTGCACGTAAAGCTTGTTGGGCATGATGGTGGTCGGCGCGGCCTTGCGTGGGCCGCCGGACGGGGTTTCTCCCTATGTTGAGACGATTCGTAACTTTACCACCCGCCGGATGACAGGAGAATGGCGCGGGCACGCGGTTTGCGAGCCCGGGGCGGATGGCGGGTCACTTGTCGCGTGCGCGCCACACGGGCGCGCCGGAGCGCGCTAGAACGGGATTTCGTCGTCGAAGGTGTCTTCGGCCGGGGCCGGCTTGCGGCTGCTGCCGCCACCACCGCTGCCGCCCTGCTCGCCACCGCTGCGCGATTCACCGCCGCCGTAGCCGCCCGACGGCGCGCCGCTGCCGCCACGGCCGCCGAGCATCTGCATTTCGTTCGCGACGATCTCGGTCGTGTAGCGGTCCTGGCCGTCCTGACCCTGCCACTTGCGGGTGCGGATGCTGCCCTCGATGTAGACCTGCGAGCCCTTGCGCAGGTATTCGGCGGCGATTTCCGCCAGCCGCCCGAAGAACACGATGCGGTGCCATTCGGTGCGTTCCTGCGGGTCGCCGGTCTGCTTGTCCTTCCACTGCTCGGACGTGGCGACCCGGATGTTGGTCACGGCGGCGCCGCTGGGCATGTAGCGGGTTTCCGGGTCTACCCCGAGGTTGCCGACGATGATGGCCTTGTTGATGCCACGTGCCATTGCTGTGTCCTCCGGGCCGCGGGGCCCCTGCGTGGTCTGTCACTGTAGATGCGGGGATTGTACGGCCCCGCGCGGCGGTGTGCAGAGTCGCGTTACGGGTGCGAAAGCGCCGATTCGCTGCGGCGGGCCAGCCGGCACAGCAGCGCGCCGACCACGGCGGCGAACGCGCACATCGTGAACACCGCCTCGGCGTCGAAGCGCCCGAGCAGCCAGCCGCCGAGCCAGCCGCCGAGGAACACGCCGGTGAACTGGCAGGTCGCGAACGCGCCGAGCGCGGCGCCGCGCAGGTCCTGCGGCGCAAACTGGCTGACCATAGCCGGCAGCCGCGCCTCGAGGTAGTTGAAGCCGGCGAACAGCACCGCGAGCGCGACCACCGCGGCCGTGACCGCGGGCACGCCGGACGCGAGCCAGAGCTGCCCCGCGGCCATGAAGCCGAACGCGATCATCGGCAGCTCGCGGCGGGGGTTGGCGCCGTCGCTCGCGAGGATCATCGGCACCGCGACGAGCAGCGACGCGAGCATCGCGATCACGTAGACAAGCGCGTGCTGCGGCACCGCGAGCCCCAGGTCGTCGGCGAGCACCTGCGGCAGCACGACGAAGCTCGCCGTCAGCACCAGGTGCAGCACGAACATCGACGCGTTGAGCTCGGCGAGCCCGGGGCGGGTGATCGCGCGGTGGAGCTGGCCGCGGTCGGACAGCCGCGTGACCGGCGGGCCGTCGTCGAGCCAGCGCCACGCAACGGCGAGCGCGCCGACCGCGAGCAGCGCGGTCAGCCAGAACATGCCCGACAGCCCGATCAGCGGCGCGAGCAGCGGCGCGACGACGATCGCGAACACGAAGCCGAGCCCGATGCCGGCCCCGACGAGCGCGACCGCGCGGGTGCGCACGGTGTCGCGGGTGTTGTCGGCGAGGCTCGCGGTGAGCACCGCCGAGATCGCGCCGGCGCCCTGCAGCGCGCGACCGGCGATGATGCCGAAGATCGTGTCTGACAGTGCCGCGACCACGCCGCCGAGCGCGAACACGATCAGTCCCGCGGCGACGATGCGCCGGCGCCCGAAACGGTCGGACAGGATGCCGAGCGGGATCTGCAGCAGCGCCTGGGTGACGCCGTAGACGCCGATCGCGAGCCCGACCAGCGTCGGCGTCGCGCCCGGCAGGTCGCGGGCGTAGACCGCGAGTACCGGCAGCAGCAGGAACAGCCCGAACAGGCGCACCGACGACACGCCGGCGACGACCGCCGTGTAGCCGCGTTCGCGCGGCGTCATCGAAATGCGTGCAGGTGCCTCGGTGGCCAAGCGCCGTCCTTTGCGTCGCGATCGAGGAGCGGCGTATATTAACAGGTTGACCTTCGGCCCGAGGTGGCCCGGGCGAGATGAAAGCCATACGCATACGCGGTGCCCGCACGCACAACCTGCGGGGTATAGACCTCGATCTTCCGCGCGACGCGCTGATCGTGATCACCGGCATGTCCGGCTCCGGCAAGTCGTCGCTTGCGTTCGACACGATCTTCGCCGAGGGACAGCGCCGATACGTGGAGTCGCTGTCGGCGTACGCGCGCCAGTTCCTGTCGATGATGGACAAGCCCGACGTGGACCACATCGAGGGGCTGTCGCCGGCAATCGCGATCGAGCAGAAGTCTACGTCGCACAACCCGCGTTCCACCGTCGGCACCGTCACCGAGATCCACGACTACCTGCGGCTGCTGTTCGCGCGCGCCGGCCAGCCGCGCTGCCCCGACCACGACGAACCGCTCGAGGCGAGCAGCGTCAGCCAGATGGTCGACACCGTGCTCGCGCTGCCCGACGGCCGGCGGCTGATGCTGCTGGCGCCGGTGCGCACCGACCGCAAGGGCCACCACGAGGAAGTGTTTGCCGATCTTCGCGCCCGCGGCTTCGTACGCGCACGCGTAGACGGCGAGGTCGTCGAGCTCGACACGCCGCCTTCGATGGACCCCAAACGCCGCCACACCATCGAGGCGGTCGTCGACCGCTTCCGCGTGCGCGATGACCTCACGCTGCGGCTCGCCGAGTCGTTCGAGACGGCGCTGGAACTTTCCGGCGGCGTCGCGCGCATCGCGCCGATGCCCGGCGAGGACGGCGACACGCTGTCGTTCTCGAGCCGCTTCGCGTGCCCGGTGTGCGGCTACAGCATCGACGACCCGGAACCGCGGCTGTTCTCGTTCAACAACCCGGCCGGCGCGTGCCCGACCTGCGACGGTCTCGGCGTGCGCGCGTTCTTCGACCCCGACCGCGTGATCGTCGACCCGGGGCTGAGCCTCGCCGGCGGCGCGATTCGCGGCTGGGACCGGCGCAACGCGTGGTACTTTCGGATGATCACGAGCCTCGCCGACCACTACGGCTTCGACGCCGAGGCGCCGTTCGACTCGCTGACCGACCGGCAGCGTGAGGTGATCCTGCACGGCAGCGGCGACGAAGAGATCGAGATGCACTACGTGAGCGCGCGCGGCAGCTCGATCACGCGGCGCCACCCCTTCGAAGGCATCCTGCCGAACATGGAACGGCGCTGGCGCGAAACCGAATCGGCACCGGTGCGCGAGGAACTCAGCCGCTTCATGAGCACGCGCACGTGCCCGGACTGCAACGGCAGCCGGCTGAACCGCGCCGCGCGCCACGTCTACATCGGCCCGCACGGGATCGCCGACATCACCGCGCTGTCGGTCGCCGACGCGCTCGCGCTGTTCGAATCACTGACGCTGCCGGGCTGGCGCGGCGAGGTTGCCGCGCGCGTGGTGCGCGAGATCCACGACCGGCTGCGCTTCCTCGCCGACGTCGGGCTGACCTACCTCAGCCTCGACCGCAGCGCCGACACGCTGTCGGGCGGCGAGGCGCAGCGCATCCGGCTCGCGAGCCAGATCGGTTCGGGGCTGACCGGCGTGATGTACATCCTCGACGAGCCGTCGATCGGCCTGCACCAGCGCGACAACGCGCGCCTGCTCGCCACGCTTTCGAACCTGCGCGACATGGGCAACACGGTGATCGTCGTCGAGCACGATGAGGAGGCCATCCGCGCGGCCGACCACGTCGTCGACCTCGGCCCCGGCGCCGGCACGCATGGCGGCAGCGTCGTCGCGCAGGGCACACCGGCCGAGATCGAGGCCACGGACGCTTCGCTGACGGGGCGCTACCTCAGCGGCCGCGCGCGTATAGAGGTACCGGCACGGCGCATCGCCGCGGACCCGAAGCGCCAGATCCGGGTACGCGGCGCGCGCGGCAACAACCTGCGCGGCGTCGACGTGGATGTACCGCTCGGGCTGCTGACCTGCGTGACCGGCGTATCGGGCTCGGGCAAGAGCACGCTGATCAATGACACGCTGCTCGCGACCGCGCTCCGGCGCATCAACGGCAGCAGCACAGAGCCCGCGCCGGTCGATGCGGTCGACGGGCTCGAACAGCTCGACCGCGTGATCCGCATCGACCAGAGCCCGATCGGGCGCACGCCGCGCTCGAACCCCGCGACGTACAGCGGGCTTTTCACGCCGGTGCGCGAACTGTTCGCCGGCACGCAGGAAGCACGCTCGCGCGGCTACGGCCCGGGGCGCTTCAGCTTCAACGTGCGCGGCGGGCGCTGCGAGGCGTGCCAGGGGGACGGCGTGCTGCGCGTGGAGATGCACTTCCTGCCCGACGTGTACGTGCCCTGCGACGTGTGCCGCGGCCAGCGCTACAACCGCGAGACGCTCGACATCCGCTACAAGGGGCTGAACGTCCACGAGGTCCTCGAGCTCACGATCGAGGATGCGCTCACGCTGTTCCGCAACGTGCCGGTGCTCGCGCGGCGGCTACAGACACTGATCGACGTGGGGCTGAGTTATCTCAAGCTCGGCCAGAGCGCGACGACGCTCTCCGGCGGCGAGGCGCAGCGGCTCAAGCTCGCACGCGAACTCGCCAAGCGCGACACCGGGCGCACGCTGTACGTGCTCGACGAACCCACCACCGGGCTGCACTTCCACGACATCGCACAGCTGCTCGGCGTGCTGCAGCGGCTGCGCGACCAGGGCAACACGATCATCGTGATCGAGCATAACCTCGACGTGATCAAGACCGCCGACTGGGTGATCGACCTCGGCCCGGAGGGCGGTGCCGGCGGCGGTGAGCTGATCGCGACCGGCACGCCCGAGGGCGTTGCCACCGTAGAGGCGTCGCATACCGGGCGTTTCCTGCGCCCGGTGCTGGCGCGCGCTAGCGCGCCGCTGCCCCGCAAGCACTCGGCCTGACGCGGCGCAGCCACGCTCCAAGAGCCAGCAGGCCGAGCATCAGCCACAGCGGCGCCGGGGCGGGCACCGGCACGGCCGGCGGATCGGCTTCGAATCGCGGGTCGGCGTGCCCGGGGCGGGGGCCGTCGGAACGCCCGGTCTCTTCCCGGGAGTCGGTGTTGCCATGACCGTCGACGCCGCGCGATGCATCGGGATCAGCTGAACTGCCGGAACCGCCCGAGCCGCCGGCACCGCCCGAACCGCCACCGGTCCGTCGAGGCGCGTTGGCGGGGCCGGACGCGATCGCCCACGGCGAGCCGCGATCGGCGCGCGGCCCGTGACCGTCCGGAAACAGGTTGATCGCAAGCGGGGGGTCGATCGCGTCAGGGGCGATCTCCGGCAACAGCGGCAGGCCGACAGGGACGGACGACACGAGGAAACCGCCGAGGTCGCCATTGCTGCCGTTGCCGTTAGTGCCGTTACGGCGATCGCCGATGCCGTTGCTGGTGTTCGATCCGCCCGTGCCGTTGTGAGCCGGGGCGTTATCACGGCCGGTCGTACCTGCGTGGCCGGCGTCGGTCACCGACGCGATCACAGGGAAGGTGTCGTCGTCGGCGAGCGGCCCGCGCGGGTACGCGTCGACGTCGACGGGCGCGAGCGCGGACCCGGCCACGCCGGCCGGGCCGTCGCTCCCGAACACGAATACCGCGAGCGGTGTGGCGAACAGCATCGCCAGCAGCGTCACCATCGCGAGGCGACGCCGCACGCGGTCGCGCAATGGGGTGACGGGATCGGTAGTCATGTCGGTTGCTCCGTACGCGGTCAGGGTCGCGGGCGATCCGATGCCCGCGAAGGCTCCATGTACGGACTGTTACAACTTTCGTGCCACTCGGCAGAATCATCCGAATCAGTGACTTACGTTGAGAAATCGGTCACATTTGCCATAACGCCGTCAAGCACATCGACACGCGCCGGCGGCGGACAGCGGCTCAGCCCAGCGGCCGGATACCGATGGCGTGGCGCACCTCGGCGAGCACCTCGCGGCTGACGGTGCGTGCCTTCTCGGCGCCGGCGTGGAGCTGCGACTCGATCTTCGCGGGGTCTGCCATCAGCGCGTCGTAGCGTTCGCGCGGCTCGGCGAGAATCGCGTCGAGGTGTTCGAACAGCCGCTGTTTCATGTCGCCCCAGCCGATGCCGTCGGCATACGCCTGGCGGACTTCGGCGGCCTGTGCGTCGGTCGCGAACGCGCGGTAGATCGAGTAGAGGCTGCAGCCGTCGGGGTCCTTGGGCTCGCCGGGTTCGAGCGAGTTGGTGCGGATCTTCATGATCAGCTTGCGCAGCTTCTTCGCCGGGATGAACAGCGGGATCGTGTTGTTGTAGCTCTTGCTCATCTTGCGTCCGTCGAGGCCGGCGAGCGTCGCGGTGTTGTCGTCGATGACCGGCTCGGGAACGGTGAGCACGTCGCCGTAGACGTGGTTGAAGCGCGTCGCGATGTCGCGCGCCATCTCGAGGTGCTGCTTCTGGTCGCGCCCCACCGGTACGTGGGTCGCGCGGAACATCAGGATGTCGGCGGCCATCAGCAGCGGGTAGCCGAACAGCGCCATCGTGATGCCCTTGTCGGGGTCGCGGCTGCCGGCGGCCTCGTTGTCGGCGACCGCGGCCTTGTACGCGTGCGCGCGGTTCATCAGCCCCTTCGCGGTGACGCCCGACAGGATCCACGTGAGCTCGGGAATCTCGGGGATGTCGGACTGGCGGTAGAAGGTCACGCGGTCGGGGTCGAGCCCGAGCGCGAGCCAGGTCGCGGCGATCTCCAGCGTCGACACGCTCAGCGCGGCGACGTCGTGGGTCTTTGCGAGCGAATGGTAGTCGGCGAGGAAGTAGTAGGACTGCACGTCGTCGCGACGGCTGGCGGCGATCGCCGGGCGGATCGCACCGGCGAAGTTGCCGAGGTGCGGCGTACCGGTGGTCGTGATGCCGGTCAGGCTGACCTGTGTGCTTGAACTCATGCGTGCCCTGCGGGTGCGTGACGTGCGGTGTCGAACCGGGCGGAAGGGGCGGCGCTACCAGCCGGCGGCCTGGCCGTCCTTGCGTGCCTCGGAGGCGCCGACCCAGGCGCCGTTCGCGTGGTCGCGGAGTATAGCCTGATAGCCGCCGAATGACTCGACGCCGCGCGGTGCGGCTTCTACGCGATGACCGCGCGCGCGCAGCGCACCGCGCACCGCGTCGCCGAAACCCGATTCGAGCATCACGGTGCCGCCATCGGCGTCACCCGCCGGTGCGCCGAAAGGTTCGGGTGGACCGTCGTGACGCACGCGCGGGGCATCACCGGCCTCCTGCAGGTTCATCCCGAAGTCGATCAGGTTCACGAGCACCTGCACCTGGCCCTGCGGCTGCATCTCGGCGCCCATCACGCCGAACGACAGCCACGGCTCGCCGCCGCGCGTGACGAAGGCGGGGATGATCGTATGGAACGGGCGCTTGCCCGGGGCCCACGCGTTGGCGTGCGCCGGGTCCAGAGAGAACATCTGGCCGCGGTTCTGCAGCATGAAGCCGAGCCCGGCGGGCACCACGCCCGAGCCCATGCCGCGGCAGTTGCTCTGGATCAGCGACACCATCATGCCGTCGGGGTCGGCGACGGTGAGGTAGACGGTATCGCCGGCGGCCAGCCGCGGGTCATACGGCGTCGCATGCTGCGACGCCCGCGCCGGGTCGATGCGCGCGCGGCACGCCTTTGTGTACGCCGGCGACAGCAGCGCGTCGACCGGGAGCGCGGCGGCGTCGGGGTCGGCGTACCAGTGCGCACGGTCGGCCCACGCAAGCTTCTTCGCCTCGACGAGCAGGTGCACGTGGTCGGCGCTGCCAAAGCCCGCGCCGGCGAGGTCGAAGCCCTCGAGCACGTTCAGCATCTGCAGCACCGCGAGCCCCTGCGTGTTCGGCGGGAGCTGCCACACCTCGTGGCCGCGGTAGCGCGTGTGCAGCGGCTCGACCCAGTCGCTCGCGTGCGCGGCCAGATCCTCGGCGGCGAGATGGCCGCCCTGCGCCTGCACCTCGGCGGCGATCGCGGCGGCGATCTCTCCGCGGTAGAACGCCTCGGGGCCACCGTGCGCGATACGTTCATAGGTTTCGGCCAGGCGCGGGTTTGCAAAGCGCTGACCCTTGCGCGGTGGTGCGCCATCGACGAGAAAGGTCGCGGCATAGTGTGGCGCGTCGGCGAAACGCTGCGCCGCTCGCGCCCAGTGCGTGGCGATCAGCTCAGGCATCGGCACACCGTCGCGCGCATACGCGATCACCGGGGCGAGCAGCTCGGGCATCTCGAGCAGGCCGAACTGCTCGTGCAGCGAGAACCAGCCGTCTACGCAGCCCGGCACCGTCACCGTGAGCGCGCCGGTCTCGGGCATCGCGGTTCGCCCGCCGGCGCGGAGCGTTTCGAGCGTGGCACCGCGCGGCGCACGCCCGCTCGCGTTGATCCCTTGGACGCGCCGCGTGTCCGGGTCCCAGACGATCGCGAACAGGTCGCCGCCGATGCCGCCGCCGGTGGGTTCCATCAGCCCGAGCGCGGCATTCGCCGCGATCGCGCCGTCGACGGCGCTGCCGCCGCTGCGCATCGCCTGCAGCGCGACCTGGGTCGCGAGCGGGTGGCTGGTCGCGGCCATCGCGTGCGGCGCGATGACCTCCGAGCGCGACGCGAAGGCGTGGCCGGTGAGGCGGTCGAAACCGCGGAAGTCGTGCATGTGGCGGTCTTTGAAAGCGGGTGAGGCGGCTCGACGATGCGCGGGCGCCCGCGCGGTGTCAACCGGCCGAACGCATGGACGCGACGCTATACTGGCGGCATTGCCCGCCGAAGGGAGACCCCATGCAAGCCATCGCAGAACACTACCCGGCGCACGTGCAGACCTGCCCCGCGCGCGCCGACGCCGCCCTTGCGGCGTCCGGCCACGATCACCTGCTGATCCATTCGGGCAGCGAGATCGTCGCGTTCCTCGATGACCTCAGCTATCCGTTTCGCAGCAACCCGCACTTCAGGGCATGGCTGCCACTGCACCGCCACCCGGACTGCTGGCTGCTGTACACGCCGGGCCAGCGCCCGGTGGTGCTCTACCACCAGCCGCGCGACTTCTGGCACCTGCCACCGAGCGACCCGCAGGGCTACTGGGTCGATGCGTACGACGTGCGCGTGGTGCGCGAGGCGTCCGAAGTCGTCGACCACCTGCCACTCGAGGGGCGCCTTGCGGTCATCGCCGAGCACGTGCCGACGGAGCTTCCGGCGCGTGCGCAGCTCAACCCCTCGGTGCTGATCGACCATCTGCACTGGTCACGCGGCGTGAAGACCGCGTATGAACTCGCATGCATGCGCGAGGCCAACCGTCGCGCCGCGCCCGCGCACTATGCCGCACGCGAGGCGTTCCTGCAGGGCGCATCCGAGTACGACATCCACCTCGCGTACTGCCGCGCGTGCAGCCACACCGAGGCCGAGCTGCCCTACCCCAACATCATCGGCGTCAATGAACACGCCGCGGTGCTGCACTACCAGCACCGCGACCGCGAGGCGGCACCCAGGCGCAGCCTGCTCGTCGACGCGGGCGCCACGTACGCCGGCTACGCGAGCGACATCACGCGCACCACGTGCGTGGACGACGGGCCGTTCACGGAACTCGTCGATGCGATGGACGCCGCGCAGCGCGCGCTGTGCGAGGCGGTGCGCCCCGGGCTCGCGTTCGGCGACCTGCACCGCGAGGCGCACCGGCGCATCGGCGACGTGCTCCACGAGGCCGGCGTCATCCGCATCGGCGGGGCCGACGCGCAGCAGGCGGGACTGACGCGCTACTTCTTCCCGCACGGGCTGGGGCACCTGATCGGCGCCCAGGTTCATGACGTGGGCGGGCAGATGGCCGGGCCCGATGGCAGCCGCCAGCCACCGCCGGAAGACTTCCCGCACCTGCGGCTTACGCGCACGCTCGAAACGGACATGGTCGTGACGATAGAACCCGGCGTGTACTTCATCGACCTGCTGCTCGATGCGCTGCAGCAGGAGAAGCTCGCGAGCGAGGTGCACTGGCCGGTAATCGAGAAGCTGCGCCCGTGGGGCGGCGTGCGCATCGAGGATGACGTGCGCGTTGGCGCACCGGACCACGAGAACCTGACGCGCGCCTGGCTGCCCTGACGGACGGGCCGGCGGGCGCCCGGTCAGCCGGCGAGGCGGTCGAGTTCGGCGGCGAGTTCGAGGTCCAGCGGGCTGATGCCGCCGGCGTCGTGGGTCGTCAGGTCCACGTTGACCTTGTTGTAGACGTTGAACCACTCGGGGTGGTGGTTCATGCGCTCGGCGACCAGCGCCGCGGCGCTCATGAAGCCGAAGGCGCCGACGAAGTCGTCGAAGCGGTACTCGCGGTGGAGCTTGCCGTCGACGAGCGACCAGCCGGGCAGGTCGCCCAGCGCGTCACGGACCTGGGCATCGCTGAGCTTGGGTGCGGCCATGGAATCTCCTCAGTCAAGCAGCCGATAGCCGCGCTCGACCATGCAGCTCTCGACAATGTGCTGGCGCTGCTGCGCCTCGGTGACCACGCGCGTGTCGCCCGGGCCTGCGGTGCCGGCCGGCTGCGGCTCGCCCGGCATGTCGCCGCCGGCAACGGGGCGGTCTTCGCCAGGGATTTCCATTTCGCCGTCGATTTCAGCGTCGCGCGCGAGCGCGTCGCACTCGGCGAGATCCTCGCGCAGCTGCGCCTCGTCGACGCCTTCGGTGTCGATACGCGGCTCGGGCGTCGCGGCGCAGCCGAGGACGAACGCGGCGGATAGGACCAGCAGCGTGCGGATGGGGCAGAAAGTCCTGATATTCATGGCCTCAGTGTAACGCACCGGGCACGCGGCTTGCCGCGCACCAGCGTGCGTCAGGCGGCCAGAAAAGGGCTATTCGGCGCTGGCTTCAGCCGCGTCGGCGCCCGGCTCGGGCTGGTCGACGAGCTGCACGAGCGCCATCGGTGCGGAGTCGCCGGGCCGGAAGCCGATCTTCAGGATGCGCAGGTAGCCGCCCGGACGCTCGCGGTAGCGCGGGCCGAGCTCGTTGAAGAGCTTGCCGACGGCTTCCTTGCTGCGCAGCCGGTCGAAGGCCAGGCGGCGGCGCGACACGCCGTCTTCCTTGGCCATCGTGATCAGCGGCTCGACGACGCGCCGCAGCTCCTTGGCCTTGGGCAGCGTGGTGCGGATGGTTTCGTGCTGCACCAGCGAGGCCGCCATGTTGCGGTACATGGCCTTCCGGTGACTGCTGTTACGGCCGAGCTGGCGGCCGGCCTTGCGGTGACGCATTGGTATTCCCCTGGGCGGATCAGGCCGACATCGCGCTGTCGGTGGCCTTCAGGCCGGCCGGTGGCCAGCCTTCGAGGCGCATGCCGAGCGCGAGGCCGTGGCTCTCGAGCACTTCCTTGATTTCGGTCAGCGACTTCTTGCCGAGATTCGGCGTGCGCAGCAGCTCCACTTCGGTGCGCTGCACGAGGTCGCCAATGTAGTTGATGTTCTCGGCCTTCAGGCAGTTGGCCGAGCGCACCGTCAGTTCCAGCTCATCCACCGGACGCAGCAGGATCGGGTCGATCGCGGTGTCGGCACCGGAGGCCGCACCCTCGTCCTGGCCCTGCAGGTCGACGAACACCGACAGCTGATCCTTGAGAATCGCGCCTGCACGGCGGATCGCCTCTTCGGCGTCAATCGTGCCGTTGGTTTCGATGTCGATCAGCAGCTTGTCGAGGTCGGTGCGCTGTTCGACGCGCGCGGACTCGACGGTGTAGCTGACGCGACGGACCGGGCTGAACGATGCGTCGAGCTGCAGCCGGCCGATCGGGCGCGTCTGCTCCTCGAAGACCGCCTGCTGAGTCGCCGGGCGGTAGCCGCGGCCGCGCGAGACCTTGAGCGACATCTTCAGCTCGCCCGCCTGCGTGAGGTTGGCGATCACGAGTTCGGGGTTGACGACCTCGATGTCGTGCTCGGTCTGGATGTCGCCGGCGGTGACCGGGCCCGGGCCCTTCTTCGAGAGCAGCAGCTCGGCCTCTTCGCGGCCGTGCATGCGGATCGCCACCTGCTTGAGGTTCAGCAGGATGTCGACGACATCTTCCTGGACGCCCTCGATGCTGGTGTACTCGTGGAGCACCCCCTCGATCTCGGCCTCGACGATTGCGCTGCCGGGCATCGACGACAGCAGGATGCGACGCAGCGCATTGCCCAGCGTGTGGCCGAACCCGCGCTCGAACGGTTCGATGATG
>PWYM01000003.1 GCA_003567855.1 Gammaproteobacteria bacterium | reverse complement strand
TCCCGTATTCACGATTACTCTGGAAAACCGCGTTGTTGGCAATCGGAACCAGTCTGATCAGGCTTTACACATTACACGAGACCGCCTGTCGCCGTTTCGGGTTCCTCTGGATTCTGGTTCCCGTGATTCTCATCGAAATCGGGGCGCTTTACAGCCTGATGGGTTGGTCCTTTTACCGCGACCTGTTACCGGCACCGCTATGGCAAGGTGTCAATAACCTGATCCGCCGGGATATCGATTTCGTGGTTCACTTCATGCTCGCCGCGCGTGTTGTGATGATCGGGGGACTATTTTTGCGGGTCGGATACGGCGCTTTCGTACGAGGCCGTGCATCATGAAGAACGCAAGTTCTGAAAGTCTCTTGCGCTTGGCTGCCAGCATGCTCTGGGTAAATAGAAGCCTTATTCCTTTAATGTTATTCAACTTCCCGAAAGGATTCGCATTATTTCTTATTAGAAAAGTACGGCCGGAATTCCGGCCTGTGATCGATTTTTACTTTTCGTCACCAGCCGAAAAATACTGCATTTCAACGATCTACGATGAACTTTCCTCTTGGTATCCATGTCGGTTTATCGACCGGCGTCACAACATGGCTCGCCGGGGATCAGGATTTGCGGCGGTCATAACCAGTCACCAAGGTCGACTGCCTCCAGCCCAGATAACCAAGCTATTGGATGGTTATACGTATCTTTTTTATTTGCCGCACGACTTGTCTTCCACATCCTGCTGGAATGAGGCGTTGAATCATTTTGACATTCTCTTTTGTCCAACGCATGCTCATTATCTCAAGGCGAATGAAATATACGGGAAGCGAGCCGTCCGGATTCCCTTGCCAAGACTTGATGCGATCCGATCAGGAAGTACGGAACCTATCAATCTTCAACCCTACGGGAACATGGCGTCCTTACCTCATCCAACCACGATCGTCTATGCCCCGAGCTACAGTCTTACCGGCGAGTGGAAGACTATCTTTCACGCAATATCAGAAAGCGATTTGCCGGTCAATGTGATTTTCAAGAGTTATCCCTATCGTCGCTGTGTTATTCCGGAGCGTATTCTTGAAAAATACCGGTTCGTGTCCAACTTCAAAGAAATCAAGCCGACGCGGGATTTGTCCGCTTATGATATTTTTCATGAACTTTGCGCCCGTGAGAGTGATCGGATCGAATCGCACATCCAAGAAAACGGGAATCAACAATTTTTCTATGTGGATCGGGAAACCAACTTGGCGCTTCTGTTCCCCAATGCGGATGCTCTAGTTTCCGACGCCAGTTCATCGCTCATGGAATTCTCCGAGTTTAATCCTGACGGACTCGCGCTGGAAACGGGCATGCGCAACTCAGGAATCATTAAGCCCACCGCAAGCCAGTTGCCCGGTTCGACGGTGGAATTCTGCCCTGCCGATTCACTGGTTGAAAGATTGCGAGGTCTCGGCAACACGCATCGGGCAAAGAGAAAGAAACCAAACGCAGAAATATCGGGCAGCAAATTAGCGACATCCCGGATATTGGAGATCATTGGAAAGCCACAGTGAATCCTATTTTCTTATGATGGATAGATTATGAACCAAGATAAGAAAGTATCCGAAAAAGATCTTCATTTGTTGAAAAATATCGTTGGCATTCTTCAGGAGTTCAACGTCACGTATTGGCTGGACCAAGGCTCACTATTAGGGATTGTGCGGGATGGTGAATTTTTACCTTGGGACCACGATATTGATCTGGGTGTCTGGGCAAGCAACATCGAAAATCATATCCCCGAGATCGTTAAAAAGTTGAGACTTCTGGGTGCGCGCGTCGACGCGCATCCGCACAAGATTAGTGTTTCCCAAGGAAAGTATCGTGCTTCCGGGCTACCAATTTGCATGAGATTATATAGCATTGAAGCGGGGCATGCTTCTGCATTATTTACCATCTTACCTTATCACAGTAGATCAAGGTGGATATATAAAATTGTTCGGCATCCCTTGGGTTTTTTCAAGTTCTGTGGTCACTTATTCATTTACTTAGGTTCCATGAGTTATCCTAGACATCCTCTACTCTATCGCATTGGTGTTAAGATCTATGAAGCGGGAAGCAAATTGCAGGAATCCTTTAGATTTAAACGCATAACATTCCGTTCCCCTGAAAGACATTTTCGTGCACTTGTTGAACAAACGATATACGAGGATATTCAAGTATTCATTCCAGAACATGCGGAATCTTATCTCGCATTTAAATACGGCGATGATTGGCGAACACCGAAGAAGAAATGGACGTACTGGGAAGATGACGGTGCGCTGGTAAAGTCCGTGCGCACCTGATGACTGTGGGCACGGATTGTACTCTCGTGTCAACCCGCACATATTTCAGTTCCAACCTTATTTATGCGTTATCAATCAAGGACTTGAGGTAGTCTATTGGAAATTAGAGATCATGCTCAGTAAACAAGTTGCAAAACATGCAAGAAAATTCTTTCCTGCTTACGTGATAGTCCGCACTTTGAAAGGAAAATCTGTATTACTGACTTTGAAGTTCATCGTTCGCTTGCTAATTTCAAAGAGGATTCGGTTATCTCTATCGCATCGCATAGCATTGTTAATACAAATGTACCGAATCGACCAAAATGTGCCAAGCGCTCATTCATTTGACGAATATCTTGCTTGCTGCGTCTTCATACTTGAAAATGATACGTTGGAAGGTTCGATACTGGAAGCAGGTGCTTATAAGGGAGCCGGTACCGCTAAGCTAAGTATTGTAGCACGGGCTTGCCGAAAAAAGTTATTTGTTTTCGATTCCTTTGCGGGACTGCCGAATCATTCAGATCCCGTCGCTATAACTACCTTGGGATATACACGACGCTTTGCTAAAGGCGACTACTGTGGCACATTTAATGAAGTTCTTAGCAACGTAACAAAATATGGTGCGATAGAGTCTTGTGTATTCGTAAGAGGTTACTTTGAGGAAACAATAAGGGATTTCAACGAACCATTAATGGCTGTGTTTTCAGATGTCGATTTAGTTTCTTCATACAAGTCGTGCTTTCAGTTGTTCCCCTGCCTCGTAGAGGGCGGCAAATGGTTTACACAAGATGCCCATATACCGGCTGTTTATAACCTATTTGTTGATGATCGCTTTTGGGAAAATGATATCGGAATTAAGAAACCCCAACTTACTCTCTTGTCGCGAAGACTTGGATATTTTAGCTCTATCCCTGCTATAAGATCATAAATATTCAACACATAGATTTTCCGCCATACACTGTTGTTGCTTGAATTCCGCATTGACTTGAGATTTATCCAAACTTACACTATGCCTTTTACAAGAAGCGAAGATTATAATATTATTTAGCGGTGAGAATAGAATCCACTAACGATACATTCCTGCTTGGTATCCTTGCGGATCATATTTCCTTATAACGACTCATGATACTTGGATATACAACTGGGGTTTTTGATATGCTTCATGTCGGACATGTGCGCATATTGAAACGCGCTCGGCGGCGATGCGATCATCTCATCGTGGGCGTCGCTTCAGATGATTTATGCCTTTCCAGAAAAGGGAAACAGCCGGTACAAACGCAGGAAGAACGCATTGAAATTGTTTCCGCAATTCGATTTGTCGACAAAGTAATCCTGCAAGACTCTTTCGACAACATTGCCGATTGGAAACGTCTGCGCTTCAACATTCTGTTCAAGGGAAGCGATTGGAAGGGGCATCCCGATTGGGTGCAAACAGAAGCGGGATTGGCCCCATTGGGAGTACGTGTTGTTTTTTTGCCCTATACGCACGATATTTCCACATCAAAACTCAGGAAACACTATGTCTCGTAACCTAGCAAAGGTAGTCATCAGTTCTAGCGTACTGTCCGATAATTCCCTAGTAATCACTCGGAAATCACTGCCATTCCGAGCGCAGTCGAGGAATCTCGGTACGCCTCGAAGAACGCACATCCCTCAACATTTTCGGGATAACACCGGATTGATTCACTCCATTTGTCGAACACCACATAGAATATGGTACCCTGTAACATGTTTCGTTCCTTTGTCTCCCTATGCCTGCATCATTAACCACTGACTGGAATGGCACTTACTTAAGGCCATGTTTGGGCATAATTGCTTGGAACCGGCGGTCCCCGCCGGAAGAAAAGCGGCCGGGGACCCGCCGCGGGCGGGCAGGCGGCTGTTTCCAGATGTGCGATGGTTTGAGGCGTCTTCTTAAGTAAGTGCCATTCACCACTGACTGAGACTTAAAATCAAATGCGTAACGATTTAAAATTCTATTTTCGCGATTTTACGCAAAGGATTTTTGGCTACATTGTCTGGTTTGTAGACATTTGTATTCCAAAAGACAAAAACAAATGGGTGTTAACGTCGCACGCCTCAGCCGTTTCGAACTTTCGCATCCTTGTTGACGCTTTGTTACGCGAGAATGTCACCGCGGGGCGCGATGGAAATACCGTTAAGATTTACTTGAATATCAGAAACTATGAGAAATCTACACGTGAGTATTTCAGGCAAGCGAAAACACGCCAAGAAATCTTTTTCTTTAATCCGCGAAGCTTGCGAGCTATCTATGTCTATATGCGTGCCGGAGTCATTTTTATTACACATGATACAAGACGCGACACCGGATGTCTG
>PWYM01000211.1 GCA_003567855.1 Gammaproteobacteria bacterium | reverse complement strand
CTGCGCCCGGTCACCGACTGGATGCACTACAACCACACCTACACGTCGAACATCCTGAACACCCCTGAGGTGGATCCCGAGGCGTACGCACGCTCGTCGCCGATCGAGTTCGCCGAGGGACTCGCGGGACACCTGCTGATGACCCACGGCATGCTCGACGACAACGTGTTCTACCAGGACGTCGTGCGCCTTGCGCAGCGGCTCATCGATCTGGAGAAGCAGGACTGGGAGCTTGCGTCGTATCCGCTCGAGCGCCATGCATTCCGGCACCCGTCGAGCTGGCTCGACCAGTACCGGCGCGTGCTCGCGCTGTTCGAGCGCACCATTGGCGACGACTGAACACCTTGACGTTGCAACGCAACACCCTCATGGCAATGTTGGCCGGTCCGCGTTGTGGTGACGTGGTGCGGATTGCATGTGCGCATCGTGCCAAGTGTCGTACATTGGTGATACGTACATCTACGGAGCAGCCCATGTCCGCTCGCGTTCGCCCCATGAAGCTCGGTCCTGCCTTTGTATCCGCGCTCGCTTTGTTCGTTGCGCTGATGCTCCACGGCTGCGGTGGTGGCGGCGGAGGGGACAGCGATCCGGATGGAGGAAGCCCTGGCGATGGTGGTGGAACAGGCGGCAGCACCGTGCCTGCGAATCCGCCGGCGCCCCCGACAGTAACGTGGGGTGGCAACAGCGACGACGCGGCGATCGACGCCGAGGCGGCCTCGACGTTGCCGGGCATCGTGCTTGGCTTGCCGGACCCGGTGTTCGACATTGCAGCGCTCGTCGATCCCGAATTTTTCGAAACGCCCGGTGAAATCGACGGTGAGTTGCTGACCGGCGCCGACGGTGGTTCCGCCACGCTGACCGGGCGCGTCAATGACAACTCCACCGGATGGCTGGAGTTCGACTTCGACGGATTTGCAGAGGATGGAGTGACGCTCGATGGTGCAGTGGTGGTGGAAATGACCGACTACCCGCCGAGCGGTTACGCCGGTCGCATCGCACTTCGGGAGTTCGCGATCGCCAGCGACGATGAATCTGTCGTCACGACCGGTTCGGCCGATGTCGAGGTCTCGGTCAATAGCCCCGCATCCACGCGGGTCAGCGCCGACATGATCGTCAGCTTGGACACCGCCAGCGGCCAGGACAGCCTGCGGCTCGGCCCTGCGTTCGTGATGCAACGCGATCCGTGGCCCGGCCTGGAAGCCGACGTACTGGAGGAATACGTCTCTTCCGCGCCGGCAGTGACCATGCAGGGTGCGCTCTACCACGACACTTTCGGTCGCTTCGAGGTCTCGACCGACGCGGATGCGCCGCCGCTTTATATCTCGGTGCCGGAATTTCCGGGCAACCTGGAGTGGCCGTTCACCAATGGTGTGACGCTGTCGAGTCCCGTCGGCGAATTCGCCCGCCTGCGTGTCGGCGGGCTGAATCGGTACTTCGGCGTGATCGAGCTGTCACGTGACGCTTCCGGTCCGTTCGACACGACCTACCCTTCAGAATATGACCAGGAGCTCGACCCCGACCCGCTGCTCGCAGAGGCCACCCAGGCAATTCCGCACGCCGGCGGGGACCGACGGGCCGCGGTGGGTGATGAGCACGTACTCGATGGCCGCTGGGCCGGCCTCGGCGGCGACGGGTTCGTCACCCAGCACTGGCGCATCGTGCATCAGCCGCCGGGCAGCGACATCGAACTCGTCGATGCCCAGTCGCCGATGCCGGTGCTGACTCCCGTCGTCCCCGGGGACTACATCCTCGAGCAGACCGTGGTCGCAGGCGATCACACCGCCCGCAGCACCGCGCGGGTGCGCGCCGTCGATACTGACGAGGATCTCGCTTCGGAACGACGTTTCGACGCCGGCCCCGACCAGGTCGCTGCCCTCGGCGAGTACGTGCACCTGGACGGTCGACGCAGCCCCACGCCCGACGGGCGACCCCTCGAAGATCTGAACTGGCGCGCTGATCCGATACTGGGGGGTGCTTCTTCGCTGTCCGATACCGATCCCGCCCGTGCGCAATTTATGGGCAGCGTGCCCGGATACCATCGCATCCGCCTCGATGCCGAGACCCAACCGACCGCCTGGAGCGAGACGTTCGATTGGGCGCGCGTCTACATGGACTCATCAAGCAATCTGTATCCTGCAGCGGAATTCGACGCCGTGGCCGTAACGGTTGCGGATGTCACCGGCGACGATGCTCCCAACCTGATTGCCATTGTGGACGACGGGGATTTCCCCCTGCAGGTGTTCGGGCCGACCCCCCGCAATCCCTTCGGTGCTGCGGAACCGTATGCAGCCGCACCAGGGGCGTTCGAGATTTCTACCGGCGATCTCAACGGAAATGGCGCGACTGACCTCGTGGTCCGTTCGCCAGGCTTGCTGCAGTTGTACTACCAGGGGGGCGACGGACGCCTGCAGACGCCCCTCGAGATACCTTTGAGCAATGCGTGTCCGGAGGACAACCCCTTGTCGGAGGACAGCACCGTACCGTGGCTACCGGTGCGGCCGGTGGACTCTGTCCTGATCGCGGACCTGAACGGCAACGGACGCAATGACCTGCTGGCCCTGAACCGCTGCAGCGACGGGGGCGGTGTAGAAATATGGACACAGTTGGCTGACGGTTCGCTTGCCGACAGTCAATTCACACCGCAGGATCGCGCGGCATTCGCTGTCGCCGGGGATATCACCGCGGACGGAAACACGGAGCTTGTGGTCGGCGTTGCCGAATTCGATTCAAGTACGTCGCATTTTCTTGCGATTGGTTCCGTCGGGTCTGACGGAACCATCGACTTCGTATGGCCAGGTTCAGCTCTGGCAGTTGTGCCGGGTGTCACGCTGGGCGACCTGACCGGAGACGGCCAACTGGAAGTGTTCATGCCCGGACACGCCACGATGCTGTCATATCTCGCGTGGACCGGGGAGGACTTTGAAAGAAGGACGTTTGAAGTGTCCCAGGAACTCAATGCCGGCTCGATCCCCAGCATGAACATGATCGACCTCGATGGAAGCGGCACTCAGGACCTGTTCCTCGAAGCCGCTGCCGGGTATCTGAAAGCACCGAACCTCGGAGATGGCGATTTCGGTGCCAAGCTGCGGGTGCCCCTGGTGCCGCCACCTGTATCGGGTGGTCGGCAGCTGGGCGTGACCAACACCACCAGTACACAACTGGAACTTTTCGAACTCGGCGAAACAGAGGGACGGGGGCTGCTGTATTTCAACCGCGGACTCGTGAACGACGCTATCCTCACCCGAGTGGGCCTGGTCCTCACGATTGCACACTAGCCGCGCAGTCGCCGTAATCGGCGCCGGCATGGCCGGCCTCGCCGCGGCACGGCGCTGTCGCGACGCCGGGCTCGACGTCACGGTGTTCGAAGCGCATGACGGGTTCGGCATGGATATCCATGCGCTCGACCTGCACGGCGGCACCGTGGATGTGCCGCTGCGCGTGATGAGCCCGCAGCACTGGCGCGCGGTGCTCGCGCTTGCCGACGAGGTCGGCGTCGGCACCTTTCCGGTGACGACGCGCGTGTCGTGCAGCAATACGCGCGGCAGGACGTGGTTCCGCAGCGGCCGGGTTCCGCTCGTGGAGTGGTCGTTCGTCGGCTCGTGGCGATACCTCGACGCGCGTGCGCTTCGCCTCGCGCGAGGCATGTCGCGCCTCGCGCGCAGCCTGCGCGGGCTGCATGCGATGGCGCCCGACTTCACGCTCGACGACTATATTGCCCGCGAGCGTCCCGATCCCCTGTTCTGGCGCGGGCTCGTGCTGCCGCTGCTGACGACGATCTGCACGTGCAGCGAGGCACGGCTTCGCGTGTGGCCGGCCGCGCAGCTGCTGTCGCTGCTCGACGACCTGCTGAATCACGCGTCGCTGGTGCGCCTCGAGGGCGGCACGCGGGCGCTGGTCCGCGGCCTGTCGCGCGGCCTCACACTGTGCGGGGGCAGCCGCGTCACGCGTGTTGCCGAAGTCGCCGACGGTGTCGAGGTACACAATGCCCGCGGTGACGGCGGATGCTTCGACCACGCAATCGTCGCCACGCAGGCGAACCAGCTCGAATTCCTGTCAGGCAATGAGCTCGTCGCCGAGCGTGACGTGCTCGCCGGCATTCCGTATGACAGCGGTGAACTGCTCGTACACGAGGACCCGCGGCTGATGCCGCAACGCCGACGTGACTGGACAGCGCTGAACTTCCAGGCCGACGACGCGCTCGAGTCGGTGGCGTTTACCGTGCACGTCAACGCGGTGGAACCCACGCTCACCGGTGCACCGCCGGTGTTCCAGTCGTGGAACCCGCTGGTCGAACCCGACGCCGCGCGCGTGCATGCGCGCGTACCGCTGCAGCGCGCGGTGGTGCACACCGGGACTGCGGGCATCCTCGAGCACGTGGCCCGCTGGCACGCACAGCCGCAGCGTCGCGTGTGGTACTGCGGCTCGTGGGCATACGAGGGGGTACCGCTGCTGGAAACCGCGGTGCGTTCGGCCGAAGCCGTCGCCGGGCGGATTACCGCCGCAGCGGTCAGCTAGCGTTCGCGCGTGGCATCGACGCGCTCGGACTTCACCACGCGCTCGCAGCTCACCCGGTCGCCGTAATCGTCCTCGAGCGTGATCGCCGCGTCGCTTTCCTCGACGATCAGCACGG
>PWYM01000061.1 GCA_003567855.1 Gammaproteobacteria bacterium | reverse complement strand
GCAAGGATACCGTCGTCATCACCGGTGCGAACCGTGGCATCGGCCTGGAGCTGGTGCGCCATTTTCACGAACGTGGCAGCCGGGTATTCGGCCTGTGCCGCACCGGCAGCGACGCGCTGCGTGCCGCCGGTGCCGAGGTCGTCGACGGCGTCGACGTCACCTCGGCCGATGCGCTGCGCGCCGCAGCGGAGCGCATCGACGTCCCCGTAGACGTGCTCATCGCAAACGCCGGCATCCTCACCGACGAACCCTTCGACACGCTGGCCGACGCCGGCAGCGCCGACCGCCTGCGCCGCCAGTTCGACGTGAACGCCATCGGTCCGCTGATGACCGTGCATGCGTTCGCCGACCACCTGCGCGACGGGTCGAAGGTCGCGGTGATCACCAGCCGCATTGGTTCCATCGCCGACAACACGTCGGGCGGCCGCTACGGCTACCGCATGTCCAAGGCGGCGCTGAACGCTGCGGCGCGCTCGCTCGCCGTCGACCTCGCACCCCGCGGGGCCGCGGTCGCGGTACTGCATCCGGGGTTCGTGCGCACCGAAATGACCGGCGGCCGCGGGCACGTCGAGCCTGCAGAGGCCGCGTCCATGCTCGTCGCGCGCATTGACGCGCTCACGCCGGAAACCACCGGGACCTTCTGGCACGCCAGCGGCGAAGTGCTGCCCTGGTAGCCGCAGCGCGTGCGGCATGCGCGCTGTCGGCTCAGTCGCGCAGCCGCCAGCCCGTCCGGAAGATCAGCCAGACGAGCGCCAGCGCGAACGCGAGGAAGCTCGCGACCACCGCGAGGCTCGCCGCCACGCTGACGTCACCCGACTCGTAGAAGCTCCAGCGGAATCCGCTGATCAGGTAGAGCACCGGGTTGAACATCGATATCGTCTGCCACGCCGGCGGCAGCATGTCGATGGTGTAGAAGGTGCCACCGAGGAACGCGAGCGGCGTGATCACGAGCAGTGGCACCAGCCCGAGGCGCTCGAAATCATCCGCCCAGATACCGATGATGAAGCCGATCAGGCTGAAGGTCACCGCCGTGAGCACGAGAAACAGCAGCATCCACAGCGGATGGGCAATCTCCAGTGGCACGAACAGCGACGCGGTCGCGAGCGCGATCAGGCCCAGCATCACCGACTTCGCGGCGGCGGCGCCCACGTACCCCATCACGACCTCGAGGTACGACACCGGTGCCGACAGCACTTCGTAGATCGTACCGACGAATTTCGGCATGTAGATGCCGAAGGACGCGTTCGAAACGCTCTGCGTGAGCACCAGCAGCATGATCAGTCCCGGTACGATGAACGCGCCATAGCTCACGCCGTCCATCTCGGTGATGCGCGCACCGATCGCGGCGCCGAAGACGACGAAGTACAGGGAGGTCGTGACGACGGGCGCGAGGATGCTCTGGGTCAGCGTGCGGAACGTGCGCGCCATCTCGAACATGAAGATTGCCCTGACCGCGTGCAGGTTCATCGGGCGTCCCGGACGAGGTCGACGAAGATGTCCTCGAGCGTGCTCTGGCGCGTGTCGAGGTCGCGAAAGTGGATGTCGGCGGCGGCCAGGTCGTGGAGCAGGGTGGTCACGCCGGTGCGCTCATCGCGCGTCGCGAAGGTGTAGACAAGCGTGTGGCCGTCATCGTCCAGTGCGAGCTCGTGGCGCGAAAGTGCTTCCGGTATGTGCGCGAGCGGGGTTTGCAGGTGCAGCGTGAGCTGCTTGCGGCCAAGTTGCTCCATCAGCGCACGCTTGTCGTCGACGACGACGATCTCACCGTTGTTGATCACGGCCACGCGATCGGCCATCTCCTCGGCTTCCTCGATGTAGTGCGTCGTGAGGATCACCGTCACGCCCTGGTGGCGCAGCGCATGCACCAGCGCCCACATCTCGCGGCGCAGTTCTACGTCGACGCCGGCCGTGGGTTCGTCGAGGAACAGCACCTCGGGTTCATGCGCCAGCGCCTTGGCGATCAGTACGCGGCGTTTCATGCCGCCCGAAAGCGCCTTCATCTGGCTGTCGCGCTTGTCCCAGAGCGTGAGATCACGCAATACGCGCTCGATGTGCGCCGGGTCGGGCGCCTTGCCGAACAGTCCGCGGCTGAAGCTCACGGTGTTCCAGACGGTCTCGAACGCATCGCTGGTCAGCTCCTGCGGCACGAGCCCGATCAGTGCGCGCGTGCGCCGCCAGTCACGGCGGATGTCCCAGCCGTTGACGCGGACCTCGCCGGCGGTGGGATGGACGATGCCGCAGACGATGCTGATCAGCGTCGTCTTGCCGGCGCCGTTCGGGCCCAGCAGCGCGAAGATTTCGCCACGGCGGATGTCGAGATCCACGGCGTGCAGTGCGCGGAACCCCGATGCGTAGGTCTTGTTCAGGCCGCGAATAACGACCGCCGCGTCGTCCGGCACGCGCGCGCGCTCAGCCGGCATCGGGGATGGGGATGGCATGGAGAAGCATTGCGGTTCCTTGCCGGCACGGCGGCTGCGGCGCGTGCTGCGGCGATCGAATAGCCGGCAATGTTAACAGCGCCGGCGGGGCGTCTGGCATCATCGTCGGCCATGAACTGGGTGATCACCCCGCCACCGCGCCCGGCGCTGCACGTCGAGGGGACCAACGCACGGTTTCCGGTGCGGCGAATCTACTGCGTGGGCCGCAACTACGCGGCGCACGCGCGCGAGATGGGACACGATCCGGCGCGCGAGGCGCCGTTTTTCTTCGCCAAGCCGCCGGATGCGGTCGTCCCGGGTGGCGGTGCAATCGCGTGGCCATCGTCGACGCGTGCGCTTCACCACGAGGTCGAGCTCGTGGTGGCGCTCGGCGGGCATGGCGAGGCGCTGACGCCGGACGCGGCGGCATCGCTGGTCTGGGGCCACGCGGTGGGTGTGGACCTCACGCGGCGCGACCTGCAGGCCGAAGCCAAGCGCCAGGCGCGGCCGTGGGATACGGCCAAGGGTTTCGATCACAGCGCGCCGGTGGGCAGTGTGCTGCCGGTCACCGTCGGCCGGCCCGCGGCCGACGCCGGCATCTGGCTGGACGTCAACGGCGAGCGGCGCCAGCAGGCGACGCTCGCCGCGCTGACCTGGCCGGTGCCCGAGCTGCTGGCGGCGCTGTCGCAGCTGTTCAGGCTCGCGCCCGGCGATCTCGTGTTTACCGGCACGCCGGCCGGCGTCGCGGCGCTGGCGCCGGGCGACTGCATCGAATGCGGCATCGACGGCCTGCCACTGCTGGCGCTGCGGGTCGGTTAGCGTTCAGTCGTCGTCCTCGCGTCGCGGGATCTCGACCTCGGTTTCATCGGCCGCCGGCTCGTCGCCGTCGCGCTGGTCATGGCGGATCAGCAGCTCCTCCAGCCCGGCCTCGTCGAGGCGGCGCACGCTGCTGATCGGGCAGCGCTCCGGACTGCCGCCGCGCTCGATCAGCACCGCATCGCCGGCGAAGCCGCCGATCCGTCCCTGGCGCCCGCGCAGTGCGATCCGGTCGGCGAAGCGCAGCCCGTGACACGCCGGAACCAGCTCGACGTGGTAGGCCTGCCGGCGCGACGGCGCATAGAGCACGAGGTTCCGGTTGTCGAGCGCCCGGAAGTCGCTGACCTGGTCGATGCGCACCCAGTCGGTGCTGATTCCGTGGTCACGGGCGGGCTCGCGATCGCCGGGGCTGGCGCACCCGGCGAGCAGCGCTACTGCTGTGGCGAGCGTGGGTGCCACATGGCGGCTTGTCATGGTCGATGCCTCGATTCGTGTTCTGCCTGTCGGGTAGGACCGCTGGCGCCGCCCCGGGTTTGGTCGCGCCGGGTGAAAAAAACGCCCGCACCGGGGGACTTGCACAACGCTCCTTATGGGCGTTAAATCGAACGGTCGCTATCGCTTTGAAAAACAAATGCTTGAGCGTGAGCGGCGTGCCCGTGGACCAACGGGCCGGACATTGCACAAGCAATTGAAAAAGCAGGATTCCGTTTCGTGGATCGACTCAGCGTGACGCTTTCACGCCACAGCTACTGAGGGTTTTCGCATGCCGCAGCTCTGCCACCACCTGCAGTCCGCCGTGGCGGTCCTGGTCACCGAGGGGCCCGTCAAGGTTCGTCTCGCCGAGGCCTACGCCCGCCACCTGCAGGAACTCGAGCGCCAGGAGCTGCCCGAGGAAATCCGCGAGGAATTCAATCGTTTGCGCGAGGCGTTGCACCAGCATCGGCCGGTCTGCGGCGAGACCGCCGTCGAGGCCACGGTGCGCAAGATGTCGCCGCAACAGGCTGACGAATACGCGGCAAGCATCGTCGGCATGCTCGTCACGCTGCTTCGCGCCGACCCTTCCGCGGAGCGCTTCCGCGTCGTCGAAGGCGGCGCCGAGGTCGCCGAGGCCGAGCCGCCCGCCTTTCTCGCCCGCCGCACCTGACGGCCGCGCCAGCGCTCGTCGCTATCTACAACCGCACGTTGTAAGTCTCTGAAAATAAAGCGCTCGGCCCAGTGCGCCGGGCGCGCCTCCACGGTATATTGATAGCCGGTGCAGGATACGGTCCGCGAACGCTCGCGGACGTAGCGCGGTTTTCAGGAGGCGGCGTGTGATGGTGGGTTGTAATCGTTCATGGGTATCTCTGGCGGCCGCGCCGCTTGCCCTGCTGGCCGCAGCCGCCGTCGCGGCGGCGCCGGTCGAGTTCTCCGAGCCGGTCGCGGTCAGCCCGGCCGACCGCAAGGCCGAGGCTGTAGAGGTCGCACTCGACACCGACGGACGTCTGCACATGGTCTGGGTCGACAAGGGTGCCGCCGACAACGGTGCGCACGAGGGCCACCACGGCGCCGGCCACGATCGTCACCACGCGCGCGATGATCTGTTCTACACGCGCAGCGCGCGCGATACGCTGCGCTTCGACGCCCCGGTGCAGGTCAATCGCGAACCCGGCGAAGTGTGGGGGTTCTCGGTGAGCCGTCCGCGCGTGCAGGTCGCGCCTTCGGGTTCGGTCCATATCATGTATCCAGCTAACGCCGACCAGGACAGCGGTGGCACCGCGCTGGTCGCGCGCTACGTGCGCTCCGATGACGGCACCCGCTTCGAGCCGCCGCGCACGCTGAACACGCCGGCAGAGGAAGACCGCAGCGAGATCGTGCACGGCGGGTTCTCGGCCGCGCACGTGTTCGGCACGCTAGGCGTCGCCCCCGACGGGCGAGTGCATGCGTGGTGGATCGACACCCGCGGCATGGCCGAGGACGGCAGCAGCGCGGCGATCTGGAGCGCGATCTCCAACGACGACGGCCACAGCTTCGGTGACGATTTCGAGGTCATGGGCTCCGGCGTGTGCCCCTGCTGCCAGACCACCGCCGCGTTCACCCACGACGGCGACACCGTGCTGCTCGGCCTGCGCGGCGTCACCGAAGAAAACTATCGTGACAACCTCTTGCGTGCGTCGACCGATGGCGGACACACCTGGGGCGAGCCCGTGCGCCTCAACGCCGAGCGCTGGCAGATCAACGGCTGTCCGCTGAAGCCCACCGCGGTCGCCGCCGACGGTGACCGGATCTACACCGCGTGGTATTCAGCGGTGGAGCAGCCGCCGGGCGCCTATTTCACGCATTCGACCGACGGCGGCGAGACGTTCAGCGCACCGCGTGCGCTGCACCCGGAGGCCAGCCTGTCGGATGCGCCGGTCGTGGCCACCGGTGGCGGTGTCACGTGGGTCGTCTGGCACGCGCGTACCGACGAGGGTCGGCGGCTGTTCCTGCGTACGTCCACCGACGGCGGTGATACGCTCGGTGACCTGGTCGAGGTGCCGGGTCCGGGCACCGGGCAGGCCGGCTTCCCGGTGGCCGCGGCCACCGATGACGGGCGGCTGTTGCTCGGCTGGCAGCAGGACGGCCGCGCCTGGGCGCTCGAGGCCCGCGCCGCCGGCGACCACGCTTCACATACTCATGCCCACTGACGGAGTCCCCGCATCATGCGTCGTTTACCGCTGATACTAGTCGCCGCGCTGATGTGCGTCGCACCACTTGCCGTCGCCGATGACACGCCGGCCGTCACCCCAGTGTCCTCCGACGAGTTCGAGGCGGTCCTCTCCGGCCACGAGGGCAAGGTCGTGCTCGTCAATTTCTGGGCCACCTGGTGCGCGCCGTGCCTGCGCGAGATCCCCGCGCTGATGGAGGTCGAGTCCACGCTCGCCGACGAGGAATTCGCGTTCGTCGCGCTGTCCATGGACGACCCCTACACCGGCGCGGCGATGATCCAGTCGTTCATTGACCGGCATTTCGAGGGCTTCACCACCTACCTGCGCACCGCGTCGGAAATGCATGATGCCGCCGCGGTCATCGACCCGGCCTGGAACGAGATCATGCCGACGACCTACATCCTCGACCGGGAAGGCAACGTCGCGACGATGATCCAGGGCCTGAAGTCGGCCGACGAGTTCCTCGTCGCCGTGCGCGAACACCTGTGAGGCCTCACGGCCGCTGGCTGCGCGGCGCCGGTGTGGCCGGTCAGTCGCTGGCTTCGCCGGTGGCGAGGTGGTCGAGCACCTCGCCGATGACGTCCGGAGGCTGGGCGCCCGTCAGGGCATGGCGCCCGTCGAACACGAAGGTGGGTACGCCCGACACGCCGAGACGGCGCACTTCGGCCAGCGCGGCGTCGACGACGAGTTCATAGCGGCGTTCGCGCAGCGCGGCTTCGGCCTCGCCCGCATCCAGGCCGGCCTCGCCGGCGATCGCGGCCAGCGTCTCCAGGCGCGACAGGTCGCGTCCCTGTTCGAAAAATGCCCGGAACAGCGCGTCGGCAACCGCATCGGCGCGGCCATGCAGCGTCGCGACGTGCATGAGTTCGTGGGCACGCCGGGTATTGGGCTGTACACGGATCGCCTCGAAGTCGAAGTCGATACCGAGCCCGGCACCGGCCTCGAGCAGGCGCGAGAGCATCGCCGCGAGCCGCGCCGGGTCCCCGAATTTCTCGCGCCAGTAGGTTTCGCGGTCGAGCCCGGCCTCCGGGATCTCGGGGTTGAGTTCGAACGGGTGCCAGCGGATGTCGGGGTCGAGCCCGGGCCGTGCGGCCAGCGCCTGCGCGAGGTGGCGCCTGCCGACCAGGCACCACGGACAGACCACGTCGGAGATGATGTCGATGCGCATCGGCGCAGTATAGCTGCGCGCCGCGCTGGCGCCCGAGGTGCTTCGTCACCTAACATAAGCGGATAACCGGCTGCTTTTGCAAGGAATGCTCGATGAAGCTCTACAGCCTGCCCATCTCGCCGTTCGCGGCGCGCTGCCGCATGATGATCTACGCCAAGGATCTGCCGGTCGAGATCGTGGACCCGCCCGGCGGCGTGAAGTCCAACGACTACTCGGCGATCAATCCGCTTGGCAAGGTGCCGTCGCTGGATACCGGCGAGGGCGTCATTCCGGAATCGGAAACCATCCTCGAGTTCCTCGAGGACCATTTTCCGGACAAGCCGCTGCGGCCGGAGAAGCCGCTGCATCGCTCGCGTGCACGGCTGCTGGCGCGCATCATCGACCTGTACATCATGGAGCCGATGGTGCCGCTGTTCACGCAGCTGCGCGCGCAGAAGCCCGATCAGGAGCTGATCAAGCGCCAGGTTGCGAAGATCGAACACGGGTTGTGGTGGCTCGATTACTACTTCGGCGACAAGGGTTACGCGGTCGGTAACAGGCTGAGTACGGCCGACTGTGCCGCGGTGCCGGTGCTGCTGTTCGTGCAGGTGTTCATGCCCGGCTTCGGCCTCGAAAAACCTCTGAAGATGCGCGACAAGCTCACCGCGTACTGGGAGTCGATCCAGTCGGATCCCCATGCCGCGCGCGTGATCGCCGAGATCCGGGAAGGCCTGGATCGCATCCAGTAGGGGTACCACCATGAATCGGCCGCTGCGCTTGCTGCTGGTCGTCGTCGTGCTCGTGGCGGTGCTGTCGCCACGGGTCCACGCGCAGGGCCTGCCCGCGGAGATCCAGCGGGTCCTCGACGGGCTCGATGTGCCCACCGCGGCGGTCAGCGTGTGGGCGCAGCCGCTCGACGCCGACGCGCCGGCCATCGCGGTCAACGTCGACGTGCCACGCAATCCGGCATCGGCAATGAAGCTCGTCACGAGCTATGCGGCGCTGGAGATCCTGAACCCCGCCTACCGGTGGAAAACCGAGGTCTACGCGCTGGGCGAGCTGGAACGCGGCGTACTCGACGGCGACCTGCTGGTGAAGGGCTACGGCGACCCGTTTCTCGTCATCGAGGAGTACTGGAAGCTGTGGCGCGAGCTGCGCCGCCGCGGGCTGACGCGCATTCGCGGCGACCTGCTGTTCGACGTGTCGCACTACGCGCTGGAGCCCGAAGACCCGGGTGCGTTCGACGGCCGGCCCGACCGCGTCTATAACCAACGGCCGCATCCGCTGCTCGTGAACTTCAACGCGGTGCGGTTCGGTTTCGAGCCCGGCGCCGGCGGGCGCGTGCACGTCACGCAGGATCCGCAGCTGCCGAACCTCGAGCTCGACAACCGCCTGCGCCTGGGTGGCCCGCGTTGCGGCGGCTACCAGCGGGGGGTCGCGCTGGCGGTACTCGGCGACGGGCAGCGTGACCGCGTGCAGCTCGACGGCGAGTTCCCGAATGGCTGCAGCTACCACGAGATGACGCGCACCGTGCTGCAGCCGGAGACTTACGCGTTCGGGCTTTTCCAGCAGCATTGGGCGTCGCTCGGTGGACGCCACGACGGCGGCTGGCGCCATGCCGAGCTGCCCGACGATGCGCTGCTCGTGATGACCCACTATTCACGCCCGCTCGGCGAGCTGGTGCGCCTCGTCAACAAGTACTCGAACAACGTGATGACGCGCCACCTCAAGCTCGAACTCGGCGCGAAGGTGTTCGGCACACCGGCGACGACCGCGAACGGCAACGAGGCGATCCGCATGCTGCTCGAGGACCAGGGTGTGACGACCGATGGCCTCGTGCTCGACAACGCCGCGGGCCTCTCGCGGGATGTGCGCATCAGTGCACGCACCATGGCCGAGATGCTGCTGGCGGCACGCCGGAGTCCATTCCTGCCGGAGTTCCAGTCGTCGATGTCGCTGGCCGGCCTCGACGGCACGATGCGCCGGCGTTTCGCGAATTCGAGCCAGGCGGGGCGCATGCACCTCAAGACAGGCCGGCTCAACGACGTCGCGGCAGTGGCCGGTTACGTGAAGGCCGCGAGCGGGCGCGACTGGCTGGTCGTGGCGTTCATCAATGCGCCGGACGCGCATCGCGGGCCCGGCGAGGAGATCCAGGACGCCGTGCTCGAGTGGGTCTATCGCCAGTAGGCGCTGTCCCGCGCAGGCTCAGAATACGCCCGCTTCAAGGCCGGCGGCCATCGTCAGGCCGAGCTCGCGGCAGCGCGGCAGGTAGTCTTCAGGGTCGGCCTCGCCGGCGACGACGAGGGGGGGCTGCACGGCTTTCCATTGCAATCCGGCGACGATGCGCTGCACGCTGCTGACGGCGCCGGTGCCGTCATTGCCGGCGCGCACGAACAGCGCGTACGGCAGGGCCTCGGTGTGCTCGAGGCAGGGGTAATACACGTGGTCGAAGAAGTACTTCAGCGCACCACTCATGTAGCCGAAATTCTCCGGCGTGCCGAGGATGATGCCGCTGGCGACGCGCACCTCGTCAGCCGAGACCTCCAGTGGTGAGCGCACCTGCACGTCCACGCCGTCGACTTCCGGGCCACGGGCGCCGGCGATCACGGCCTCGGCCATCGCCTCGGTGGTGCCGGACTGCGAGTGGTAGACGATCAGCAGCGTGTGCATCGCGCGGTCGCGCCTCCCGGGCGGCACGGCATGGTCACTGGCGGGCGGATGTTATCATCGCCGGGCAGAAAGCCGCCGTTGCGCGGCGCGGACCTTGCCGGGAGCCAACATGAAGCTGATCACTGCGGTCATCAAGCCCTTCCGACTCGACGACGTGCGCAATGCGCTGGCCGAAGTCGGGGTCCAGGGCATGACGGTCACCGAGGTCAAGGGGTTCGGCCGCCAGCGCGGGCATACCGAGCTCTACCGTGGCGCCGAGTACGTGGTCGACTTTCTCCCCAAGGTGAAGATCGAACTCGCGGTGGCCGATGACATGGTCGAGCGCGCGATAGAGGCGATCGTCGACTCCGCGCGCACCGGCAAGGTCGGCGACGGCAAGATCTTCGTCGTCGCGCTCGAACAGGTGGTGCGCATTCGCACCGGCGAAACCGACGAGCAGGCCATCTAGGCCTCAAAAAAACGGCGGCCCATCAGGCCGCCTGCAGGCAATCCCGCCTGCGAGTCCCGAGGAACGTAAGTCTGCGGAAGTCCGTGCGCGCGGCTTTCAGCTGCGCGTGATGCTGTCGAGCAGCGACACGCCCGACCATGGGTCGGCCTGCGCAGGGACCAGTTCGTGGGGTACCACGTAACCCTTGATGAACAGGCATTCGTCTTCTTCGCCGCGCGGCGGTGCGGCGCCGTTGACCGGCGCCGACGCTGGCGGGAGGTCACTCGACAGTGTGGCTTTGATCATCGTGCATATCTCCCGGCAAGCATGGCCCAACAAACCTGGGCAGATGCTATGCAAGAAGCATGACAGATTGTTTAAGTTACTGATTGAATTTGATTTCAGTGGCCAGGTCTGATGGCTGTGAACGTCATTCCGCCGCACCTTTGCGCCGCGGTGGTGCAGGTCGGCCGGCAGGCTGCACCACACTGGTGTTGTGCGTCGCAGCATGGTGCAGCGGGGGCGCGTGGCGGCGACCTACCAGGGGATCGTCTGCCCATCCCAGGCGATGAACCGGCCCTGGTCGTCGCGTCCGGCAGCATCGATGTGCCCGAGCATCTGCCGGACCGCGCGTTCGCACGTGAACAGCTGACCCTCGGGCACGTTGCGCTGGAATGGCGCCGAGAGGTTGGTGTCGACGGTGCCGGGATGCAGCGCGATGCACACGACACCGCGATGCCGGCGCGGCAGTTCGATGGCGAGGTTGCGGGTGATCATGTTCTGCGCGGCCTTCGACGCGCGGTACGCGTACCAGCCGCCGTGACGGTTGTCGCCGATACTGCCGACGCGTGCTGACAGCGACGCGAAAATTGCGCGCTCGCGTCGGGGCAGGTGAGCGGCGAAATGCCTGGCCACCAGCAGCGGACCCAGCGCGTTCACCCGGTAGGCCTGCAGCATCGCGTCCGGGTCCACGTCGGCGAGCCGGCGCTCGGGCCGCATGCGTTCGCCGTCGTGCAGCACGCCGGCGCAGTTGATCACGAGCTGCAGCGTCGCCCCGGCCGCGCCGACCCCGGCCGCGGCGCGCTCGACGGATTGCGCGTCGCAGACGTCGAGTTCGAGCGGGTGCACGCGCCCGTCGGGGGATGGGGCCGGATCCGGCCTGCGCGACGCGGCCCAGACGCGTTTCACATCGGGGCTGCTGGCGAGCTGGCGGACGAATTCTGCGCCTATGCCCCGGCTTGCGCCGACGACGAGGGCTTCGACGGGTGCGTCGAAGGACATCAGGCGCAGAGCGCCCGGCCGTGCTTCAGCGTGTGCCATGCTGCCCGGTACGTTGCCGGGCAGCGGGCGGATGCACGGCGCGTCGGCCTTGGCCTTCAGCCGTCGGCGCGCTCCTCGCGGCTCACGGGCGTCTCGAAGCCTTCGGGCTTGATCGCCAGGACGTCGCACGGCAGCTGGTCAAGCACCTGCTCGGCGGTGCTCCCGAGGAATGCGCGGCGCAGCGCCCCGCGTGCGACCGAACCCATCACCATCACGTCCACGCCCGCCTCAGTCGCGTAGTCGGGGACGACCTGCCGCGCCGGACCGCGCAGCAGGTGGACGTGCGCGTCGTCCACATCCTGGCCGTAGATCAGCGCGTCGAGTGCCTTCTTGTGATGGCGCTCGAGTTCCTCGCTGATGTCGTCGGCAGGCACGCTGATCGGCGTCGCGACACCGGGTGCGGCACCGGCGATGGCCGGCATCGGGTCGAAACTGTGGATGACGTGCAGGTCGCCGCCGGTGGCCGACTGCAGGTTGCGGCCGATCGCCAGGATCGCCTGGTCCAGCGTCGCGGGCTTGCCGTGGGTGTTCAGCGGATCGACCGCGGCGGCGATCGTGAGCTTGCCGGCAATGTTGCGCGGTTTCACCAGCCACAGCGGCACGGGGCAGGTGCGCAGCAGGTTCCAGTCGGTATTGCTGAATACGCTTCGCTTGAGCGCGTGATGATGGTGGGTGTCCTTCAGCACCATCGTGGCGCCGCAGTCGAGCGCCTTGCGCACGATGCCTTCGTGCAGCGGCTTGTCCCAGCGCAGGTCGGTGCCGACCTCGAGGCCCGCCTTGCGCAACGGGTCGGCGAGCGATTCCAGCCGCGCACCGAGCGTGTCGAGGATGTCGCGCCGCGTCTGTACGAGCCCCGGCGAGTCGTAGAAGCGCTCGCCTGCGACGTATGCATCGTAGTAGCAGATGAACAGCTCCACCTTCGCGTCGAGCTGCGGTGCCAGCCATGCGGCACGCTGCACTGCAGGCTGTGCTTCCGCCGTTGGATCAACGACGACGAGCAGGCGATTGGGATCGGCGTTCATGGTGCGCTCCTTCACAGGTTGACAGGCGCCGGCAGCCGGGTGCCGCGGCGGCGAACCGTCTATAATCTTGGCCCCTTGGGTCAAGGTGACCCAAGAACACATTACAGCAGATTGGCGTGATCGTCTGCGCCGTGGAATCTACCTACCGGCGGTCTGATGGCAAGGTCCGAGCAGAGCGAACACGATACAGCCCGCCCGCTTGCGCAGGCGTCGGGCGAGGCGAACTTCCGCGCGCTGCTGCAGGCGGCAGTCGACGCAATCATCCTGATCGACCGCGATGGCCGCATCCTCGCGTTCAATGCCGCGGCCGAGCGTATCTTCGGTTTCTCCGAGGCCGAGATGCTGGGCCGCGACGTCGCGGCGCTGATGCCCGAGCCTTACCGCTCGCAGCATGGCCAGTACATGAGCCGCTACCTGCGCACCGGCGAGCGGCGCATTATCGGCATTGGGCGCGAGGTCGAGGGCCTCAACCGCGACGGCGAAGTCTTCCCCATCGAGCTTGCGGTCGGCCAGGTCGACGCGCCCGGCCCGCCGCGCTTCGTCGGCATCATCCGCGACGTCTCCGCGCGCAAGCGCGCCGAGCAGGAGACGCGCGAGCTCCAGGACAGGTTGTCACGCGTCGGACGCTTCAGCACGATGGGTGAAATGGCCGCCGGGCTGGCGCACGAGATCAACCAGCCGCTGTCGGCGATCACCACCTATGCGCAGGCCGCCGGCCGCATGCTCGAGTCGCCGGTCGATGACGAGCGTGCCGAGGAGTTCCGACTCATCTGCCGCAAGATCAGTGACCAGGCGTATCGCGCCGGCGAAGTCATCCGTCGCCTTCGTGGATTTCTGCGCACGCAATCGAGCGGCCGCGCGCGTCTGGACTGCAACGCACTGATCAGTGAGATCATGGTGCTTGCCGAGCTCGATGCGCGATCGAATGACGTGCCGCTGCAGGTCGAGTACGCGGACGAACTGCCTGCGGTAAACGGCAACGCGGTGGAAATCCAGCAGGTGCTGCTGAACCTCATCCGCAACGGCGTCGACGCCATGGCCGCCTGCGCCAATCGCAATCGCGGCGTGATCGTATCGACCCGCCAGCTTGCCGACGGCAGCGTGGAAGTCAGTGTCACGGACCATGGTCCCGGCGTGGACGGGGAGATCTCTACTCAGGTGTTCCACCCGTTCGTCAGCAGCAAACCCGGCGGCCTGGGTGTGGGCCTGTCGCTGAGCCGCACCATCGTGCAGGCGCATGGCGGTCACCTCGACTTCCACGCCAACCCCGCCGGCGGCGCGGTCTTTCACTTCACGCTGCCAGCCGCCTTCGACGAATGAGTGCCAAGGGAGAGATGCAATGAGCGAGCCGACCGTGTACGTGGTCGACGATGACGAGGCGGTGCGCGACTCGTTGCGCATGCTGATGCGATCCGTGGGCCTCCCGGTCCAGGTGTACGCGAGCGGCGACGAGTTCATCGCCGCCTGGGACTCGGGGCTGCGCGGCTGCCTCGTTGCCGACATCCGCATGCCCGGCATGAGTGGCCTCGAGATGCAGGAGGTGCTGCAGTCGCGCGGTTCACGGCTGCCGGTCATCTTCATCACCGGACACGGCGACGTGCCGATGGCCGTGGACGCGATGAAGGCCGGCGCGCTGGACTTCGTGCAGAAGCCGTTCCGTGACCAGGAGCTGCTCGACCGCATCCATGAAGGCCTGCAGCACGAGCAGGCCAACCACGAGGGCGAGCTGCAGCGCGAGGAGATCAGCTCTCGGGTCGAGTCGCTGACACCCCGCGAACGCCAGGTGCTGGCGCGCGTCGTGCAGGGACAGGCGAACAAGGTCATCGCGATGGACCTCGATGTCAGCCAGCGCACGGTGGAAATCCACCGCGCCCGGGTCATGGAGAAGATGCAGGCGCGCTCACTGGCCCAGCTGGTGCGCATGATGAGCCGGCTGGAGGCGCTCGGCGAGGCCTGAGCCGTGCGGGGCGCCGCCGCGGTGCCCCGTATATTCCCGTATTTGCGCGTCGGGGGTTTGATTCGACACTGCGATCGTGAATCGAATCGAACCCGTGGAGGCCCCGGCGCTGGCCGCCTGACGCGATGCGCATACCCACTGAACTCGAAGTCTGCCTGGTGGCGGACGATCCGGCCCTGCATGAGCAGCTCAGGCCGCTGTTTCTCGCCGCTGGCGCGAGACTGCATGGTTTTGACAGCGCCGAGGCGCTGTTTGCCGCGACGGGGGACGCGCGGCCCGGCTGCATGGCGGTCAGCGCCGCGCTCCCCGGGATGAGCGGGCTCGAACTGATGCATGCACTGCAGCGCCACGATCCCGGCCTGCCGGTGGTCGTCATCGTCGAGTCGGACGACGTCGATGCCGCGGTCGCGGCGGTCCGGATGGGTGCAGCCGAGGTGCTAGAGCAGCCGGTGTCCGCGCAGCGGCTGGTGCAGTCGCTGGTCGCCGTGGCGCGCGCTTGCGACCGGGCGCGTTGCGGGCGTCAGGGGCCGACCTGCGACCGGAAGCCCGTGCGCTGACCGAGCGCCAGTCCGGCCATGACCAGCACCAGTGCCATCCACGCGTTCGCTGGCAGGCGTTCGCCTGCGAACAGCGCGCCGAGTGCGACCGCGACCAGCGGGACCAGGTAGTTGCTCAGTGACAGGAAGCCGGCGCCGGCCCGGGCGGCGAGCCAGAAGTAGCTGAGTGTGGCCACCGCCGTCGACAGCAGTCCGAGGCCGAGCACGGCCGCGATCGCCGCGCCCTGGGGTGCCCGGACCGGGGCGAACTCACCGGCCAGACCCAGGAACACGAGCATGACGACGCTGCCCATCAGCAGCGTCCCGACCGAGGTCTGGTAGAGGTCACGGTTCGGCTGCAGCTGCGCGATGACCGTCGCGGTGCCGTAGCAGGCGGTTGCCGCGACCAGCGCGAGGCGCGCGAGCTGATCCTCGCTGCGGACCAGGGTGGCCAGGTGCTGCGGTCCCATCAATACGACGACGCCGGCGAACCCCAGCACGAAGCCGATGACGCGGCGCGGATGCAACCGCTCGCCCGGCAGCAGGAAGTGCCCAAGTATGAGCACCATCAGGGGCACCATCGCCATCACGATGCCGGCCTCGCCCGACGGTACATGCTGCTGCCCCCAGGCTATGAGCAGGAACGGCATGCAGTTGCCGAGCAGCCCCATCGCGAGGAAGTACAGCCAGTGGCGCGGGTCGCGCGCCACGCCCCGTGCGAGCCACAGGCTGATCAACGCCAGTACCAGCGCCGCGGTGACGATGCGTCCGGTGACGATCTGCATCGGCGTGAAGCCGGGCAGGGCAATGACCACCATCAGGAACGCGCTGCCCCAGCACAGTACGAGCAGGCAGAGCACCAACCAGTGGCTGGGAGGGTGGTGGATCAACGGTCGCGGCGGCGGACGGCGGCTGGCCGTCAGCGTTGGATCGGGTAGCGGACGCTGAACCGCTGGCAGATCACGGGCATGTCCATCGACGGCTGGCGCCCGTGCGGCGCGAGCACCGACTGCCAGTAGGCCCAGTGCAACTCGCGCCAGCGGTCGAGGTCGCGCAGTCCGGGGCCCTCGCAGGCGATGTCGTCCGTGGAGATGTCGCCGAACGTGCGCGTGGTGACCTGGTCGAGTACGAGTACCGCGTGCGGCGCGCCGTCGTGGTCGCAGAGCAGCACCTCGTGCCCCGCCGCGGGTTCGGAGCCCGCTTTGAAATCCAACGGCAGCGAGAAGGTGCCCGTTTTCTCGCCGCGCAGGACGAGATCCACGAGCGTCTTGCTCAGCGGCTGCGAATTGCCGAGCGTGCGGATCGCATCGGGCGCGTCACGCAGCGGCGGCTCGCAGGCGGCACGTGCCTCGTTCCAGAACTGGCGTTGACGGTCGTCCACAAACGGCTCCCTGCGCACGAGCCGTGATTATGCCAGCGATGGCCCGCGTTCAGCGATGCAGTCGCTGCAGCCCGGCCTCGAGGTCGGCGATGAGATCAGCCGGGTCCTCGAGCCCGGCGTGCAGCCGCAGCAGCGCGCCCGGCGGCTGCGCCCCACGCCACTTAGGCAGCTGCACCGGGATCAGCAGCGACTCGAATGCGCCGAAACTGAAGCCCATGCCGAACAGGCGCATATCGTCGAGCATGCGGCACACCGCGTCGTCATCGAAGCGCGGGTCCAGCCTGAAGCCGAACAGACCCGACGCGCCGCCAAAGTCGCGCCGCCACAGCGCGTGGTCGGGGCTCGATTCGAGCCCCGGGTGCAGCACCGCGGTGACTTCGGCGCGCGCCGCGAGCCATTCGGCGAGCCGGAGCCCGGTGGCCTGGTGGCGGTCGAGTCGCGGGCGCAGCGTACGCAGCCCCCTGAGACCGAGCCAGCAGTCGTCCGGTCCGGCGCTTATGCCGAGCAGCTGCGCGTGCCGGCGGATGCGGTGCAGCGTATCGGCGCTGCACGCGATCAGCCCGAGCATCGCGTCCGAATGGCCGACGATGTACTTGGTTGCCGCCTGTACGACGACATCCGCGCCGAGTTCGAGCGGGCGGTAAAGCAGCCCGGTCGCCCACGTGTTGTCGGTGATGATCGCGAGCGCGCCGCCATCACCTGCCGCCTTGCGTGCCGCGCGCGCGATCGCGGGCAGGTCCTGAAGTTCAAAGGTCAGCGAGCTCGGGGACTCGGTGAACACCACGCGCGTGCGCGCAGTCACCCGCGAGGCGATGTCCGCGCCGATGCATGGCGGGTAGAGTTCGACATCTACACCACGCCGGCCCAGCACTTCGCGCGCGAAGCTGATCGTCGGTTCGTATGCGCCCTCGCTGATCAATAGGTGGTCGCCGGGCACCACGCAGGCGTCGAGCGCGACGCTCGCGGCGGCGAGCCCGGAGCCTGTGACCACCGCGCCGGCGGCACCCTCTACGCCGGCATAGGCGCTTTCCAGTGCCCGGCTCGTGGGCGTGCCGAGCCGCGCATAGCGAAACGCGTCGCCGCCGCCCGACCAGTCGCGGAACTCGGCGACACTTTCAAACAGCACGGTCGAGCTTCGATAAGGCGGCACGTTGACCGCGCCGCCGGTATGCCTACGGTCGCGGCCGGCATGGGCAAGCCACGTGTCGGGGCGTTGCCCGATGTCGTCACCGTCGCTCATGCCGGCACGCTGTCACCGACCCGTAGTGACGCTGTCACGGGAATTTCATCGAGCCGCGCTGCAATGGTGGCCAACCTGTGGTGCATGGAGTTTTCCGTATGGTCTGCGATATCGAAGAGCTGCTGCCTGCGCTTACGCGGGATGGCTGGCTGCCCGAGGCCGACAGCGAGATTCTGGCGTGCTACTGGAACGAGCGCCAGAGCGATGCACACAACCTCGAGATGATCGGTTACTGGCTGTCGCTGTGCCACCGTACGGACGCGGGGCGCGCCGACTCCGGGGCATGACGCCGCGTTGCGGCTGTTATCATCAGGACTGTTTCCGGCCACCGGAGTGTCCATGATGCGCCAACTGAAACTGTCCGTCGCCGCGCTCGCCGCCGCCGCGGCGTCACTGGTGCTCTTTGCTGGCGGGGTCCACGCCGGGAGCGATGACTGGCGCGCCGAAAAGGTCGACGCCGAAGGCTACAGCCACGGCCCGTGGCGCAGCGGCCACGCGCTGCTGGCCGGGCAGCCCGAGCCCGAGACGCTGGAGCGGCTCGCCGGTGAAGGCTACGGGCTGGTGGTGAACCTGCGCACGCCCGAGGAGATGTCGGAACTCGATTTCGACTACGCGGGGGCCATCGAGGCCTCCGGCATGACTTACGTGCATATTCCGCTGCGCGGCAACGACGCCCATCCGTTCACCCCGGCAGCCGTCGATACGCTGGCCGAGGTGCTCGCGCGCCACGACGGTCCGTTTCTGCTGCACTGCGCGTCCTCGTTCCGTGCCGGCCAGCTGTGGGGCGCGTATCTCGTGCGTCACGAGGACGTGGCGCTGAACGTTGCGTTCGACATCGCCCGGGAAACCGGGCTTCGCATGCCGCTGGAGGAATTCCTCGGCACGCGCCTCGAGGTGCGCGAGCCGCTCCCCGATCACGCGGGCCACGACTGACCGCGCGCCGGTAAACCGGTGCGCAACGTCGTCCTGCTCGCGCTGGCGCAGGTTTTCGCCGGCTCCGGCTCGATCACCGTCACGCTGCTCACCGGCATACTCGGCGCCCGGCTCGCGCCGACCCCCGGCATGGCGACGATGGGGGTGTCGATGGCGATCGTCGCACTGGCGTGCTCGAGCATTCCCGCCGCGCTG
>PWYM01000129.1 GCA_003567855.1 Gammaproteobacteria bacterium | reverse complement strand
GCCCGTGCCGGGCGGCAGCGCATTGGCGAACAGGTCCATCAGCATCGTCTTGCCGCGCCCGACACCGCCCCACAGGTACAGCCCGCGCTCAGGCGTCGCCCGCGGTACCCGGCCGAGCCGGCGCTGCACGCGCCGCCACAATGCCCGCACGCCCGTCGGTCGGTTCGCGAGCAGGCGCGACCACAGCGCGTCCAGCTTGTCCATCGCCTGCGCCTGTGCGGCGTCCTCGCCGAGTTCACCGCTGGCGAGCAGTTCGCTGTAGCGTGCCAGCGGGCGGGCGCGCCGCGTACTCAGCGCGACAGCTCCGGCAGGTCACGGAAATGCTCGAGCGCCTCAGGGTTCGCGAGTGCGTCGGTGTTCTTCACCGGCCGGCCGTGGATCACGTTGCGCACCGCGAGCTCGACGATCTTGCCGCTGATCGTGCGCGGAATGTCGGGCACCTGGATGATCCGTGCCGGCACGTGGCGCGGCGTGGTGTGCTGGCGGATCTGCGTGCGGATGCGCTGCAGCAGCGCATCGTCGAGGTCGCGCTCGGGCTTGAGCCGCACGAACAGGATCACGCGCTGGTCGCCATCCCAGTCCTGGCCGACGACGAGGCTTTCGGCGACCTCGGGCAGTTTTTCGACCTGGCGGTAGATCTCGGCGGTGCCGATGCGCACGCCGCCGGGATTGAGCGTGGCGTCGGAGCGGCCGTGGATGATCATGCCGCCCTCGGGCGTGAGCTCGGCCCAGTCGCCGTGGCACCAGGTGCCCTCGAAGCGCGCGAAGTACGCGTCGTGGTAGCGGCGCCCGTCAGGGTCGTTCCAGAAGCACACCGGCATCGACGGGAACGGCTGCGTGCACACGAGCTCGCCGGCACGACCCGGCGGCAGCGGGTGGCCGTCGTCATCGTAGACCTGCACGTTCATTCCCAGCCCCAGGCACTGGAGCTGGCCGCGATACACGGGCTTCAGCGGCGTGCCGAGTGCGAAGCACGACACGATGTCGGTGCCGCCGGAGATCGACGAGAGCTGCACGTCGGGCGAGACGTCGCGGTAGATGAAGTCATAGCTTGCCGGCAGCAGCGGGGATCCCGTCGACAGCACCGTGCGCAGCGACGACAGGTCGAAGCGCTTGCGCGGCGCGAGCTCCGCCTTTTCGACTGCGGCGAAGTACTTCGCGCTCGCACCGAACACGCTGATGCGCTCGTCGTGCGCGAGCTGCCACAGCGTCTCCGGGCCGGGCGCGAACGGCGAGCCGTCGAACAGCACGACGCGCGCGCCGGTCGCGAGCGTGCTGATGAGCCAGTTCCACATCATCCACCCGCAGGTCGTGAAGTAGAACACGGTGTCGTCGCGACCGACGTCGGTGTGCAGCACGAGTTCCTTGAGGTGCTGCAGCAGCGTCCCGCCGGCGCCGTGCACGATGCACTTGGGCACGCCGGTGGTGCCAGATGAATACAGGATGTAGACGGGGTGGTCGAACGCGGTGGGCGTGAACGCAAGCGTGGCGCCGGCATCGCCGAAGTCGGCCCACGCGCGCGCGCCGGCAAGCTCGGCCAGCGGCGGTTGCGGGCGCAGGTACGGCACGACGACGAGCTGGGCCAGCTCGGGCAGGCCGGCGACGATCTCGCGCACCCGCGGCAGCGAATCGATCGCCTTGCCGTTGTAGAAGTAGCCGTCGCACGCGACCAGCACCTTGGGCGCGATCTGGCCGAAGCGGTCGAGCACCGCGCTTGTGCCGAAGTCGGGCGAACACGAGGAGAACACCGCGCCGAGGCTCGTTGCCGCAAGCATCGTGACCACCGTCTCGGGGCGGTTGGGCATGAATGCGGCGACGCGGTCACCGGGCCCCACGCCGGCGGCGGCGAGCCCGGCGGCGACGCGCGCGACCTCGGTGCGCAGCTGCGCGTAGGTCAGCGTCAGCCGGTGGCCCTGTTCGCCGACGAACACCAGCGCCTCGCGCGCGTCGTCGTGGCGGAGCAGGTTCTCAGCGAAATTGAGCCTTGCATCGGGGAACCAGCGCGCTCCGGGCATGCGTTCGCCGTCGACCAGCACGCGTTCGCCACGCGCGTCGGCGCGTATCTCGAACCAGTCCCACAGCGCGGCCCAGAAGCGCGCCGGCTGCTCGATGCTCCAGCGGTGCAGCGCCGCGTAATCGTCGGTTGCGGGCGCGAGGTCTTCGCGGTCATTGAGCCAGCCGATGAAACGGGCACAGCGACTGGCCGAGACGCGCTCGGGCGACGGGGTCCACAGCGGGCGGGCGTCAGTCATGGTGATGGCGGTTCCGGTTGTGTACGCGGGCGCCAAGGGTACTCCGCCGCCACCCGTGCGGCCAAGCGGCCGGGTGCTACAATCGGACGGCGATCAGTGGCTTGCGGTCACCACCGGATGCTTGGCGCGTCCGGTGGCGACACCGACGACGCGCGCCGGACGCGCGCCACAACCAGCGAGGGAACAGCGTGGACGTGGAACGGGAATCGATGGAATTTGATGTCGTGGTCGTTGGCGGCGGGCCCGCCGGACTGGCCACAGCCATCCGCCTGCGCCAGCTCAGCGCCGAACACGGCGAAGACCTGCAGGTCGCGGTCGTCGAGAAGGGCTCGGAGATCGGCACCCACATCCTTTCGGGCGCGGTCATGGAGCCGCGCGGGCTCGACGAGCTGATTCCGGACTGGGCCGAGCGCGGCGCGCCGGTGAAGACCCGGGTCACCGGCGACACCTTCTGGTGGCTGACGGGCCCCGAAAAGGGCCGCCGTGTGCCGCTGCCGTTCGTGCCGTCGAGCATGCACAACGACGGCAACTGGATCATCAGCCTCGGCGCGCTGTGCAAGTGGCTCGGCGAGCAGGCCGAGGCGCTGGAGGTCAACATCTTCCCCGGTTTCCCGGCGTCGAAGGTCATCTATGGCGATGACGGCGAGGTCCGTGGCGTGATCACCGGCGACATGGGCGTCGGCGCCGACGGCAATCCGAAGGACAGTTTCGAACCCGGCTACGAGCTGCGCGCGAAGTACACCGTCTTCGCCGAGGGCTGTCGCGGCAATCTCGGCAAGGAGCTGATCGCGCGCTTCGATCTCAGCGCCGACGCCGACCCGCAGCACTACGGCCTGGGCTTCAAGGAAATCTGGGAGGTCCCGGACGCGCAGCACAACGAGGGCGAGGTCGTGCACACGCTCGGCTGGCCGCTCGACAACCGCACCGAGGGCGGAGGCTTCCTCTACCACGCCGAAAACAACCTGGTCTACCTGGGTCTCGTAGTCGCGCTGAACTACCGCAATCCCCACCTCAGCCTGTTCGACGAGTTCCAGCGCTGGAAGACCCACCCGAAAATCCGCGCGGTGCTCGAGGGCGGCAAGCGCGTCAGCTACGGCGCGCGCGCGCTGAACAAGGGCGGCTTCCAGTCGCTGCCCAAGCTCACGTTCCCGGGCGGCATGCTCGTCGGCTGCGACGCCGGCTTCCTGAACGGTGCCAAGATCAAGGGCTCGCACACCGCGCTGAAGACCGGCGCGCTGGCCGGCGAGGCGATCCACGAGGCGCTCGCCGCCGGTGACGAGGGCGGCACCGAGCTCACCGGTTACACCGACCGCGTCAGGGGCTCGTGGGTCTGGGACGAGCTCTACCGCGGCCGCAACTTCAGTCCGGCGCTGCACAAGCTCGGCACTTTTCTCGGCTCGAGCCTCATCTACGTCGACCAGACGCTGTTCCGCGGGCGCATGCCGTTCACGCTGCACAACCGCGAACCCGACCACGAGTCGCTGGTGCGGGCCGACCGGGCGCCGAAGCCCGATTACCCGAAGCCCGACGGCAAGCTCACCTTCGACAAGCTGTCGTCGGTGTTCCTGTCATCGACGAACCACGAGGAAAACCAGCCCTGTCACCTCGTGCTCGCCGACGCGGAGCTGCCCATACGCGAGAACCTGCCGCGCTATGACGAACCCGCGCAGCGATACTGCCCGGCGGGCGTGTACGAGGTGGTCGACGGCGAGGACGGCAAACCGCGCTTCCAGATCAACGCGCAGAACTGCGTCCACTGCAAGACCTGCGACATCAAGGACCCGGAGCAGAACATCACCTGGGTCACGCCGGAGGGCGGTGGCGGGCCGAACTACTCCGGCATGTGATGGCTGCCGGGGCATAGGGTTGGGATCGATGCGCGGTGCGTGCATCCATCAGCAAGAGCTGTTCAGCGACGTCCGTGCAGCGGCGCCTTGTTGCGCAGGGAAAACGATCCGGGCGCTGCTGCCGCAGAAATGTTCTACTCCATCGGCACTGATCGCCTGCTGTGCGCGCAGCTTGACTGCAACCTGTTGTTTAGGTCGTTCGTCGGCCTGTCGGTAGGGTGTTTACGGCGGTTTCGTTGATTTCAACGATGGCCGGTGAGGCATCAGACCGATGCCCGCATCCGCGTGACGAGAGGCAGGGTAAATTCAATTGCCATGTGCAGCGGCACGTGGTCTGATCACCGAATTGAACCTACACGAGAAATTGCACGCATATGTTGCATGTTGACACCCCGACCCAGCCGGAGCTGCAGGCTCTGGTTGCCGAGCGCAATCCGGCCAGTGTATCGATCTATATCAAGACCACACCGCAGACCCAGAACATTGGCTCTGCCGGCATCACCCTGGCTAACCTGATCAAGGAAGCCGATGTCCAGCTGGAAAAAGCCGGAGTGGACAAGCGGACCCGTTGGGCCGTTACCGAACAGCTTGAGGACGTCACCGAAGATGAAGAGTTCTGGACTTTCCAGGCCAACAGCCTGGCCATCTTCGCCTCCCCCGACTCCCATCGCAGCTATCGCCTTCCGACCCACCTGGAGTCGGTGGTCGAGGTTTCGGACCGCTTCTTTCTGAAGCCGCTGATTCGCGCTATCAGCATGCCGCATCATGCCTTCGTCCTGGCCCTCGCCGAGAACGAGGTACGGCTCATCGAGGTGTTCAGCGATATGCCGGCTGAAACCCTCAGAGTCGCCAATTTGCCCAAGGATGCGGCCTCCGCAGTCGGCACGAGGACGGTCAACACCCGCTCGCACTCGTCGGGCCGGCTGCATGGCAGCGAGGGCCAGAAAGTACACCTGCGCAAGTATTGCCGCATGGTCGACGCCGCTCTGCGTCCGCTGCTTGCCGGTCGCCACGAGCCCCTGATCCTGGCCGCCACCGAGCCGCTGCTGTCGATCTATCGTTCGGTCAACAGCTACCCGGAATTCACCGAGCAAGCGATCGTCACCAGTCCGGCGCGCGTTCCCGCCCATGAACTGGCCGAGCGCGCTCGGCCCATGCTTGATCAGCGACACGCCGACTCGATTGCGCGATTCCATGAACTCTTCCGCGTGCGCGAGGCCGACGGGCGTGCCACCACCGATCTGTCGCGGGCCGCCCGGGCCGCCACCTTCGGTGCTGTGGACACCTTGCTGGTTGCAATCGACGAGGTCATCCACGGTAGGGTCGACGAACAGACCGGTGAAGTGACCCTGGTCGACGGGGTCGGCGCCGACAACTATGGCGTGGTCGACGAGATTGCCGGCCGCACGCTGATCACAGGTGGTCGCCTGCTAGGCGTGCGCAAAGCCGACATTCCAGGCGAGGCCAGTCTGGCTGCCGTACTGCGCTACGCGATATGATCAGACTGCAGTCTTCGGATCGGGGTAATGGGGCTTCGGCTGGAGAGGGTGGTTACCGGCCGGACCTGACACCCGCGCCGGCATCACAGCCGTGCTTCGCACTGCACACGCTATCGTGCTGATCTCTGTCCCGGGGCATTGAACTGCAGAGTGGCCTGGCTTGCCGATCAACCCGCTCGATTTTTCCAACACCCTGGTTAGAGCACCTCGATCGCGATCGCGGTCGATTCTCCGCCGCCGATGCACAGCGTCGCGACCCCGCGACCGAGTCCGCGACGGCGCAGCGCGTGGGTCAGCGTCACGATCAGGCGGGCCCCGGTCGCGCCGATGGGGTGGCCCAGCGCACACGAGCCGCCATTGACGTTGACGCGCGCGTGGTCGAGCCCGAGGTCACGCATGGCGGCGAGCGCCACGCACGCGAAGGCCTCGTTGATCTCGTAGAGGTCCACGTCGCCGGCCTGCCAGCCGGTGCGCTCGAAAAGCCGATTCACGGCGCCGGCCGGTGCGGTGGTGAACCACTCCGGCGCGCCGGCATAGGACGCGTGCCCCACGATACGGGCCAGCGGCGCAAGCCCGCGGGCGCGGGCCTCGTCCTCGCGCATCAGCACCAGCGCCGCGGCGCCGTCGGAAATGCCCGACGAGCTTGCGGCGGTGACGGTGCCGTCCTTGCGAAACGCGGGCTTGAGCTCGGGGATCTTGTCGACCTCGAGGTTGAACGGTTCCTCGTCGCGCTCGATGATCTTGTCCTTGCGGCGCACGCGTACCGTCACCGGCACGATCTCGTCGTCGAAAGCGCCGCTCTCGATCGCCTCGCGGGAGCGCTGTACCGAGGCCTTTGCGAACGCGTCCTGCTCCTCGCGCGTAAAGCCGTACTTCTGCACCGTTTCTTCGGCGAAATGGCCCATCATGTTACCGTCCGACGGGTTCTGCAGCCCGTCGAAGAACATGTGGTCGAGCACCTGGTTGTGCCCCATGCGGTAACCCTTGCGGGCCTTGGGGAGCAGGTAGGGCGCGTTCGACATCGACTCCATGCCGCCGGCGACGATCACGTCGGCGCCACCGGCGCGCAGCAGGTCGAAGCCGAACATCGCGGTCTTCATGCCCGAGCCGCAGACCTTGTTGATCGTCGTACAGCCCACCGAATCGGGAATGCCGGCGGCAAGTGCCGCCTGCCGTGCCGGTGCCTGGCCGAGGCCGGCCGGCAGCACGCAGCCCATCAGCACCTCGCTGATCTGTTCCGGCGCGATGCCGGCGTCGGCCACCGCCTGGCGGATCGCCGTGCTGCCAAGCTGCTGGCTGGTCACGCGGGAAAGTTCGCCCTGGAAACTGCCGATGGGGGTGCGGCGTGCCGCAACGATGACCACGTTCGCGTCGCTCATGTCCCTGCTCCTGTCGTTGTTGTAGGCCGCATGCGCGCGTCCGTGCCCGTCATGCTGCAATGCACAACCGGAGTCTACCGGGAGCCGGCTGGCAAGTCATCTGAGGTCCGGACTGGCACCGGGTCCGGCGCCGGGACGAGATCGGGTTCGGCCAACCGGGCCGCGATCGCCTCGCGGGCGAGTCGGCGCAGCGCGCCAGCGTCGGCCTCGGGCCGGCCGGTTTCGGGACGCGCCGGTGGCAGGATGTCGACCGCGATCCGTCCCGGTGCCAGCCACCAGCGGTCGGCAGGCAGCATCGAACGTGCGCCGTGGATCACGACCGGGACCACCGGCAGGCCGGCGCGTGCGGCCGACGTGAATGCGCCGGCCTTGAACGCCTGCAGCCCGGGTGCGGGGCCGAAACTGCCCTCCGGGAAGAACGCGAGCGATTCGTGTTGCGCCGCACGGCGCACCAGCCGGCGAGCGTCGCGCAGCCGACCCGCGGCGCTGTGGCGATCGACGAACTCCGAGCCGATGCGCCGCAGTACGAAATGCGCCAGCGGGACGCGGCGGACCTCCTGCTTGATCACGAACGCGAAGGTCGGGGGGAGCGCACCCTGCAGGATCAGCCCGTCGAGGTAGCTGCCGTGGTTGGCGACGACGACCGCGGGTCCGTTGGCGAGGTGCCCGGCACCGTTGACCCTCAGCGGCGTGCCGAGCAGCGCAAACAGCATCCGGGCGGTCATGCGGCACGCGCGGCGCCTGGCGCGCAGCCCGGGCACGAACGTGACCAGCGTCAGCGTCAGCAGCGACAGTACGAAAAGCGTGACCAGTCCCCAGGCCGCATACAGCGCGCGGCCGGCGCGAACGGTGATTGCGCGCATGACGTCCTTATGTCAAAAGGAAGCGGCACTGGTGCCGGTTTCCGTTGGTCGTTCTGTGACCGGATTCTCGTTATGTCAACCGTCGCGGGCTTATGTGATCGTGATCACGCCTGCCAACAGGGGGGCTCGCCATACTCGACCGCGAGCCGGGGTGCCCGGCCAGGCGAGCCGCCTGGATGGACCCCGTCCCTTGCAACACTCGACGCGTCGCGATGCCGGGCGCGCCGCGGGCACGTCCGGACACAATGTCGCAGAATAACTTGCAACACGTCGACGACACTACCGACCCGGAAGGCGCTGCGCAGGCGCTGATCGAGCGGTTTCTCGACGCGATCTGGATGGAACGCGGGCTTTCGGAGAACACCCTCGGCGCCTACAAGGCCGACCTGCTGGCGCTCAAGCGCCGGCTCGACGAACGCGGCGTCGCGCTCGTCGGCGCGTCGCGCGCCGATCTGCTGGATTATCTCGCGTGGCGGGTCGAGCAGGGGGCGAAGCCGCGCTCGAGCGCACGCCAGCTCTCGAGCTTCCGGCGCTTCTACCGCTACCTGGTGCGCGAGGGCGTGGTCGCGCACGACCCGACCGCGCAGATCGAGATGCCCAAGGTCGGGCGTTCGCTGCCGCATTCGCTGACCGAGGCCGAGGTCGACGCGCTGCTGTCGGCGCCCGACACCGGCGATCCGCTCGGCCACCGTGACCGCACGATGCTCGAGGTGCTGTACGCGACCGGCGTACGCGTCTCGGAGCTGATCAGCCTGCGGCTCAGCCAGATCAATCTCAACCAGGGCGTACTGCGCATCATCGGCAAGGGCGATCGCGAGCGCCTGATCCCGCTCGGCGACGAGGCCCAGCAGTGGATCCGTGATTTCATCGACGGCCCGCGCATGGAAATCCTGCTCGATCGCCAGACCGAGTCGCTGTTCCCGACCCGCCGCGGCGATCGGATGACGCGCCAGGCCTTCTGGCACATCATCAAGCGCTATGCCGCGCGCGCCGGCATAGAGAAGAAGCTCTCGCCGCATACGCTGCGCCACGCGTTCGCGACGCACCTGCTGAACCACGGCGCGGACCTGCGCGTCGTGCAGCTGCTGCTCGGGCACAGTGACCTTTCGACCACGCAGATCTACACGCACGTCGCCCGCGAGCGGCTCAAGGACCTGCACGGTCGCCACCACCCCCGCGGCTGATTCGGCGGGCCTGCAACGGTATTATCCTTCGCCTGGAATCGCGCGGCCCGGCCGTTCGCGGCTGTGCTGAACCGCGCCGGGCGGTGGCGGTCGAAGCAGGGCGTGTCCGGATTGGGCCCGCGTCAATCGAGGGAGCGAGACGAATGACCAGATGGCCCATTGCGGCCGGCGCGCTGCTCGCGCTGGTGCTGTGCAGCGTTCACGTCACCGCCGGTGAGGCGCCCGAGGCGTTGTCGCCGGAAGACTTCGCCGAGCTCTTCCCCGGCATGGACCCTGCCGACGTGCGCGACTCGCCGTTGCCGGGCATCTACGAGGTCGCGATCGGCGCGAGCGTCGTCTACGTGAGCAAGGACGGGCGCCACCTGCTGCGCGGCCAGCTCATCGACCTCGACACCGACACCAATCTCACCGAAGACCGCGAGCGCGCGATGCGCCTGGCGCTGATCGAGAGCGATGCGGCCGCCGACGCGGTGGTGTTCGCCCCCGATTCGCCGAGCCACTGGGTCACGGTGTTCACCGACATCGACTGCGGCTACTGCCAGCGCATGCACCGCGAGATCGACCGGCTGAACGAGCTCGGCATCGGCGTGCGCTACCTGTTCTACCCGCGGGGCGGGCCGGGTTCGTCATCGTGGGACAAGGCCGACAACGTGTGGTGCGCCGGCGACCGGCAGGACGCGATGACCCGCGCCAAGGCCGGCGAATCGGTAGACGCTGAAGCGTGCGGGTCGACGCCGGTGGCCGACCATTACGCGCTGGGCCAGGATGTCGGCATCCGCGGCACGCCCGCGGTGGTGTCCGACCGCGGCGTGATCCTTGGCGGCTACCTGCCACCCGAGGCGCTGCTCGCGCGGTTGCGCGGCGGGCGCTGAGCGGGCGCGGACGGGGGAGGGGTGGCTAGCGCTCGAGGTGCTCGAGCTTGTCCTTGACGTCTTCCCAGTCCTTGGCGTCTTCCGGGGCGGGCTTCATCTCGGTGATCACCGGCCACTGGCGTGAGAGCTCGGCGTTGAGTTCCAGGAAGTGTTCCTGGCCCGCGGGCACTTCGTCTTCCGAGTAGATGGCCGTGACCGGGCACTCCGGCTCACACAACGTGCAGTCGATGCATTCTTCCGGGTCGATGACGAGGAAGTTCGGACCCTCGTGGAAACAGTCGACGGGGCAGACCTCGACGCAGTCGGTGTACTTGCACTTGATGCACGGTTCGGTCACTACAAAGGTCATCAATCGCTCCCTCGGGTGCTGGCCTTGCGTGTGCCGCCCAGTCGCATGCGCGGCGCTTCGGTGATGTGCAGGCGGCGTGTGTCGTCCGCCAGGTCCTTATAATAACGCTCGAGACTGTAGGTGATGCTCGGAAACGCGAGTTCGTCCCACGGCACCTCCGCCTCGCGGAACAGTGCGACCTCAAGACTCTCGGGCCCGGCCGCGTAGTCGAGGTCCAGCAGTTCGGCGCGGAACATGATGTGCACCTGGTGGGCATGCGTCACGTTGACGACCGCGAACATGTCTTCGATAGCCACGCGTGCGCAGGCCTCTTCGAGCGTCTCGCGCGCGGCGGCGGCCTCGAGCGTTTCCTCGAGTTCCATGAAGCCGGCGGGCAGGGTCCAGTAGCCCAGCCGCGGTTCTATCGCGCGCCGGCAGAGCAGGATGCGGTCTTCCCAGCGGGGCACGCAGCCGACCACCATGCGCGGGTTCACGTAATGGATGTAATCGCAGTCCGAGCACACGTGCCGCCGGCGGTTGTCGCCGTCGGGGATGCGGAACTCGACGGCCTCCGAGCCGCACTGGATGCAGTAGTTCATGCGCGGGGAAATCCCTGGGGGCCGGTCCCTGTCCTGTGGTCGCGGCCGATGGAACGCCGGGATGCTATCACATCGATCACCGCGGCCGCCGCAGGCGTGATCAGACTGCGGCGGATGGCCCCCGTGCCGGCGCTGGACCGTCATCAACGCCCCCGTGCACAGCACCGCGGCCGGGCACGGGCGGCCCGCGGGCAGTGCCGGCCGGGACACGGACTCAGATGTTCAGATTGAACACGCCGATCACGCCAACGATGATCAGGTAGCCCGCAACGATGTAGTTGAGCAGCTTCGGCATGATCAGGATCAGGATGCCGGCCACCAGCGAGACCAGTGGCGTGAGACTCAGGCTGATATTCATGGTTGCTCCTGGTGATTGTCGATAAACGGCGGGGTGACCCGGTCAATGACGATGATCCCGTGGCCCCCTGGCGATGCTCTGTGCGATAGCGCGCACCCGCTCGCCGGGTGACGCTGAGGACGCTGGCAGCATGCATGGACGCGAAGCCTTGTGGTGCATGGTACGGTAAAGCAGCTCGCAACCTGTCGAGGAACCCGCCATGTCCAGCCTGCGCACTTGCCGACTCGTGACCTTCTTCCTGCTGCTTGCCGCCGGCGGGCTGTCCGGCACGGCCCTGGCCGAAGAAGACCAGGCGGCAACCGTCGTCATCGATCGCCTGGAGTGGATGCGCACCGGCAACGGTGAGTATCTGCGCTGGCCCGATGCCGATGACTACTGCAAGAACCTGGAACTGGCAGGCCACGCGGACTGGCGCCTGCCGACCATGGATGAACTCGAGGCGATGCGTGACCCGGATGCCGAAACCGGCATGCGGGCTCCGATGGCCATCGACACCTGCTGCCTGTGGAGCAGCACGACACTGGATCAGCGCGAAAGCCCGGACAGTGACGAGATCGGCGGTTCGGTCGACATGTACCGCTGGGGATACATGTTCGACCAGGACGTGCCCTACTATGCCGTGCACCTGTTCGATGACGGCCAGGCCCTGTGCGTGCGCGAGGTCGACTCCGACTGAAGCAGCCGCTATCCGGTGGGCCGCGGCGTTGCCGGCGCCGCGGCCGGTAACGCCGCTACCAGTAACCGATCATCCGGCCGCAGGTGATCACCGCGAGCCAGATCGCCAGCGACATCCCGCCGGCGACCGCCAGCACCGCCCGGTCGGCAGTACCCGGTGAGCTGCCGGCCACCGCGCGCCGCCACGCGCCCAGGCGCTGGATCACGGCCACGTTGACCAGCCCGACGACGATCATCGGCAGCTTGATGTAGAGGAACGGATTGCCGTGGTACTCGGTGGTGTTGAACGAAAACATCGCCACGCCCGTGAACACCGCGAGCACGAAACCGCCGGCCGCCAGCGGCACCGCAGGCCGCGCCAGGCTGGCAATGGACACGCTGCGCCACAGGCCAAGCAGGCGCAGGTCCAGGATGAGCACGGTGCCGAACAGTGCACCGATGCCGAGGATGTGGCCCAGGTTGAGCAGGCCGTAGGTCCAGATGCCAAGGCCGCGCAGGAACTCGGCCAGCGCCGAGCCCTCCAGCCAGGCCATCGCGGCCAGGATGGGCGGTGTTGCGGCCTCGGCGCCCGTCACTGGGGCGGGTAGACGTCGAACACCTGGTCTTCCCAGATCACCCGCCGGACCTTGGCCTCATGGACGTCCGGGTCCTCGTTGCGTTCGCCGATCACGGTGATCTCGGCACCCACCGGAATCGTGTCTTCGCGCAGGCCCGAGCGGTGGGTCCGCGGTCCCGGCGCTAGGGTGATGTTCCAGACATTGTCGTCGGCATCGCGGATCTGCAGCGTGCCATGGGGGCCCGACAGGCTGACCCCGGTGATCAGCTCGCCGGTGATCTCGAGATCACCGCCGGTGTTGCCGGACCAGCCATGATGGGCGGTGGCGGGCAATGAAAAGCACAGCAGCATCGCCACAAGCATGGCGCGAATACGAATCGAATGACGCATTGAGCTCTCCTGATTGCACCGACTCGAGCGGCGGTCGCCGAAGCATCGGGTCGAGCAGGCTCGAACCCTTCGCCGAGTATACGGATTTACCGGGGCCTGTTCCGCAGACGGCGCGAGCCTTGCCGGGTCCAGCCGGAGTCGGGGGTGCCTCGAACGGCCGCTCCGCGACATCACCGAATTTCTACCGTACAAGGCTTGTCGAGCTGGCAACCCGGAGAATATACTTGTTTCGTGTACACGAGAACAGTGCGATAGCCGGATGAAGAACATCACGCTTAGTGCCGATGAACGCCTGATCGAAGCCGCCCGCGCCCGGGCTAGGGCGCACCAGACCACTTTGAACGAGGAGTTTCGGCGCTGGCTGGCCGACTACGTCCAGCGAGAACGGCAGGCCGATGAGGCGATGCGCGTCACTCGGGCGCTTCAGGGTCGCCTGCGGGTGGGTCGAAAACTCGGCCGGGAAGAGATGAATGAGCGTTGAGCGCTTTCTCGACACCAACCTCTTCATCTACCAGCTCGAGGCCACCGATGAACGCAAAGCGAAGATCGCCGGCGAACTGATTCGCGAAGGCATCGCCTCCGGAAACGCCTGCATCAGCTTCCAGGTCGTCCAGGAGTGCCTGAACACCATCCGCCGCAAAGCCGACGTACCACTCGATGTCGCCGACTCACGCCGATATCTCGAGGCCGTTCTGCGCCCACTCTGGCAGGTGATGCCGGACATGGAGCTCTACCACCGCACCCTCGACCTTCAGGAGCGCTACCGCTTCGGGTTCTACGACAGCATGATCGTCGCGGCAGCCATTGGTGCCGGTTGCCGGTATCTCTATACCGAAGACCTGCAGCACGGGCAGCGTGTCGACCGCCTGCGTATCGAAAATCCCTTCCGCGCGTGATGATCCGGGTGCGAGATCGGCGGTTCACGCGGATAGCCCGTGGTCAATGCGCAGCGACAGGCCGCGGTGAAATTCGCGAGACCGTGGTGCCGGGAGTGGGACTCGAACCCACACAGAGTTGCCCCCAGCGGATTTTGAGTCCGCCGCGTCTACCAGTTCCGCCATCCCGGCCGGGGCGCTCATTTTGCCGTGCGCGACCGGCAGGCGCCACCGCCGCGTCAGCCTGCAGGGTGCCCGAGGCATGAGCACGCAGCGCCCACCGGTGCCGGCCGCCGCGCTGCGCCGGCTGCTGGTCGCGCAGGCGCGTCGTCGCCGCACGCTGACCTACCGCGATGCGGCCGCGCGGCTGGCGCTCGCGCCGCCGCTGAGCATCCACCGCCTGGCTGACGCGCTCGAAGCCCAGATGGCCGAGGACGCGCGCGCCGGGCGACCGATGCTCGCCGCGCTCGTCGTCAGCCGTCGCGACGGCGGTGCGCTGCCGGCGCCGGGGTTTTTCGCCGCGGCGCGCGCGCTTGGCGTCTACGATGGTGACGAACAGGGCCCCGACGCCGAGACCTTCCACGCCACGCAGCTCGCCGCCGTCTATGCCGACCCCGAGCGCTGGGCCGCCGCCGACTCGGCGGACGGGCGCGCCGGCGGGTAGACTCCCGGCTCCCTCCCGTACGACGCCGGACACCCGCGTGCTGACCGCCGACTTCGACTACGAGCTGCCCGAGGCGCTGATCGCGCAGGCCCCGCCGCCGCGGCGGCGCGACGCGCGTCTGCTCGTCGTCGACGCCCGCGCCGGCGCACCGCACGACCACGCGATCACCGACCTGCCGGCACTGCTCGCGCCCGGCGACCTGCTGGTGTTCAACGACACGCGCGTCGTGCCGGCGCGCCTGCACGGGCGCAAGCCCACCGGCGCGCGCGTCGAGGTGCTCGTCGAGCGGCGCCTCGACGCGCACCGCGCCATCGCGTGGGTGCGCGCCAACCGCACGCCGTCCGCCGGCGCGCGCCTCGAGGTCGCCGACGGTGTGGGCGTCACGGTCGAGGGGCGTGACGGCGAGCGCTTCGTCGTGCGCTTCGATACGCCGGTCGACGCGGTGCTCGAGCGTGCCGGGTCGCTGCCGCTGCCGCCTTACATCCGCCGCGCGCCGGACGCCTCGGACCTCGAGCGCTACCAGACCGTGTACGCGCGCGCACCGGGCTCGGCCGCGGCGCCGACCGCGGGGCTGCATTTCGACGAGGCGCTGCTCGACGCGCTGGCCGCGCGCGGCATCGAGCGCGCGTTCGTCACGCTGCACGTCGGCGCCGGCACCTTCGCCCCGGTGCGCACCGAGACCGTCGAGGCCCACCGCCTGCACCGGGAATGGCTGAGTGTGCCGGCGACCACCTGCGACGCGGTTGCCGCCGCACGCGCGCGCGGCGGCCGCGTCGTCGCGGTCGGGACCACCGCGGTGCGCGCGCTGGAGAGCGCCGCGGCCGACGGCGGCGCGCCCGTGCCGTTCGAGGGCGAGACGGGGCTCTACATTTATCCCGGTTACCCTTTCCGCGCGATCGACGGCCTCGTCACCAACTTCCACCTGCCGCGCTCGAGCCTGCTGATGCTCGTCTGCGCGTTCGGCGGGCGCGAGCGCGTGCTCGACGCGTATGCCGCGGCCGTCGCACGCCGCTATCGATTCTTCAGCTACGGTGACGCGATGCTGCTGTGGCCCGAGGCGCCCGGACGATGAGCTTCCACGTCGATGCGACCGACGGCGCCGCGCGCAGCGGGCGGCTGGTGCTCGCGCGCGGCACCATCGAGACGCCGGCGTTCATGCCGGTGGGCACCTACGGGACGGTCAAGGCGATGGCGCCGCAAGAGCTCGTCGCGCTGGGCGCGCAGATCGTGCTCGGCAACACCTTTCACCTGATGCTGCGCCCCGGGGCCGGGCTCGTCCGCGAGCTTGGCGGGCTGCACCGCTTCATGAACTGGCAGGGCCCGATCCTGACCGATTCCGGCGGCTTCCAGGTCTGGAGCCTCGCCGAGCTGCGCCGCGTCAGCGAGGAGGGCGTGCGCTTCCGCTCGCCGCGCGACGGCAGCCCGGTCGAGCTCACGCCCGAGATCTCGATGCGCGTACAGCACGATCTGGGCAGCGACATCGTGATGGTCTTCGACGAGTGCACGCCGCACCCGGCGCCGGCCGCCGACGTGCGCGCGTCCATGGAGCTGTCGCTGCGCTGGGCCGCACGCAGCCGCCGCGCGCACGATGCGCTGCTCGCCGAGCGCGGCGGCGACGCGCGGCTGTTCGGCATCGTGCAGGGGGGGATGGACGCGGCGCTGCGCCGCGAGTCGCTCGCCGGGCTCGAGGCGACCGGGTTCGACGGCTACGCGATCGGCGGGCTGTCGGTCGGCGAATCCGAGACTGAGCGCCTCGCGGTCCTCGACGCCGTCGTGGGGCACATGCCCGCGGATCGCCCTCGCTACCTGATGGGGGTCGGGCGCCCGGAGGACCTCGTCGCCGCGGTGCTGCGCGGCGTCGACATGTTCGACTGCGTACTGCCGACGCGCAACGCGCGCAACGGCCACCTGTTCACGTCGCGCGGGGTCGTGCGCATCCGCAACGCCGTCCACCGGCGCTCCGACGCGCCGCTGGACCCCGACTGCGCCTGCGAGACCTGCCGGCACTACTCGCGCGCCTACCTGCACCACCTCACGCGCTGCAACGAGATCCTCGGCCACCGGCTGCTGACGCTGCACAACCTGGCCTACTACCTCGGGCTGATGCGTGACATGCGGGCGGCGATCCGCGAGCGCCGGCTGGTGGCGTGGGCGCAGGCGTGCATGGAGGGGCTGACCCGCGGCGGCGAACCTGTGCCATAATTGCAGGCTGTTTGGGCGCCGGGACGTGCGGTCGCCCGTCCGCAGGGGGTGAACCCGCGCGGGCGGAGCCGTCGTGACCGGCGCGGTTGTTTTCAACTACAGCGTGAGCACCCATGGACCTATTCATCAGCACGGCGCACGCGGCGCCGGCCGGCGGGGGCGACCCGTTCATGGCCTTCCTGCCGCTGATCATCATCTTCGTGCTCTTCTACTTCCTGCTGATCCGTCCGCAGATGAAGCGCCAGAAAGAGCACCGCCAGCTCGTCGAGAACCTCAACACCGGCGACGAGATCGTCACCGCCGGCGGGGTCGTCGGCCGCATCACCGAGGTCGGCGAACAGTTCGTCATCGTCGAGGTCGCCGACGGCGTGCAGCTCAAGGTGCAGCGCCACACGATCGGCGGCGTGATGCCCAAGGGCACGCTGAAGAGCGGCGCCTGAGCCCCGCACGTCCACCGCGCCCGGTAGTCGCCTCATGAACCGATTCCCCCTGTGGAAGAACCTGCTCGTCGTCGTCGTGGTTGCGGGCGGCCTGCTGTTCACGCTGCCGAACCTGTTCCCGGAGGATCCGGCGCTGCAGGTCGCCTCGCGTGACGGCGCCGCGCTGACCGACAGCCAGGTGCGCGACATCGAGCGCGCACTGGAAGCCAGCGAGGTCCCCTACGTATCCACGGTGGTGCGTGACGGGCGCATGACAATCCGCTTCGAGAGTGGCGACGAACAGTCCAGTGCCGCCGACGAACTGCGCTCGGTCCTCAACCCCGAGCGCCAGGAATACGTCGTCGCACTGGTGCTCGAGCCACGCCTGCCGGGCTGGATCCGAGCGCTCGGCATGCAGCCGATGAGCCTCGGGCTCGACCTGCGCGGCGGTGTGCACTTCCTGTTCGAGGTCGACATGGACGCCGCGGTCGACCAGGTGCTGCGCCGCTACCAGGAGACGCTGTCGCTGGAGCTGCGCGAGCAGCGCATTCCGCGCCGCGTGCGTGTCGAGGGCAACGAGGTCGTCGTCACGCTCAACAACGACGAGGACCGCGACCGCGCCGAACGCCTCGTGCGCGGCCTGGATGACCCGCTGCAGGTGCGCCGCGGCACCGACGGAGACCGCCCGGCGCTGTACCTGACGCTGACCGAAGAACAGGTCGAGGAACGCCAGGACTTCGCGATCCAGCAGAACACCATCACGCTGCGCAACCGCGTCGACGAACTCGGCGTCGCCGAGCCGGTGGTCGCCCGCCAGGGCGCGAACCGCATCGTCGTGCAGCTGCCCGGTGTGCAGGACCCGCGCCAGGCCGAGGTCGTGCTCGGTGCGACGGCAACGCTGGAGTGGCGCCTCGTCGACACCGAGAACGACCCGCGCGAAGCTGCCGAACGCGGCCGCGCACCGATCAACACCGAGCTCTACTACGATCGCGACGGCCAGCCGGTACTGCTCAACCGTGACATCATCGCCACCGGCGACCAGCTCACCGACGCGAGTTCGGGCTTCTCCGAGGGCCGCCCGGCGGTGTTCGTGTCGCTGGATTCGCAGGGCGCGCGCCGCATGCTGCGGACCACACAGCAGAACCTCGGCCGGCCCATGGGCGTGCTCTACCTCGAGGAGCGGCGCAACCTCGTCGAAGAGAACGGGCAGCTCGTCGAGCAGTCCGAGACCATCCGCGAGGTCATCAGCGTCGCGACGATCCAGGGCGTGTTCTCCAGCCGCTTCCAGATCACCGGGCTGTCGACCACCGAGGCGCGCGACCTCGCGCTGCTGCTGCGCGCCGGCGCGCTCGCCGCGCCGATCTTCAAGGTCGAGGAACGCACCATCGGCCCGAGCCTTGGCCAGGACAACATCGACCGTGGCATGAATGCCGTGATCATCGGCTTCTGCCTGGTGGTGCTGTTCATGCTCGCCTACTACCGCGTGTTCGGACTGGTCGCGAACTTTGCGCTGTTCGCCAACCTCGTGATGATCGTCGCGCTGCTGTCGCTGCTGCAGGCGGCGCTCACGTTGCCGGGCATCGCCGGGATCGTGCTCACCGTCGGCATGGCGGTGGACGCGAACGTGCTGATCTTCGAGCGCATTCGCGAGGAACTCAGGAACGGCAACTCGCCGCAGGCGGCGATCGCGTCAGGCTATGACAAGGCGTTCTCGTCGATCGCCGACGCGAACATCACGACGCTGATCGCGGCGGTGGTGCTGTTCACCTTCGGGACCGGCCCGATCCGCGGCTTCGCGGTCACGCTGTCGCTGG
>PWYM01000048.1 GCA_003567855.1 Gammaproteobacteria bacterium | reverse complement strand
GCCGCCGCGCCGCTGCCGCCCGACGACCCGACGGGCACGCGGGTGAGTGCGTCGCGCAGTGCCGCAGGCAGGGTCGCGCCCGCGACCAGCCGCAGCGCACTGCATTCCGCGTCGAGCTCCGAAACGCTCGCATGCAGGTCGGGATACAGCCGTTCGAGCACCCGGCAGATCATGCCCAGCGTGCGCTCGAGCGACGCGTTCGCGGCGATCAGCTCGAGCACCTGGCGTTCGCCGTGTGCGAGCACCTCGGCGCGCTTGCGCGCGGAGATGTCGAGGATGCTCGCGCGGATGAGGCGGCGCCGCGATGATGGCAGCCGCGTGAAGCGTACCTCGCACGGCAGCTCTACACCGTCGGCATCGAGGTGGGTCCACTCGAACACCGGGCTCTCGCCGGCGAGCGCGCGGCGCACGTAGCCGCGCTCAATCCCGAACGACGGCTGGCCATCGCCCTGCACCTGCGGGCTGACCGCCTCGGGACCGATGGACAGCAGCCGCTCCCGGCTCATGCCGAAGAAGCGCGTTGCGTTGTCGTTCGCGTCGACGAACCGGCCGCGGTCGATGTCGAGCACGAGGATCGCCTCGGCGCAGTTCTCGACCAGCGCCCGGTAGCGGCCCTCGCTGTCACGCAGCGCCTGCTCGCTCATCCGCCGCTCGGTGATGTCGCGCATGCACAGCGCGTAGAGCGTGTGGTCGTTGATCTTAAGTTTGCTCGCCGAGATCTCGGCGGTGAAATGACTGCCGTCGCGGCGCCGGGCCTCGACCTCATGGCTTGCGAGATCGACGACGGTGTCGTCGGCGCGCTGCGAGAGTCTGTCGAGGAACGCCCGCGGCGACGACTTGTATGGCAGCAGGGCCTCGATGGACAGGCGTTCCATCTCGTCGGGGCTGTAGCCGAACAGTCGCAGGCCCGCGAGATTGCAGGTGTGGACCCGCGCATCCCCGTCGAGGGTGATGATCGCATCCTGGACGTTGTCGAGGACGGCCTCGAGCGTCGCGACGTCGGTCAGCGAGCGTGCGTCGCGGATGCGGTGGCGGCCGGAGCCGAGCACCGCGTCGGACGCGCCGCAGCGATCGTCAGACACCGTCGCAGCGCCGGGGCGATACGGGCGGTGCACGCCGGTGAACTTGTCATAATAGCTGCCGAGAGTCTGAAGCTGCGCCGTGGATCCGAAATCCCTGAAATTTGGCCCTACTGAAGCGAGCCTGGGCTTGTCGGACGGCGAATCCATATTGCCGGGTCCGTGCTCCCTCGCCGGTCGCCGGTGCGCACTGCACAGCCGGGTCCGACCTCTGCGTTTGTCCTGAAGTCCGCCCGCGGAACCCCCCGGTCCTGCGGCCGATCACGACTTCTTTGACGGGGGATCATCGTCACGAAAATCAGCGGCGTGGAGCGTGACTCGTGTCTCGGTTTGGAAAAGAGGTGGGAAAAATTTCCCCCAATTTCAAAGCGTTGCATTATGTCATGCAGAGAGTGGGTTATGTCACACCGGAACCGGTCATTTACTTAAGGTTGATTATGAGAATCCGCAGTCAACCAACTGTTTTTTAAAAGTAAGTAAAACCTCGAATCAGCTTCAACTGTAATCGGGTAAACGCAATTGCGGTCCGACCCGTGGCCCGAAACGCCGGCACGCGGAACGACGGTCCGACCCCGGGAGGGGTCAGGCGCTGGCCTGGCGGGAGGCGCGTTTGCGTTCGTGTTCGAGGCGGTGGCGCTTGCGCAGGCGGATGGCGGTGGGGGTGACTTCGACGAGCTCGTCGTCCTCGATGAACGACAGCGCCTGCTCGAGCGTCATCAGCTCGGGCGGTGACAGCGTCAGCGCCTCGTCCTTGCCGGCGGCGCGGATGTTGGTGAGCTGCTTGGCCTTCGTCGGGTTGACGGTGAGGTCGTTATCGCGCGCGTGCAGGCCGATGATCTGGCCCTCGTAGACGTCGACGCCGGGGCCGACGAACAGCCTCCCCCGCTCCTGCAGGTTGAACAGCGCGTACGCCGAGGTCGCGCCGCTGCCGTTGGCGATCAGCACGCCGCGGTCGCGGGTGCGCGTGCGGACGGTGGCACGCGGCCCGAAGCGCAGGAAGCTGTGGTACATCAGCCCGCTGCCGGCGCTGAGCGTGCGGAAGCGCGTCTGGAAGCCGATCAGCCCGCGCGAGGGCATCTCGTAGTCGAGGCGCACGCGGCCGGTGCCGTCATTGACGATGTCGGTAATCTGCCCGCCGCGCTCGGCGAGCGCCTCCATCACGCCGCCCTGGTGCGCCTCGTCGAGGTCGATCGTGAGCTGCTCCCACGGCTCGTACACCTGCCCGTCGACCTCGCGCTCGATCACGCGCGGGCGCGACACGGCCAGCTCGTAGCCCTCGCGGCGCATCGTCTCGAGCAGCACCGACAGGTGCAGCTCGCCGCGGCCCTCGACGAGGAAGCGCTCCGGATCCTCGGTGTCGGAGACGCGCAGCGCGACGTTGTGCACCGCCTCGCGCGCCAGCCGCTCGCGCACCTGGCGCGAGGTCACGTAGCGTCCGTCGCGGCCGGCGAACGGCGAATTGTTGGTCTCGAAGCTCATCGAAATCGTCGGCTCGTCGACGGCGAGCGCCGGCAGCCCCTCGGGGCGCTCCGGTGCGCACAGCGTGTCGGACACCTCCGGCGCCTCGATACCGGCGACCGCGACGATGTCGCCGGCGGCGGCGCGGTCGGTCGCGACGCGCTCGAGCCCGCGGAACACGAACACCTGCAGCAGCCGCTCGCGGCGCACCTGCCCGTGGCGGTCGACGACCGCGATCTGCGAATTCGACACCGCCTCGCCGCGCGTGATGCGCCCGATGCCGATCGCGCCGAGGTAGGTCGAGTAGTCGAGCAGGCTGAGCTGCAGCTGCAGCGGCCCGTCGCGCTCTACCGCCGGCGGCGGACAGTGCTCGACGACCGCCTCGAACAGCGGGCGCATGTTCTCGCCGGTGGTCACCGCCTCGGCCGACGCCCAGCCGTTGACCGCCGAGGCGTACATCACCGGAAAGTCGAGCTGCGCCTCGCTCGCGCCGAGCTTGTCCATCAGGTCGAAGGTCTGGTCGAGCACCCAGCCCGGGCGCGCGCCGTGGCGGTCCATCTTGTTGATGACGACGATCGGGCGCAGCCCCTGCGCGAGCGCCTTGGTCAGCACGAAGCGCGTCTGCGGCATCGGGCCGTCGACGGCGTCGACGAGCAGCAGCACCGCGTCGACCATCGACATCACGCGCTCGACCTCGCCGCCGAAGTCGGCGTGGCCCGGCGTGTCGACGATGTTGATGCGCCAGCCGTCCCAGAGCACCGCGGTGGTCTTGGCGAGGATCGTGATGCCCCGCTCCTTTTCTATGTCGTTGCGGTCCATGGCCCGCTCGGAGATGATCTCCCGGTCGCGCAGCGTGTCGGACTGGCGCAGCAGCGCATCGACCAGCGTGGTCTTGCCGTGGTCGACGTGGGCGACGATCGCGATGTTCCTGAGGCGCTCGGGCGCGACAGCAGACTTGTCCATATCCATCCGTTCAGCCGCACTGCTGTACGCGTGCGAGCTGCTCCTTGAGGGCGAGCACCTGCTCTTCCCAGTAGCGTGGTTCGGCAAACCACGGAAAGGCGCGCGGAAACGCCGGGTCATGCCAGCGCGCGGCGAGCCATGCCGAGTAGTGGATCATTCGCAGCGCGCGCAGCGGCTCGATCAGCGCAAGCTCCGACGGGTCCAGCGAGGCAAAGGTTCCATAGCCCTCGAGCAGCGCCTCGAGCTGCCCGGGCTGTTCGTCCGCACCCCCGTCGAGAAACATCCACAGGTCCTGCACCGCCGGCGCCGTCATGCAGTCGTCGAGGTCGACGACGTGCAGCACGTCCTCGCGCGCCAGCAGGTTGCTGCGGTGGAGGTCGCCGTGGGTGCGCTGCAGGCGCGGTGAGACCGCCTCCCAGCGCTCGTGGCACAGGTCGAGCAGGTCTGCGCTGACCGCCTCCCAGGCGTCCTCGAGCCCAGGCGCGATGAACCCGCCCTCGAGCAGCAGGTTGCGCGCGGTTTCGCCGGTCGCGTTCACGTCGAGCTGCGGCCGGTGCGCGAATATACCGCGTGCCGCGACCTGGTGCAGCCTTCCGATCAGCCGACCGACCCGGATCCGGTCCTCGCGCGCGTCCAGATCAGGCCAATGGCCGCCCCGCAGCGGGAACACCGCGTAGCGAAAACCGGCGTGGTGGTGCAGCGTGCGCCCGGCGTGCGCCTCGGGCGCGACGACCGGAATCTCGGCGGCGGCGAGCTCGGCGGTGAACGCGTGCTCCTCTTCTATGGCCTCATCGGCCCAGCGCCCCGGCCGGTAGAACTTGAGCACCCGCGGCGCACCGGCCTCGAGGCCGGTGCGGTAGACGCGGTTCTCGTAGCTGTTCAGCGCGAGCAGCGTGCCGTCGGGCTCGAGCCCGAGCACCGCGAGCGCGTCGAGCACCTCGTCGGGGCCGAGGCCGTCGAACGGCGCCGCGGGCTCGGCGTGTGAATCGGGTCCACGGTCGCTCATCGCGCAGCTGCTAGACTCGTCGGTCGATACACGGTCACCGCGCAGCACGCGCGCCAGGCGGAACACCCATGAGCAAAGCGACGATCCTCGTCACCGGCGGTGCGGGCTACATAGGCAGTCATGTGGTGCGCCAGCTCGGTGAAACCGGCGAGCAGGTTATCACGCTC
>PWYM01000028.1 GCA_003567855.1 Gammaproteobacteria bacterium | reverse complement strand
TAGCCGATCTGCTGTTCGATCTCCGGGGAGAGGCGCAGCTCCCCGCTGGCAGGGCGCCAGTCCCAGATCGCGAGCTTGGTCGCGGCGAGCGCGAGCTGCAGCTGGTGGGAGCGTTCCCGAAGATCGGCCTCGGCATCGCGTCGGTCGGTGATGTCTTCGAGGATCAGGACGAACAGTTCCTCGTTACCCGGCAGGCCGTGCACCAGCGACAGCGTCAGTCGCCCCCACCTCGCACCGCCATCGTGCCGGTTGAGCGGCGATTCGACGGTCAGCGCCGGTTCTCCGCGACGCAGCACGTCGCGGGCGTTCGCAAGCATGGCATCGCCGGCCTCGGGCAGGGCGAGGTCCGCAAGCCGGAGTTCGAGCAACTCCGATTCCGGCAGGCCCACGAGCGCGCACAGGTGCGGGTTGGCGCGCAGCCACCGGCCGTCGGGCGCAAGCAGGCCGAGCCCGACCGCGGCATTTTCGAACATGGCGCCGAGCACGGCTTCCGCGGTGGCGACGCGCCGGTCGCTGGCCGCGCGCAGGCGCAGCTGTCGCCGGATCAGAAAGCCGATCAGCAGGCCCGACAGGCAGACGAACAGCACCCCCTTGGCGGATTGCAGCATCCGCTCGGCCTCGACGCTCGGGGCCAGCGCGGCGAGCAGTGCGTCACTGCCGAGGATCCACAGAACTGAGAAAATGACATAGGGCACGACGATCTGTGCCACCAGGGTGCGGATTTGTGCCAACCGTCGGTGGTGGTCTCTCGCGCGCTGCTCGCTCGAGGTCATCGGTGCTGCTCCAGGCGGGGCCGGCAACGTGTGCCGAAGCGCCGCAATTATCGCATCGGCCGCCTCGATCGACGTTGCGCGAGATCTCATCCCGGTCGTTGTTCGATTGGGACGATGGCGTTGCGTGGCGTCACCGGGACTACAGGAGCGGTAGCACTTTTCATCTCAATAACAGCCATTTAGGTTGTTTTCCTTTAAATTCATGTCAGAATGAAGTGGAGTGGCCTGAAAAACCGGACTCAAAGCGGCGACGGCCAACTGATCGGGGAAGCGACTTGCGGATGATCGATCCAACGATGCCCGGGGGGCGCCGGTATGCCTCCGAAGAAGCCGCCGAGGCGCCGGCCTCGCACCAGAACAGTGGCAGCTTCAGGCTGCGCGAGGGTTCGCGCCACGTCGCCGCGCTCGACGTGGTCCACACCAAGGTCGCGATCGAGCTGCAGCGCCTGCCACTCCACGACCTCGACGCGGCGATCGAGCGGGCGCTTGCCGCGATGCTCGAGGCCACCGGGGAGGAATGCCTGTGCTGCGTGCTGCTCGACCAGGCCTCCGAACGCATCGACCGTGTGCTCCACGCCGGTGCGCTGTTCTCCACGTGTCGCCCCGATGGTCTGCAGGGGCGTCGGCTCGCCGAGTTTCCGTGGCTCGAGCAGCGGCTGCGGGCATCACGACTGGTCGAACTTCATGACGCGGCCCAGCCCACCGGGCCGGAGACCCGAGACGCGCCGCAGTGGCTGGCGCTGCAGGTCAGCTCGGCGCTGATCGGCGGATTCACGGTAGGCGGACGCCTGGCGGGATTCCTGGGTGTGCTGGGCGGGCAGGCGCGCGCGAGCTTCGACGCCGACCTCCACCTGCTGCTGCGGTTGATGGGCACGTCGCTGGCGAGCGGCCTCGAGCGCCTGGAGGTGGACGCACGCCTGCAGCGGCTCGAGGAACGCAACTCGCTGGTCCTCGAGACCGCCAACGACGGGCTCTGGGACTTCGACGTGCGCACCAACGAGATGTACTTCTCGCCGCGCTGGCTGCAGATCCTCGGCTACGACGACCCGGAGCTTGCGACCGAGGTCCCCGCCTGGCGCAAGCTCGTGCATCCCGAGGACATGGCGCGCGTCCAGGGCCTGATCCGCGAGCACCTCGAGGGGGTGACGCCGCTGTTCGAGAGCGTGCACCGCATGCGTCATGCCGACGGCACCTGGCGCTGGATGGTCAGCCGTGCGAAGGCGCTGCTCGACGAACGTGGACGCCTCAAGCGCCTGGTGGGCGTGGAAACCGACATCACCGAGCGCCGGCTTTACGAGGAGGCTCTGTTCAGAGAGAAGGAGAGCGCGCAGATCACGCTGCAGTCGATCGGTGACGGCGTGGTGACGACCGACGCCCAGAGCCGCGTGCAGTACCTCAATCCTGTCGCCGAGGAGCTCACGGGTTGGAAGGTCGATGCCGCAGTGGGTCGACCCGTCGACGAGATCTTCCGCGGTTTCCATGAAGAAACCTGCGAACCGCTGGAGAATCCGCTGGGGCTGTCGATGCGCCGCAACCGGACGGTGAAATCGGTGCGCCCGACGCTGCTGATCCGCCGAGACGGCAACGAGCTCTACATCGAGAGCGTCGCATCGCCGATCCGGGATGCGACCGGGCAGGTCACCGGCGGCGTGCTCGTGTTCCACGACGTCTCCGAGGCGCGTGAACTCAACCGCCGCCTGAGTTACCACGCGAGCCACGACATGCTCACCGGGCTCGTCAATCGCCGCGAATTCGAGCATCGCATGGAGCGTGCGCTCAAGAGCGCCCGGGCCCGCGAGACGACTTACGCGGTCTGCCACATCGACCTCGACCAGTTCCGTATCGTCAACGACACCTGTGGCCACGGCGCCGGTGATGCGCTGCTCGGCCAGATCGGCGCCCTGCTCAAGTCGAAGATCCGCTGGCGCGACTCGCTGGCGCGCCTGGGTGGTGATGAGTTCGGCGTGCTGCTCGAGAGCTGCAGTCTCGAGGAGGCGTTGCGCATCGCCGAGACGCTGCGCGAGGCGATCGCGGGCTACCGCTTCGCGTGGGACGACCGCACGTTCCGTTTCGGTGCAAGCGTGGGCGTGGTCCCGATCCTGCCGCACAACGAAGACGTCGCGTCGATCCTGTCGGCCGCCGACAGCGCGTGCCAGGCCGCCAAGGAGGCGGGCCGCAACCGCGTCTACAGCTACGAGGAAAACGATCTCGACCTGATGCGCCGCCGCCGCGAAATGCAGTGGGCCGCGCGTATCAATACCGCGCTCGAGGAAGAGCGCTTCGAGCTGTTCCGCCAGCGCATCCTGCCGCTGCAGGAAGAGGACAGCGGGGCGCACTACGAGATGCTGCTGCGCATGCGCGATGAGAACGGCGCCTACGTGTCGCCGGAGCTGTTCATCAACGCTGCCGAGCGCTACGGCCTGACGCCCGCCATCGATCGCTGGGTCATCGAGCATGCGTTGCGATGGCTCGTCTGCGAGGCTGACGAGAGGGCGCGGCTGTCGATGTGCTCGATCAACCTTTCCGGACAGAGCCTCGGAGACGACAAATTCCTGCCATTCGTGGTCGAGCAGTTCCGCCGTTGCGGGCTGGATGCGACCCGGATCTGCTTCGAGATCACCGAGACCGCTGCGGTGGCCAACTATTCACAGGCCAATCGGTTCATCCAGGCGCTGAAGGAGCTCGGCTGCAAGTTCGCGCTCGACGACTTCGGCACCGGGCTGTCTTCGTTCGGTTATCTCAAGCACTTTCCGGTCGACTACCTGAAAATCGACGGGTCGTTCGTCAAGGAGATTCTCCACGACCCGATCGACCGCGAGATGGTGCGCTCGATCAACGAGATCGGCCACCTCACCGGCAAGCTCACGATCGCCGAGTTTGCCGAGAACGAGGAAATCATCACCATGCTGCGAGGCATGGGCGTCGATTACGCGCAGGGCTACGGCGTAAGCGAGCCGCGTCCGCTCGCCGAGGCGCTGACCGCCTGAATGCACGGCGCTGCCCGCGGGCGCGGTTCAGGCGCGCTCGAGCGTGAGCCGCATCGACAGGTCGACCGCGCGCAGGTGCTTGGTGATCGCGCCGACCGAGACGAAATCCACCCCCGTTTCGGCGATCGCGCGCAGCGTATCGAGGTCCACGCCGCCCGAGGCTTCGAGCGTCGCCGCAGGTGCGACGCGGTCACGCAGCGCGACGGCGTCGCGCAGCGTTGCGAGCGCAAAATTGTCAAGCAGCAGCTGACCCGCTCCGGCGCGCAGCGCCTCTTCGGCCTCGGCCAGTGATTCCACCTCGACTTCCACGCGACGGCCTCCGGCCTGCTCGAGCCCGGCGCCTACGGCCGCGGCGATGCCACCGGCTGCGAGGATGTGGTTCTCCTTGATGAGGATCGCATCGTGCAGGCCCATCCGATGGTTGGTGCCGCCGCCGCACCTGACCGCGTACTTCTGAGCAAGGCGCAGCCCAGGCAGCGTCTTGCGCGTGTCGAGCACGCGGGCGCGGGTGCCGGTCACCGCCGCCACATGGGTCGCCGCGGCCGTGGCCGTGCCTGACAGCGTCTGCAGCAGGTTCAGCGCGCAGCGCTCGCCGCTGAGCAGCGCCCGCGCCGGTCCCTCCAGCGCGCACAGCAGCGTGTCGGGCGTGACCCGTGCGCCCTCGGCGACGCGCCAGTCGATGCGCACCGCCGCGTCGAGCCGTGCGAACACCGCCTCGAACCACGGCTGGCCGCAGATCACCGCCGAGTCACGACTGATCACGCGCGCATGGCCCGCGCGGTGTTCCGGGATCAGTGCCGCCGTGGCATCACCGCCGCCGAGATCTTCGGCCAGTGCACGCCCCACGAGGTCGGGGATATCGTCACGGGTGACGGCATCGAGCAGCGGGAATCGCGCTTCTTCGGACAATTCAGGGCTCCAGGGCTCAGCAATGGCGACGTCGCAGTTCGGCCTGCATGCCGGGCAGGCGTACCGAAACGTGCACGGGCAGCGGCGATTGTGCGGGTTCGAGTCCGCGCAGGCCAGTGGGCAGCGCGGCGACTTCGCGTGCGCAGTGCGCGCGCGCCTCGTCCAGCGTGCGCTCGCGCGCGCCGATCAGCGGGGTCGGCGTCGCGGGCACGCTCAGGCGAGGCGGGCGCCGGCGGGACAGAAGTCCACCTGCATGTCGATGATCAGCAGCGCGGTGTCCCGATCGTAGGTCATCGTCGCCTCCTGCAGATGCAGTGCTAGAGGAAAAAACCGTGGCCTGCGCCGACCATGGACATCAGCATCGGGATGGACAGTACGACATTGGTGCGCGAGGCGAGAAACGCGGTGCGCTTGGCGGATGCGACCTCGTCGGCGCTGGCTGGAGTCAATCCGAGGACCTTCTTCTGATTGGGCCAGATTACCAGCCAGACGTTGAACAGCATAAGCGTGCCCAGCCAGACGCCGATGCCGATCGTCAACTGGTAGGGGTCGATACTGTCACCGAGCAGGCCGAGCGCGAAGGCGCCGAGATTCTGGTGCCATGCAAGGTAGCCCGCGCCAGTCACCCACGTCGCGATCGCAGCCCAGCGAAACCACGCGAGCGCCCTCGGCGTGACGTAGCGGTTGATCGCTTCGCCGCCGGGGCCGTCGGTGTCGGCCGCGGCGGCCGCCAGGGCGGGCACCTGGACGAAATTGAAGTAGTAGAGCAGGCCCACCCACGCGACGCCGGCAATGACGTGTGCCCAGATCAGCAGTGCCGGAATCGCGGGTCCGGCGATCGCCGGCGTCGCCACTGCGGCGATGAACAGCGCCAGCGTGAGGCCCGCAAGCACGGTGCCGCGCATGGAGTTGAGCGGGTTCAGCATCGGGGCGCCTCCGGCCGCCGGCGGGGATGCGGCGGATCAGCGGTGGAAGAATAGGCAACGTTGGTCCATAATTCAAACGCTTATGAAAAAGCTGCGCCGCGGCAGGACGCCATGACAGACTCCCGACCCCCATCCCCGTGCATCAACATCTGCACGCTGGACGAAGATGACCACTGCGTCGGTTGTCTGCGTACACTGGACGAAATCGCCGCATGGGCCGGCATGTCGCCGGCCGACCAGTGGCAGCTTGTCGTGAAGCTGCGTGAGCGCGCCGGCGACGGCGAGCGCTGCGGCTGACCCCTCCGGCAGGCTGGTACAATAGTCGCCGGTCCGAATGACGGAGAACGGACGATGACATCCCTGCTGCAACAGCGCTTCGCAGCGCTGCTCATAGCCTCGATTGCGATCGGCAGCGCTGGCTGTACGGCGATGCTGCTCGGTGGCAATCACGCGCACGCGGGCGCGGGCAACGGCGCATCGGGCGCCCAGCCGGCCCAGTCGGACGCGGCGATCGCGGTGCAGCTGCGCAACGCGCTCGCCGCGAGCGAAAGCGTCGACGCCGCCGGTATCCAGGTCCAGGTCAACCGCGGGGTCGTGATCCTGAGCGGCAGCGTGCCGTCCGACGACGACGCCGAGGAGGCCGAGCGTATCGCCGAGTCGTTCAGCGGCGTGGACCTCGTACGCAACAACCTGTCGGTGGCTGGCGCCACTGGCAGCCGATTCTGAACGGGCCAGGAGGCATCCGTGGATATCAACGAACGCATACGCGAACAGCTCGGCGCACACCCGGTGCTGCTTTACATGAAGGGCAGTCCGGATTTTCCGCAGTGCGGGTTTTCCGCACAGGTAGCCGGCATGCTCAAGCAGCTCAATACAGAGTTTGCTTACGTCAACATTCTCGAGGATCCGGAATTGCGTGAGGGCCTGAAGCTCTACGCGAACTGGCCGACTTACCCGCAGCTCTACATCAAGGGCGAGCTGGTCGGTGGCTGCGACATCGCGATAGAGCTCTACGAGAGTGGCGAGCTCAAGCAAATGATCGAGGAAGTGCGCGCAGCCTGACGCGCAAAAGATGATCGCCCGGTGCGCCGGGCGATCCTCGTTTCAGCGGACGACTGCATCCTCGTAGTTGCCCCGGAACCGATTGACAATCTCGCAGAACAGGTCGGCGGTGCGTTCGGCGTCGTAGGCGGCCGAATGCGCCTGCGACGCATCCCAGTCGAGTCCCGCTGCCTGTACCGCGCGTGACAGCACGGTCTGCCCGAGCGCGACCCCGCCGAGCGTTGCGGTGTCGAAGCTTGAGAACGGGTGGAAGGGGTTGCGTTTCATGCCCGTGCGCGCGATCGCCGCGTTCAGGAACATCAGGTCGAAGAACGCGTTATGCCCGACGAGTATCGCGCGGTTGCAGCCGGTGTCCTTGAGCTCACGACGGACTTCGCGAAAGATGCGCTGCAACGCATCGCGCTCCGGGATCGCCGGGCGCAGCGGGTGGTCGGGGTCTATGCCGGTCACCGCGAGCGACGCCGGGTCCATGTTCGCGCCCTCGAACGGCTTCACGTGGTAGCGGAACGTTTCACCGCGATCGAGCCTGCCATCCGGGTGCATCTGCACGAGTACCGCGGCGATTTCGAGCAGCGCATCGGTGCGTGGCTCGAAGCCGCCGGTTTCGACGTCGACGACGACCGGCAGAAAACCACGGAAGCGCCCGGCGATGGGCTGCGCGGGCTGGTGGTCATTCATCGGGCAAGGCTCGCAAGCGCGCAAGGGCCCGCAGACTGTCCTCCGAGCAGCTCCAGCGTGTAGTCGACACCGAAGCCGGTCGCCTTGGTCCCTACGGCACCGAGTCCATCGCTGCGCATGCCCGCAGCCATGTCCATGTGCACCCACGCGCAATCCTCGGGTACGAATCGGGACAGGAAGCGCGCAGCGAGGATGTGATCGCCCTCGTTGGCGATTGCGCACTGCAGCACGTCGGCGGTATCGCTCTTGAGGTGCTCGTCGAAGTCGTCGTCGAGCGGGAACGGCCACACGCGTTCTCCGCTTTCCCGGCCGGCCGCGACCAGCGGCGCGTGCAGCGCCGGACGGTTCGTGAACACCCCGCTGTAGCGGTCGGTGAGCGCGGCGACGCAGCTGCCGGTCAGCGTCGCGTAGTCGATGATGAGTCTCGGGCGTTCCCGGCCCGCGAGCGCGAGCGTGTCTGCGAGCACGAGCCGGCCTTCGGCGTCGGTGTGTACGACCTGGATCGTGACGCCGTTGCTCGCCGTCAGGACTTCGTGCGCGGTGTATGCGCGCGAGCCGATGCGGTTGGGCGTGATCGCAAGCCAGCAGTCGATCGGATAGTCGACTTCGAGCCGGGTCAGCGCGAGCAGCGTGCCCAGCGCCGTGGCCGATCCCGCCATGTCCATATGCATATCGAGCATCGCCTTGAACGGCTTGAGGTTCGCACCGCCAGTGTCGAACACGATGCCCTTGCCGACGAGGGCGAGACTCGGGCGCGTGGCGCGGCGCGGGCGGTAGCGCAGGTGCACAATGCCGGCGTCGCGGTCGGGGTTGGCGCGTGCGACGGCGAGAAACGCGCCGGCACCGGCCTGGCGCAGCGCCTTCTCGTCAAGGAACCGATGCTGCCAGCCGTGTGCACGTGCAAGGCGGGCGACGAGCCGGCGGTAATCGCCGGCGCCGAGCCGGTCGGGCGGCATCGCCGTGAGCCAGCGCGCGAGATTGTTGCCCTCGGCGGCGGCCTCGGCCGCGCGCAGGTTGAACCGCGGACGGGTGCCGAACACGCGGAGCTGCTTCAGTCGCGGCCGCGGCGGCGCCTCACGCGTGAATTTTGGCAGTGCAAAAGCCGCCGCCTGCAGCGCGCGGAACAGCCCGCGCACGAAGCGCTCGGCGGTCTCCTCGTCGAACCCGCACGCGGCGATACCGATGCTTGCCGGCTGCTCGGCGAGACCCGCGGCAACGAGCTGCCGGGCGGTGTCGAGCAGGCGGAACGGCGCGGCATCGGCCGCGACGCCGGCAACGAGCACGCTGGTGGCAGGCGCGTTGTCGAGCCGCGTCGTCGCCAGCGGCACCGGTGGCTTGCCGTGGTGCCGTGCGGCAACCTTGCGCAGCGCCGCACCGCCGGGCAGCGTCTGCCACGGCACCGCCTCGGCGTCCTGCGGGACCAGCAGCAGCAGCTGTTCGACCCGCGCGGCGCTCGCGTCATCGAGATTTGCGGCGCTGCGGGTGGTTTTCACGAGCCAGCGCGCTGGCAGCGGTACCTGCATCTGAAAACAGCCTGGAGAGTCGGGCGGCGCGCCTCGGGCGGGTCGAGGCTTTTAGCCGCGTTGTGGTCGGCGTATGCTAGCAGGCTGCCTGTTTTGATTCACCTGCCGTCCTCACGTGTCGTGTGCACGCGGGCGCATCACGGGAACCACTCAAGATGGCCACTGCAGAAACCGCAATGTCGGTGATCAATCATCCCGACGACGTCGATACCCAGGAGACGCAGGAATGGCTCGAGTCCATCGACTCGGTGCTGCGCGTGCACGGTGCCGAGCGCGCGCATTTCCTGCTCGAGCGCATGATCGACCACGCGCGTCGATCCGGTGCCTACCTGCCGTATTCGCCGAATACCGCCTATCTCAATACGATTCCGACCGGTCAACAGCCCGAGTATCGCGGCGACCGGTCGCTGGAACGGCGCATCGAGGCGTATATCCGCTGGAACGCGATGGCGATGGTCGTTGCCGCCAATCGCAAGAGCGTCGAGTACGGCGGGCACATCTCGTCGTACGCCTCTTCGGCCACGCTGTACGAGATCGGGTTCAACCACTTCTGGCGTGCGCCTTCCGAAGACCACGGTGGCGACCTGCTCTACATCCAGGGGCACTCGTCACCCGGTATTTACGCGCGGGCCTACCTCGAGGGCAGGCTCAGCGAAGATCGCCTGAAGTCCTTCCGCCAGGAAGTCGACGGCAAGGGTCTGTCGTCGTACCCGCATCCATGGCTGATGCCCGACTTCTGGCAGTTCCCGACCGTGTCCATGGGTCTCGGCCCGATGATGGCGATCTACCAGGCGCGCTTCATGCGCTACCTCGAGCATCGCGGCATCACCGAGACCGCCGGCCGCAAGGTCTGGTGTTTCCTCGGCGACGGTGAGATGGACGAGCCCGAGTCGATGGGCGCGCTGACCATGCCGGTGCGCGAAAAGCTCGACAACCTCGTGTTCGTGATCAACTGCAACCTGCAGCGGCTGGACGGCCCGGTGCGCGGCAACGGCAAGATCATCCAGGAACTCGAAGCCGCGTTCTCCGGCGCCGGCTGGAACGTCATCAAGGTGATCTGGGGCGGTCGCTGGGATCCGCTGCTCGCCAAGGACTACAAGGGTCTGCTGCGCCGCGTGATGGAGGAATGCGTCGACGGCGAATACCAGAACTTCAAGGCCAAGGGTGGCGCATACACGCGCGATAATTTCTTCGGCCGCTACAAGGAACTCAAGGCGATGGTCGCCAACCTGTCGGATGAAGAGATCTGGCGCCTCAACCGCGGCGGCCATGATCCGATCAAGGTGTTCGCCGCCTACGACGCGGCGATGCGCCATGAGGGTCAGCCGACGGTCATCCTCGCAAAGACCGTCAAGGGCTTCGGGCTGGGCAGCGCCGGCGAGGGTCACAATGCCGCCCACCAGCAGAAGAAACTCGACGAGGATGACCTGCGCGCGTTTCGCGACCGCTTCCACATCCCGGTATCCGATGAGGACATCTCCAAGCTGCCGTTCGCGCGTCCGCCCGAGGACAGCGAGGAATCGCGCTACCTGCACGCGCGCCGCAAGCGCCTCGGTGGCTACCTGCCGAGTCGCAATCCGAGCACCGCGAAGCTTGAAATTCCGCCGCTGGATACCTTCAGTACCCAGCTCAAGGGCAGCGGCGATCGCGAGATCTCGACCACCATGGCGCTGGTGCGCATGCTCACGGCACTGATGCGTGACAAGAATATCGGCCCGCGTGTCGTGCCCATCGTGCCGGACGAGGCGCGCACCTTCGGTATGGAAGGCATGTTCCGCCAGTTCGGGATCTACTCTTCGGTGGGGCAGCTGTACACGCCGCAGGATGCCGATCAGCTGATGGCGTACCGCGAGGACCAGAAGGGGCAGATACTCGAGGAGGGCATCAACGAGGCCGGGAGTTTCTGTTCATGGGTTGCCGCGGCCACGTCGTACGCGAACCACCAGGAACCGATGATTCCGTTCTACATCTACTATTCGATGTTCGGTTTCCAGCGCATCGGTGATTTCATATGGGCCGGGGGCGACAGCCAGGCGCGCGGGTTTCTCGTCGGCGGTACCGCAGGGAGGACCACGCTCGCCGGTGAAGGCCTGCAGCACCAGGACGGGCACAGCCACGTACTCGCATCCACGGTGCCGAACTGTCGCGCCTTCGATCCGGCCTATGCCTACGAGCTCGCGGTCATCATCCACGACGGCATGCGCCGCATGTACGAGCAGCACGAGAACATCTTCTACTATCTCACGTGCATGAACGAAAACTACCGTCAGCCGGCGATGCCCGAGGGTGTGGAGGAAGGCATCCTGCGCGGCATGTACCGAGTGCACGAGGGCGGCAGCAACAAGGTGCGCGTGCAGCTGATGGGCAGCGGCACGATCCTGCGCGAGGTGCTGGCGGCCGCCGAGCTGCTCGAAGACGAGTTCAGTATTTCTGCCGATGTCTGGAGTGTCACCAGCTTCAATGAGCTGCGCCGCGACGCGCTTGCAACCGAACGCTGGAACACGCGCCATCCCGATTCCGAGCGCCGCGTCAGCTACATCGAGCAGTCGCTGGCCGATCTGGACGGTCCGTTCGTGGCGGCGACCGACTACATGAAGATCGTGCCCGACCAGGTACGCCAGTGGGTGCCCGGGCGCTTCGTGACGCTGGGGACCGACGGTTACGGCCGCAGCGACACGCGCGGCCAGCTGCGCCGCTTCTTCGAGGTTGACCGCCATCACGTCGTGCTCGAGGCGCTGAAAGCGCTGTCGGACGACGGCGCGCTCGAGGTGTCGGTGGTCAAGGATGCAATGCGTCGTTTCGATGTGGATCCGGACAAGCCGGATCCCGTCACGCTGTGAGCGGGTGAGGGAGATTTCGTGGAAATAAAGGTGCCCGACCTCGGCGATTTCGACGAGGTGGAGATCATCGAAGTCCTGGTCAAGCCGGGCGACAAGGTGTCGGTCGACGACCCGCTGGTCACGCTCGAGACCGAGAAGGCGGCCATGGACGTGCCGTCTACCGCGGCCGGCGAAGACGGCGAAGTCCGGGTGAGCGCCGGCGATCGCGTGTCCGAAGGGACCGTGCTCGTCGTGCTCGCAAACGGCGACGATGCGGCGGCTGCCGGTGAGGACAAGGACGACAGGGAAAGCAACGACGACAGGGACGCCAAAGACGGCAAAGCGCGCAAGGACAGCAAGGACAGCAAGGACAGCAAGGACAGCAAGGACAGCAAGGACAGTAAGGACAGCAAGGACAGCAAGGACAGCAAGGACAGCTCCGCCAGGCACGAGTCGGACGACGCCGACGACGAAAGGTCGGACACGGAAGGTGCAGGCCGCGGACAGGCCGCCAGTGGCGACACGGTGCCGGTGGTGGTGCCGGACATGGGTGATTTCGACTCGGTGGAGGTCATCGACGTACTGGTCGCCGAGGGCGATACCGTCGACGCCGAACAGGGCCTGATTACCGTCGAGACCGAAAAGGCCGCGATGGATGTTCCGGCGCCCGCCGCGGGGCGCGTCTCGAAGCTGCACGTCAGTACCGGTGACCGCGTTTCTGCGGGCGATACGATTGCGGAACTGGAAGCCACCGACGCCGGCGATACGCGGGTGAAGGCGAAGCGTGGCGCCGACGAGGACCGCGACGAGACCGAAGCTGAAGACGACGCCGATCGCAACGACAGGGCCGCCGACGACACCGGTCGCAAGGACGCCCGGCAGGCGCGTTCGAAAGCACCCGAGGCCTCGGACAAGCGCGACCCGGGACGACTGCGCCCGGTGGACGAGGCCGGGTTCTCCAAGGCCCATGCGAGTCCTTCCGTGCGCAAGCTCGCCCGGGAGCTCGGCGTGGATCTCGGCCGCGTGCGCGGCAGCGGGCGCAAGGGTCGCGTCACTGCCGACGACGTGAAGGGCTGGGTGCGCGACCTGGTCCGCGACCGCGGGCGCGAGGCCGCCTCGGGGTTGCCGGAGCTGCCCAAGGTCGACTTCTCGCGCTTCGGCGAGGTGCGTCGCGAGAAACTCTCGCGCGTGCAGAAGATCGCCGGGCCGCGGCTGCACGCGAGCTGGGTCAATATTCCCCACGTCACGCAGCACGAAGAGGTCGACATCACCGCGATGGAGGAGGCGCGCCAGCGTCTCAAGCCGCGCACCGAGGAAAAGGGCATCAAGCTCACGCCGCTGGCGTTCATCATGCGTGCGTGCGTGTTGACGCTGCAGGAGCTGTCACAGTTCAACGTCAGCCTCGATCCCGACGGCGAACACATCGTGCACAAGCAGTACCTGCACATGGGATTCGCCGTCGACACGCCCGGTGGGCTCGTCGTGCCGGTAATCCGCGATGCCGACCAGAAGGACGTGTTCGAAATCGCCGAGCAGCTTGCGAAGCTGTCGCGCCGGGCGCGCGAGGCGCGACTCACCGCCGCCGACATGCAGGGTGGCTGCTTCACGATCTCGAGCCTGGGCGGCATAGGCGGCACCGCGTTCACACCGATCATCAACCCGCCGGAAGTCGCGATCCTCGGCGTTTCGCGCCACCGCATGCAGCCGATCTGGAATGCCGACGAGGAACGCTTCGTGCCGCGGCTGATGCTGCCGGTGTCACTGTCCTACGACCACCGGGTCATCGACGGCGCTGATGCCGCGCGCTTCGTGACGACGCTGGGCCGCTTCCTCGGCCACACCGAGAAGTTGCTGGAGGCGATTCCGTGAGTGCGACGAAGGTCACGGTGCCCGATCTCGGCGATTTCGACGAGGTCGAGGTGATCGAGGTGCTGGTCGCCGAGGGTGACGATGTCGAAGCCGAACAGGGCCTGTTGACGCTCGAGACCGAGAAGGCGGCGATGGACGTGCCGGCGCCGCAGGCGGGTCGCGTCGTAAAGCTGCTGGTGTCGGTGGGTGACAAGGTGTCGGCGGGCACCGAGATCGCCGAGATCGAGGTTGCCGCGAGCGACGATGCGTCGAAGGACGCCGGGAAACGCGACCAGCGCAAAGCCGACGACGCAGACGACGCACCGGAGGCTTCCGACGACGCCCGTGACAACAAGTCCCGCACCGAAACCCGCAGGTACAAGGGCAGCAGGCACGACAAGGACCGCGAGGACGACAAGGACCGCGGCGGGGACAAGGACAGTACGGACGGCAGCGACGACAGGCGCGACGGGCACGACGGGGGCGCAGGCGGTGGGCCGCCGCGCGGCCGGCGGCTGGTCGTGCTCGGCGCCGGGCCGGCAGGCTACACGGCAGCCTTTCGTGCCGCCGACCTCGGCCTGGAGGTCACGCTGGTCGAACGCTGGCCGGTGCTCGGCGGGGTCTGTCTCAATGTCGGCTGCATTCCGTCCAAGGCGTTGCTCCATGCGGCGCGGGTCATCGACGAGGCGGCGCATCTCAGCGCGCACGGGCTGGACTTCGGACGCCCCGCGCCCGACCTCGACCGCCTGCGTGACTGGAAGCAGGGCGTGGTCGACAAGCTCGTCGGCGGACTCTCGGCACTGGCCCGCCAGCGCCGGGTGCGCGTGGTGCAGGGCGTCGGCAAGTTCACGTCGGCGTACGAGATCGAGGTGGCCACCGACGACGGCAGCGAGGTGGTCGAATTCGACCAGTGCATCATCGCCGCCGGCTCCGAGGCGGTGCGCCTGCCCGACTGGCCCGACGACCCCCGCGTGGTCGACTCCACCGGTGCGCTCGAACTCGACGGCCTCCCGGAACGCATGCTCGTCGTCGGCGGCGGCATTATCGGCCTGGAACTGGGCAGCGTGTACGCGGCGCTGGGCAGCCGCGTAAGCGTGGCGGAGCTCACCGACGACCTGATGCCCGGCGCCGACCGTGATCTCGTGCGACCGCTTGCCAAGCGGCTGAAGCAGCGCTTCGAGGCGATCATGACCGGAACGCGCGTGACGGCCGCCGAGGCCGTCGACGAGGGTCTGAAGATCAGTTTCGACGGACGTCATGCCCCGGAAGGGCCCGAAGTCTACGACCGCGTGCTGATGGCGGTCGGGCGCCGGCCCAACGGTGGCGCGATCGATGCCGAGCGCGCCGGCGTGGAAGTGGACGAGCGCGGCTTCATTCGTGTCGACCGGCAGATGCGCACCAATGTCGAACACATCTTCGCCGTCGGCGACATCGTCGGCGCCCCGATGCTTGCCCACAAGGGGCTGCACGAGGGGAAGGTCGCCGCCGAGGTCGCCGCCGGACATCGTGTCGCGTTCGATGCACGCACGATCCCGTCGGTCGCCTACACCGACCCGGAAGTCGCGTGGGTGGGTGTGACGGAGACGGAGGCGAACGCGCAGGACATCGCCTACGAGAAGGGAGTGTTTCCGTGGGCGGCGAGCGGACGCTCGCTCGCGATGGGTCGCGACGAGGGGCTCACCAAGCTGCTGTTCGATCCGCACACGCGTCGCGTGATCGGCGGCGGACTGGTCGGCCAGAGCGCCGGAGACCTTGTCGCGGAGATCGGGCTGGCGATAGAGATGGGTGCGGATGCGACGGACCTTGCGTTGACGGTGCATGCGCATCCGACGCTGTCGGAAACGGTCGGGCTCGCCGCCGAGGCGTTCGAGGGCACGCTGACCGACCTGATGCCGCCCAAGCGCGGGCGCGGCTGAGGTGGTCAGCGCTGCGCTGAATCGCGCAGCGTTGCGGCGATGTCGAGCACGCGCGCGTGCAGCGCGTCGGTACCGGCGCCTGATGCGGCAAGCCGTTCGAGGCGTTCGGCCACGTACGGTGCAGCGGCTTCCCGCCACAGCGCGTACTGGTCGCGGTCGGGCGCGATGATTTCATTGCCTGCCGCGACGGCAATGTCACGCCCGCGTCGTTCTTCCTCATCCCATGCCGCGGCGGCGTCTGAAGCCACCTCTGCCCCTGTGTGAGCGCGCACGGCCTCACGCAGGTCGGGTGGCAGCGCCGCGAGCGCGTCAGCGCTGATGAACAGGCCAAGCGCGGCGACGAAGAGGAACACCTCGGTGTGATGATCGAGCTGTTCGGCGAGACGGAACACGTCCATCGCCTCGTAGGGGAACACCGTACCGTCGACGTGGCCGTCGCGCAGCGCGTCGTACACCTGCGGCGCGAGGAAACCCTCGACGGGTTCACTGCCCAGCGTCTCGAGCAGTGCCCGGATACCCGCAGTGGCACCGCGCATCCGCATGCCCTCGAGGTCTGCGGGGGCATGCACCGCGCGGCCCCGCGTGTGCACCAGCGATGGTGCATTGGTCTGCAGGAAAGCGACTTCCAGGCCTGCCATATCGTCGTCGAGGTCGCCGTCGGCGAGCAGACGCATCGCGACCGCCGTGCCGTGGTGCGCCGAGTCGACCATGAACGGCAACCCGAGCACCGACAGCGCTGCGGAATCCGGTGCCGGCCCGAAACCGATCTCCGCGTGGCCTGCTGCGACTCCGGGCGCGATGTCGCCGAGGCGCAGCAGTTCGTTGTTCGAATGAATCGTGATCTGCAGGCGGCCACCGGTGGCGTCCTCGACCCGGGCGACCCAGGCCGGCAGCCAGTCGGCGGCGAAGAAGTGGTTCTCGGGCAGATAGTGCGCGAGCCGCCATTCATGTTCGGCGGCCGCGAGTGGGGCACCGAACAGCAGGCACGCGGCGAGCGCACACAGGCGTGCAGGGCGATGCGACATGACGCGAACTCCGTTAACCGGTGCGAACGACCTCCCGTGAATAGTGCAGCCCGCGGCGCCTGGCGCAATACGTACGCACGTGCGGGTCATGTCTTTCGAAGGTCGTGACCGCATTGCAGTTACAGCAGGAGCGCGTTGTCGCCAGGGGGAGGGTTTTCGCCGAGCCGGGGCGTCAGCCGTCCGGTCCGGTGCCGGCGAGTCCGCGAACGGCGACGAGGTAGGCCTGTTCATCGGGCGGGCGGCCATCGCGCTGCGCGCGCCAGAGCGCTTCCCCGAGGCACTCCATGATCGCGTGTTCCGCGGCATGTGCGTCACCGGTGCGCGCGCACAGCGCCCGGTAGGCTGCGGCGATACCCGGTGGCCGGTCGGTCGAGACCTGCTCGAGTATCGCCATGTGCATGGCCATGTGCAGGAAGGGGTTGGTCTCTCCGCCTTCCGGGCCGTAGTCGCGCTCCAGGACCGCGTCAACGCCGGTTTCCAGCAGCGGGTGATACTCCGGGTGCCGGTCGATGATGCCCGCAAGCTGGCGTTCCAGCGGCTCGAGCTCGGCGCCCGAGCGCGCGCGTTGCCAGGTGCTCACGAAGAAACGTCGTAGCCCGGTGCGGTCGCTGCCAAACAGCATCAGGCCGTGGTCTTGTCGCGCCAGTCGCACAGATCGGCGATCAGGCAGTTCGGGCAGTCCGGCCGGCGCGCCTTGCACACGTAGCGCCCGTGCAGGATCAGCCAGTGATGCGCATCATGCAGGTACTCGCGCGGCACGTGGCGGAGCAGCTTGCGCTCGACCTCGAGGACGGTCTTTCCGGGCGCGATCCCGGTGCGGTTGGCGACGCGGAAGATGTGGGTGTCGACCGCCATCGTGGGTTCGCCGAAGGCGGTGTTGAGGATCACGTTCGCGGTCTTGCGCCCGACCCCTGGCAGTGCCTCGAGTGCGGCGCGGTCGGCGGGCACTTCGCCGTCGTGATGCTCGATCAGGCGCTCGCAGGTGCCGATGATGTTCTTCGCCTTGCTGTTGAACAGCCCGATCGTGCGGATGTGTTCGCGCAGCCCTTCCTCGCCGAGCGCGAGTATGCCGCGCGGCGTACGTGCGACCGGGAACAGCCGGCGCGTGGCCTTGTTGACGCCTGCATCGGTGGCCTGCGCCGACAGGATGACCGCGACCAGCAGTTCAAACGGCGTGGCATATTCGAGCTCGGTGCGCGGCGCAGGGTTCGCGGCCTTCAGGCGGCGGAAGATCTCCTCTCGCTTGCTGCGGTTCATCGGGCAGCCGCCTCGCCGTCGGCATCGGCCACGGGTGCTCCGCTACCGCGCGCGATGCGCGCCTGGCGCCAGCGGTGCGCGGCGATCATCAGGCCCAGGCCGATGAACGCGCCCGGCGGGAGCACCGCGAGCAGCAGGCCATCATCGGGCAGCAGGCGCAGCGCGAGCACCGATGCCCAGTCGCCGAGCAGCTGCTCCATGCCGGCGAACAGCGTACCGGCACCGACCAGTTCGCGCGCGGCACCGAGCGTGACGAGCACCGCGCCGAAGCCGGCGCCGGTGGCGATCCCGTCGATCGCGGCGCGGCCCGGCGGCTCGCGTGACGCGAACGCCTCGGCCCGCGCGAGGATCGTGCAGTTGGTCACGATGAGCGGCACGAAGATGCCGAGTCGCCGGTCGAGCTCCGGGAACCACGCTTTCAGCACCAGTTCGACGATGGTCACGAGACTCGCGATGACGAGCACGAAGATCGGGATGCGCAGCGCCGGCACGAGCAGCGGGCGCAGCAGGGACACCGCGACGTTGGTCAGCACCAGGACGAACAGCGTCGCCAGCGCAAGCCCGAGGCCATTGACGACGGAGTTGCTTACCGCGAGCAGCGGGCACAACCCCAGCAGCTGGACCAGCCCGGCGTTTCGATGCCAGATGCCGTCGTGGATCAGGGTTCTGGTGGCGGGGTTCATCGGCCGTCCGGTGGCTCGGTAGGCAGTGCGCGGCCCTGCTCGAGCAGGGCATCGCGCTGCGCGTCGAAGTATAGCAAAGCGTTGCGCACCGCCCGTGTGACGGCGGCCGTGGTCACGGTGGCGCCCGAGACACCGTCGAATTTACCGTTGTCACGCGTCAGTCGCCATGCGCCGCGCTCCGGATCACCGAGTGCGCGACCCGTGAACTGCGCGAGCCAGTCGCTGCGCCGCGGTTCGATGACGTCACCCAGTCCCGGCGTCTCGCGGTGCTCGACGATCTCGATGCCGAGTATCCGCCCGTCAATGTCCACGCCCAGCAGCAGCCTGATCGCGCCGTTGTAGCCGTCGGGTGCGGTGACGCGCATGACGACGGCCTGCGGTTCGCCGTCGATGCGTGCGAACCAGACCGGCGCGGAGGCGGCGCCCAGCCGGTCGGGCGCCATGATGTCGACGCGATCGACGAGCAGCCGGCCGTCGTGGTCCACGCCGGGAATCACGCGTTCGAGCGCGCGTGATTC
>PWYM01000279.1 GCA_003567855.1 Gammaproteobacteria bacterium | reverse complement strand
GTGCCCGTCCACGTTTTTCCACCACTCGTCCAGCGAATGCGTGCCGCCGCCTACGCCGCCGCGGCCGATGGTGGCCGCGGGTACGCCGAGGCTGATCGGCACGTTCGAATCGGTGGACGCACGTGACAGCTCCGGGGTCCACCCGAAATGTGCTGCCGCGGCCATCGCGCGCTGTATGAGCGGTGTGTCCGGATCGATCTCTCCGGAAGGGCGGTCGCCGACCTGGTCGATGTCGACTTCGATCTGTGCCTGGTCGGAGTGATGTGCGTTGTACGCGTCGACAGCTTCAGTCACCGTGCGTTCGAACAGGGCCCCGATGCCGGTCAGGCGTTCGGCGTCGATGGAGCGCATGTCCACCTCCATCCACACATCCACCGGCACCGAGTTGATCGACGTGCCGCCGCCGATGCGCCCGACGTTGTAACTCGTGCGCGGGCCTTCGGCGACGAAATCCCGGGCACGATCGGTGAACATCTGGACGGCCAGCCCAAGCGCGTGGGCGGGGTTGACCATGCCGAAGTCACCCCACGAGTGACCGCCCGGCCCCTTGAACGTCACCCGGTAGCGCTGTGAGCCAAGCGCCTGGTTGATGATGCGCTCATCGCCGGGGCCGTCGACCGACAGGAACGCATCGATCCGCCGGGCGCCGTCGCGGAACAGGTGCTTCACGCCACGCAGGTCACCGAGGCCTTCCTCGCCCACGGTGCCGACGAACCAGATGTCATCCTCGGTCTGGATGCCGGCGGCATCCATCGCGCGCACCACGGCGAGCAGCATCGCGAGGCCGCGCGAGTCGTCACCGACACCGGGGGCGTGCAGCGCGCCGTCGATGAACCGCACGGTGACGTCGGTGCCTTCCGGGAACACGGTGTCGAGGTGCGCCGAGATCACGACGAGGCGCTCACCGACGGTGCCCGGGCGCACGCCGATGACGTTGCCTTCGTCATCGCGGTACACCTCGTCGAGGCCCGCGTCGCGCAGCATCTCCACGTAGGCCTCTGCGCGCTCGTCTTCCTTGAACGGCGGCGCCGGGATTTCGGTGATCGTGACGAGATCTTCCATCGTCCGGTCGTCGGTCGTCTCGATATGATCGAAGGCGTCACGGATGCGCGGGTCGGCGGCCAGTGCGTCGATCTGCTGCTGAAAGCCTGCGGCGACAGGCGGGTGCGGCGTATCGTCGGTCGCCGCAAGCGTCGATGCACACAGCATGACGCCTGCCAGCAACACCGGTATGAGCGTTGCATGCAGCGGGCGGGTGAGGGGCATACAGGGGGGTGATCGGTCCATGGGCACTCGATTTCCGGATGATTGCTTCGAGCCTACCGGAAAACGATCGAACGTCAATTCAGCGCCGATGCCTCGGCGAAGTCCAGCTTTGGTGACTTGGCGCCGAAACCTGCGTGATAATCTGACGCCGCGGTTTCGCTTGCGGCCGTACTGAACCAGGCGTCAGAGGTCCCGCCATGCCCGCGACACTCTCCCCGAGCCCGATCGCAGTGCCGGAATCTGTGCTCGAGGACCTGCGTGAACGCCTGTCGCGCACGCGCTGGCCTGATCGCGAGACCGTCGATGACTGGTCGCAGGGCGTACCGCTCGATTATGCTAGGGGACTCGCAGCCTACTGGCAGGACGGTTACGACTGGCGGCGCGCCGAGCGCGTGCTGAACGCGCTGCAGCCCCACGTCGCACGGCTGCACGGTGTGGACATCCACTACCTGCATGCGCGCTCGCCGCACGCTGGTGCCCGACCGCTGATCATCACGCACGGCTGGCCCGGCTCGGTGCTCGAGTTCGAACACATTATGGGTCCGCTGGTCGACCCGCCCGCGCACGGTGGCGATGAGACCGACGCCTTCCACGTTGTCTGCCCGTCGCTGCCGGGGTTCGGGTTCTCAGGCAAGCCACGCGCGCCAGGCTGGGGGGTGGAGCGCACCGCGACCGTGTGGGACGCATTGATGCGCACCCTCGGCTATACGCGGTATTTCGCACAGGGCGGTGACTGGGGCGCACTCGTCACATCGGTGATCGGCGCGCAGAATCGTGGCGCATGCGCGGCGATCCACGTGAACATGCCGGTGGTCCAGCCGGACCCCGCGACGATGGATGCGCTGCAACCCGAAGAGGAAGACGCGATGGCGGCGTTCCGGGCCTACCAGGCGTATGACTCCGGGTACTCGAAGCAGCAGTCGACGCGTCCGCAGACGCTCGGCTACGCACTCGCCGACTCGCCGGTGGGGCAGCTCGCGTGGGTGGTCGAGAAGTTCCAGTCATGGACCGACTGCGGCGGCCATCCGGAAAACGCCATCTCGCGCGATGCGCTGCTCGACACCGTGATGGTCTACTGGCTGAACAACGCCGGGGCGTCGTCGGCACGGCTGTACTGGGAAAGTTTCGAACGGCCGAACCTGGACCCGGTCGACATCCCGGCGGGCGTCAGTATCTTCCCGAAGGAGATCATGCGTCCATCCCGGCGCTGGGTCGCGCGCCGCTACCGCAACCTGGTCCATTACAACCGGTTGGCGCACGGCGGGCATTTCGCCGCGCTCGAGCAGCCCGCGGCGTTTGTCCACGAGCTGCGCAAGTGTTTCCGCGCGTGCCGGCTGTAGCGCCGTGCGCCGCGCACCGCGCCCGGACTCGACGCCCGGCCCTGCGGGCGGTAACGTCGCCCGCTGGACAGCTCCAGGACTCCGCCTGATGCCCCGACAGAACTTCTGGTCCGGTCTCGTCGTCAGCGCCTTCGCGCTGCTCGCGTTGACTTGGATCATCCCCGAGTACGCGGGTTCGAACCCGTTGGCCCAGATGCCGCCGGAACTTGTGCCGAACATCGCCGCGTGGGTGATGCTCGTATGCGGTGCGATCGTCGCCGTCGGCGGCCTCGTCGGGTTGGTGCGCGCGGGTGAGTCGCCGTTGACATTCGCCATCGACTGGCGCGGGGTCGCCTGGGCCGCGTGGCCGTTCGCTTACGTCGCAGTGGCGGTATGGCTGCTGACGATGGTGAAGCTCACCTGGCTCGGTGTGCCGCTGATCGCGCTGCTGCTGGTGCTGCTCGGTGAGCGGCGGTGGTGGCTGGTGGCTGTCTGCTCGACCGTGCCGGTCGCTGCACTCTACGTGCTGTCGGTGTACCTGATGCGCGTTGGGGTGGTCTGATGGACTTCACCGTGCTCGGCGGGGCGATCGGTGAGGCGTTGACGCTGCAGTCGTTCATCGGCATTGGCGGCGGCGTATTGCTCGGCTACATGATCGGAGTGATTCCGGGATTGTCGCGCTCGGTCGCGATCGCAATCGCGATCCCGATGACGTTCTACATGTCCCCGTACATCGCGATCTCGTTCCTGATTGGTCTGTCCAAGGGCACCGCGGCGGGCAGTGCGGTGTCGGCGATCCTGCTGAATGCGCCCGGCGAGGCCTCGTCGGCGGCGACCGCACTCGATGGCTATCCGCTTGCAAAGTCAGGCAAGCCGAAGACCGCGCTGCAGGTGGGCCTGCTCGCCTCGGTGTTCGGCGACATACTTGCCACCGTGATTCTGATCTTCGTCGCGATCCCGTTCGCGCGCGTGGCGCTGATGTTCGGCCCGTACGAGATGGCGGCGATCCTTGCCTTCGCGCTGGTCTTCATCGCCGGCCTGTCCGGCGGATCGCTGTTCAAGGGGCTCGCGGCGGGCGGGCTCGGCGTGCTGCTCGCGACCATCGGGCTCGACCAACAGACCGGCTTGCCCAGGCTCACGTTCGGTGTCACGGAGCTCATGGACGGCCTGCCGCTGATCGCAGTGGCCATCGGCACGCTCGCGCTGTCGGAGATGTTCGTGCAGTCGGAGCGGCTGCGCCTGCAGCGCGGCACGATGTCGGTGAAGCTGGAACATCGCCCCGACGACCGGCTGCGCTGGCCGGAGTTGCGCCGGCTGCTGCCGACTATGCTGCGCGGCACTGGCATCGGCACGGCGGTCGGTGCGCTGCCGGGGCTTGGCCCGTCGGTGGGGTCGTTCATGTCGTGGGGCCTTGCGCAGAAACTGTCGAAGACGCCCGAGCGCTTCGGCAAGGGCGCGCCCGAGGGCATCGCCGCCTCGGAGTCGGCAGACAACGCGGTGATCCCGGCGGCACTGATTCCGCTGTTCGGACTCGGTATACCCGGCAACGTGTCGGCGGCGCTGCTGATCGGCGCATTCGCGATCCACGGGATCACCGTGGGCCCGCTGCTGCTGCGCGACGACCCCGAGTTTCTTTACTCCATCTTCGCCGGCATGATCCTCGCCAGCCTGATCCTGCTCGTGATCGGCTGGTACGGACTCCGGCTGTTTGCACAGGTCACACGGGTGCCGCCCCACGTGGTGATCCCGGTGGTGATCTTCTTCTGCCTCTCGGGCATGTTGTTGCAGGGCTATGGCACCTTCGGGCTCATCGTTCTGATGGCCTTTGCGGTCATCGGCTACCTGATGAAGAAGTTCGGGTACTCGTTCGTGACCTTCATCGTCGCGTTCATCATCACGCCGATGCTGGAACTGAACCTGCGGCAGAGTATCATCCTGTCTGGGGGCGACTGGTCGGTGCTGCTGGGCAGGCCGATTGCGCTCGTGTTCATCGCCTGCACGCTGGTCGCGCTACTCGTCCTCGCGTGGCGCACCGTACGCGGCGCGGTCGGCCCGGCACCGGCCGGAGACTGATCGTGCCCGCACCGTATTCAAGACTGCCCGGAGGCACCTCGTGAAGCCAATTCTTAAGCCTTTCGCTGCCGCGCTGAGCATCGCCGCGCTCGTCGCCGCGTCATCGGCCCCGGCCGACGACTGGCCCAACCGTCCGCTGACAATGGTCATCGGGTTCGCCGCCGGAGGGTCCACCGACATCCAGGGCCGGGTGCTCGCAAACGTGATGGAGGACTATCTCGGCCAGCCCGTCAACGTCGTCAACCAGCCCGGGGCCGGCAGCGCGGTCGCGTATACGCGGCTGGCGAACAACCGCGACCAGGGGCGTACGTTCCTCTACGGCGGCATCACCGCACTGACATTCACCCCGATCATTACGCGGGTGGGCTACGAGATCGACGACTTCGAGTTTCTCGCCACACTCGCAGTCGGCCAGAACTCGATCGTGGCCGCGTCGGGGCAGCCGTTCTCCACCTTCGAAGAGCTGGTCGAGTACGGCCGTGACAACCGCCTGACCTACGCGCAGCAGACGGCACTCGACGAGGCGATCATGCGCCGCATCGCGGCTGCCGAAGGTATGAACGTCGCGATCATTCCGACCGGGGGCGGTGGCGGCATGGCGCCGCTGGTGCTGGGCGGGGAGGTCGACTTCGCCTACTCGGGCGGCACGCATGCGCAGTACACCGACGGCGGCGAGATGATCGTGATGGCCTTCATGGGCCCCGAGCGCAGCCCCTTCTACCCCGAAGTGCCCACGCTGATCGAACTCGGTTATGACCTCGTCATGGAAGACTACCGCGTAATCGCGGTGCCGGCCGGTATTCCGGACCGCGCGCGCGAGCGGCTCGTCGCCGCCGCCGAACAGGCCAGTCGCAGCGAACGTTTCCGACGCGTCACCGAGGACAACACCAACTTCCCGGTCGTGTTTTACGACCAGGAGGAGACTGAAGCGGCGATCCGGCGCATACGCGCGGCGAACGAGGCCGTGCTCGGCGACTGAATGCCGTTACTGACGATCGACCGGCTTTCGCTGGAGTTCGGCGACCAGCCGATCCTGCGCGACGCGTCGCTGACTGTCGACGCGGGTGAGCGCATCTGCGTGATCGGCCGCAACGGCGCCGGGAAGTCGACGCTGTTCCGACTCATCACCGGCGAGCAGGCCGCTGATGCCGGCAATCTCCGCCGCCGCCAGGGCCTGCGTGTCGCCCAGCTGGCGCAGGCGCTGCCCGCCGCCCATGTAGGCACGGTGCGTGATTTCGTGGCTGACGGTCTCGCCGACGTGCGTGCGCTGCTGGCCGAATACGAACGTCTGGCCGCCGACGCCGCCGACGCCGATACGATGCGCCGCCTCGAGCAGCTGCAGCGCGAGATCGAAACCGCTGACGGCTGGCAGCTCGACCAGCGCGTCGACGCGATACTCAGCGAGCTTGCGCTGCCCGGTGCGGTGGCACTCGGTGCGCTGTCGGGCGGCTGGCAGCGGCGCGTCGCGCTCGCGCGCGCGCTCGTGTCGCGCCCGGACCTGCTGCTGCTCGACGAGCCGACGAACCACCTCGACCTCGCCTCCATCGAATGGCTCGAGCATCGCGTTCGAAGCTGGCCCGGTACCGTGATGTTCATCACCCATGACCGGGCGTTCCTGCAGCGCCTGGCGACCCGTATCGTCGAACTCGACCGCGCGCGGCTGACGAGCTGGCCCGGCGACTATGCGAACTTCCTGCGCCGCAAGGAGGAGACGCTCAACGCCGAGGCGCTGGAAACCGAGCGCTTCGAGAAAAAGCTCGCCGAGGAGGAGGTGTGGGTCCGGCAGGGCATCAAGGCCCGGCGCACCCGTAACGAGGGCCGCGTGCGCGCGCTCGAGGCGATGCGCCGCGAATACACTGAACGCCAGCGTTTTCGCCCGCAGCGCGAGGCGCGCTTCGATATCGATGCCCCCGGAGAGGTCTCGGGTCGGCTGGTGTTCGAGCTCGAGCGCGTCACACACGGCTTCGACGGCGAGCCGCTGATCCGCGACCTGTCGCTGCGCGTGATGCGCGGTGACCGCATCGCGCTCGTCGGTAACAATGGTGTCGGCAAGAGCACGCTGCTGAAACTGATGCTCGGCGAGATCGAGCCTCAGACAGGGCGCGTACGTCGCGGTACGAAGCTCGAGGTCGCGTATTTCGACCAGCACAGATCGGCACTTGATGATGCCCGCTCGGTCGCCGACATCGTCGCCGACGGGCGCGATCACGTTGACGTCGGCGGCCGCCCGCGTCACGTGATCAGCTACCTCGGCGACTTCCTGTTCAGCCCGGCGCGCACCCGAACACCGGTCGGCGCGCTGTCGGGCGGCGAGCGCAACCGCGTGCTGCTCGCGAAGCTGTTTACGCGCGCGAGCAACCTGCTGGTGCTCGATGAGCCGACCAACGACCTCGACGTCGAGACGCTCGAAGTGCTCGAGGCGCGGCTGGTCGACTATTCCGGCACGCTGATTGTCGTCAGCCACGACCGCGCCTTCATCGACAACGTCGTGACGAGCACGCTGGTTTTCGAATCCGACGGCATTATCCGCCACCACGCCGGTGGCTACAGTGACTGGGCGCGACTGGGCCGCACGCTCGCCGAGCGCGAACGCCCACCGGACATCGAGTTCCGAAGTGCCCGCGCCGCCAGCGACGCCACGACGGCATCGAGCGCGTCGGGCGGCGGGCACGCCGTTGGCGGTCCGCGGGCGTCGGGGGAGGCACGGTCCGACCGCGATGCGGGCCCGCGCGCTACACCGCGGAAGCTTTCATACAAGCTCCAGCGTGAACTCGATGGCCTGCCCGCGCGTATCGAGACACTGGAGCAGACGCTTGCGGCGCTCGATGCACGCATCGCGGCCGAAGACTTCTTCAGCCTGCCGTTCGACCAGACGCAGCCGGTGCTGGCCGAACGCGAGGCGCGGGCGACCGAACTCGAGGCGCTGCTCGAGCGCTGGCTCGAACTCGCCGATGAATGAGCGCCGCCGGGCGAAGCGCCCTGGCCGCGGGTTCGGCAGCCACGTGGCATGCGCGGCGATACAGGCGGCCCCTGTCGACTGAACCGTGGTCGCGCGGTTGCGCGGCGGGGGCGGCGTCGCTAGTCTCGGCGCTTTACAGAGATCGGGGAATTTCGACCATCATGCGCATACATCGCCTGTTTTTCGCCGCGTTCACGGCCGTCATGCTGCCACTAGTCGCCCACGCCGATGTGCCTTCGTTCAAGGACGTCGTCGGACACGAGATCGGCGAACGCGTGACCAAGGCGTGGCAGATGCAGCGCTACCTCGAGGCCGTGGCCGAGGCGTCTGACCGGGTGGTCATCGAGCAGATCGGCACCTCGTGGCAGGGCCGCCCGCTGATGCACGCCATCGTCACGTCGGCCGACAACCATGCGCGGCTCGATGACATCCAGGCCAATGCGCAGCGCCTCGGTGACCCGCGGGGGCTTTCCGACGCCGCCGCGCGCGAGATCGTCGCGGACCAGCCGGCGGTGTTCTGGTTCGGCGGCTCGATTCACGGTTTCGAGCTGTCGGGCAGTGAGGCGGCGCTCAAGATGCTCGAGCGGCTGAGTACGCAGGAGGACGATGAGACGCTGAACTGGCTCACGAACACCGTCGTGATCATCGACCCCGTACTCAATCCGGACGGCCGGGATGCGTTTGCGCGCTACAACCACGAACGCCTCGGGCGTGAACCAAATGCCGACAACCAGGACTGGTCCAACGACTTCACGCGCTGGGAGGCGCTCAAGTTCCGCACCAGCCACTACTTCTTCGACATCAACCGGGACTGGTTCGCACACACGCATCGCGAGACGCAGGCGCGCGTGCCGGTGTTCCAGGCGTGGCGCCCCCAGGTCGGTATCGATGCCCACGAGATGGGCGCCGACGTCGAGTTCTACGTGGACCCGCCCACCGATCCGGTCGGGCCGTTCTTCCCGGATTTCGCGAGCACGTGGTTCGAGCGTTTCGGTGAGGCCCACGCACGTGGCTTCGACGCGCACGGCATCGACTACATGCTCGGCGAACGCTTCAACTTCTTCTATCCCGCCTATACGACGTCGTACCTGAGCTACCAGGGTGCGGTCGGCATGCTCTATGAGCAGGGCAGCAGCCGCGGGCTTGCGCTGACGCGCCCCGACGGCACCGTACGCACACTCGGCGACGCTGCCCGCAACCAGTACATCGCTTTCACCTCGGCGCTGAAACTCGCGAGCGACGAGCGCGAGGCGCTGCTCGAGGACTACGTCGCCGCGCACCGTGCGGCGGTGGCGGACGGCGAGCAGGGCACCCGCCGCTACCTGCTGCCGGTCGCCGACAGCGACCCGCAGCTCGTCGCCGAAGTCGTGAACCTGCTGCACCGCGGGGGCGTCGAGGTCCACCGACTCAACGAGGGCGCATCATTGCGCGGCGTGCGCGACCGCAGCGGGCGGGCCATTGGCAGCCGTACGTTTCCGTCAGGCACCTACGTGATCGAAGCGGCGCAGCCGCGCAACCGGCTCGTGCGGGTGCTGCTCGAACCTGAGATCCCGGTCCCCGAGGGTTTTCTCGAGGAGGCGCGCAAGCGCGTGGACCGGGCCGAGAACCCGCGTTTCTACGACATCACCGCGTGGTCCCTGCCGCTGCTGTTCGGTATAGACGGCTTCAGTACCACCGACGGCAGCAGTCTGCGCACCCGCCGCGTCGACGATGCGGTGTCGGCGCGGGCGTCGCGTTCGTTGCCTGAGGCCAGCTACGCGTACCTGATTGACGGGACGCAGGCGGCCGGTCTCCCCGCGCTGATGCACATGAAGGCGCAGGGCTATCGCGTAGCGATGCTGCGCAAGCCAACGCGGCTTGGTGGTGACGACTACGCGGCAGGCACGGGAATCGTCTACGCGGGGCAGGCCGATGAGTCGGTCCACGCCGCCATGCGCGACGTCACGACGCGCTTCGAGCTCAACGTGCGCGCCGTCGACAGCGGGCTGGCCGACGGGCGCCACCCGTCACTGGGCTCGGGCGAAGTCATCTACCTGCGCGACGTGTCGATCGCGATGCTGGCCGAGGAGCCGATCCACCCATATTCCTTCGGCTGGGCATGGTTTACGCTCGACCAGCAGTACGAGCTGCCGGTGAGCCTGCTGCGGGTGCCGTCGCTTGCCACCGCCAATCTCGGCGACTACGACACCATCGTGCTGCCAGAGCTCTACGATACCGCGGCGCTGTCACGGCTGGCTGGCGAAGAGGGGCTCGAGCGGCTGGCGCGCTGGGTCCGCGAGGGCGGCAACCTCGTGACCATCGGCAATGGCACCGACATCGCGCGCGAGCTCGAACTGACCCAACTGCGTTCGTGGTATGACGACGAGACGCACGAGAATGCGCTGCGCGTCGCGGTGCCGGGTGCGATGGTTGCGACCGAGCTCGACCGCGAACACTGGCTGACGGCAGGCGTGCCGGACGGCTTCCGCGCGCTAGTGAATTCCGACCGTATCTACCTGCCGCCCGAGGGCGCGGCCTCGCCCCAGCAGCGCAGCGGCATCCGCTATGCTGGCGGCGACGGGTTCTCATGGGGTGGCCACATGTGGGAGGAGTCGGTCGAACGCCTGCCCGAGGCGGTGTTCGCCTACGAAGAGCGCGTCGGCCGCGGCCGCGTGATCGCGTTCGCCGAGGACGTGAACTTCCGGGCCTATTACCGCGGTGCCAACAGGCTGTTCCTGAACGCAGTACTCGCCGGACCGAGCGCGCCCTGAGGTGTGCGGCCGGGTGTCGCGACTGCGTACGCGGGCCGGCACAGGCTGAACGGTCGGTGAGGGGGGCAGCCGCGTGATCGCGAACCTCGGCCTGCTGCTCGCGCTTGTGGTGCTGATCACGCTGGTGCTTCGCGGCACCAACGTGATCCTGGCCTCGCTGATCGCCGCGGTGGTCGTCGCGCTGAGCAACGGCCTGCCGGTATCGGAGAGTCTGCTCGAACACTACGCGACGGGGCCGTCGGGCGCGTTCACGTTCGCAGGCCAGTTCTTCCTGATCTTCTTCGCGGGCGCGGTGTTCGGCAAGGTGATGGCCGAGGCGCGCGCGACGACTTCGATCGCGATGCTGTTCCGCGACCTGCTGGGCCGCGAGCGCGCGCTGTGGACCGTGATGCTCGCGTGTGCGCTGCTGACCTACGGTGGCGTGGTCGTGTTCGTCGTGATTTTCACGATCTACCCGCTGGCACTCGACCTCGCGCGCGATGCAAACCTGCCCAAGCGGCTCATCGCCGGGGCGATCGCGCTAGGCGCCGGCACCTTCACGATGACCGCGCTGCCCGGTGCACCGTCCATTCACAACGTGATTGCCGCGCGCGGCCTGGACACGGGCCTGTTCGCAGCGCCCCTGGTGGGCCTCGCCGCCGCCGCGCTGATGATCGCGTTCGGCATGTTCTACCTCGAGCGCAGCCGCCGGCGCGCGCTCGCCGCCGGTGAAGGCTTCGACCCGGCCCCGCACGAACGCCTCGGCGAGGATGCGGCGGGCCCGGCGCAGCTGCCGGGCCGCGTGCGAGCGCTCGCGCCGCTGCTGCTCGTGCTTGCAATCATCATCGGGCCTCGGCTGCTGGGCCTGGCCGGCATCAGCGCCGACGCCGGCTGGCTGGGTCGAACGGTTGCTTTCGCCGCCGCGGAGCCGGTGTTCTGGCCGAGCCTTGCGCTCGCCGCGGGTACCGTGCTCGCACTCGTGCTGTTCCCTCGACTGGTGGGCCAGCGGATGGCGACACTCGGTCGCGGGACCAGCGATGCGATCGTGCCGATCATGAGTACCGCGGCGATCATCGGCTTCGGCGGCGTGGTCATAGAAACGGCAGGGTTCCGCGAGTTCAGCACGCTGGTCGTCGACACCGGTCTGCCGCCACTGCTGTCGGCTTTCCTGTCGATCAGCACGGTCGCGGCGATCACCGGGTCCGCGTCGGGCGGACTGCAGATCTTCATGGCCTCGCTCGCACCGACGTATCTCGAACGCGGGGTGGATCCCGAGCTGCTGCACCGGATCGCGACACTTGCTTCGGGCGGCTTCGACTCGTTGCCCCACTGCGGCGCGATCGTCGTGATGATGGCGATCATGAGCCTGTCGTATCGCCAGGCGTATCGCGACATCGCGATCGTGACCATCGTCGTGCCGGTGATGGCGACACTGCTAGTGCTCGGGGGACTCTGGATATTCGCCTGATCGCGCCCGAGGTGGGTGGCGGAGCCGCGGCCCTTTGGCATCGCAGTCGGCGCCTGGTGCCGCTATGATGACGGATTGAACAAGATCGATGAATGGGGGCCGACAATGACACCGAAGTACGCCTGCCCGTGGCTGGCACTCGCCGCGTTTGCACTGCTCGCCGGTTGCGGAGAATCGTCCGCGCCCGAGCCACCACCGCCGGCGCAGCAGCCGGCCGCAGAGCCGGACCCCGGCCCGGCCGAGCGTGCCGATGACCCTGATGCTGCGATCGAGGCCTTCATGGCGCGCATTGCCGAACACTGCGGTGAGGCCTTCGAGGGCTCGATCACCGTCAACGAGCCGGAGGTCGACGATGATCCGTTCGTCGGCCAGCGCCTCGTCATGCACGTGCGCGAGTGTCTCGATGACGAGCTGCGCGTGCCGTTCCACGTCGGTGATGACCACAGCCGTACCTGGCTGCTCACGCGCACCGACAATGGTCTGCTGCTCAAGCATGACCACCGCAAGGAAGACGGCAGCGACGACGAACTCACGATGTACGGCGGTGAGACGACCGAGCCGGGCACCGCGACGCGCCAGGAATTTCCCATCGACGATGAGACAGTCGAGCTGTTCGAGCGCCTCGAACTCGAGCGCTCACTTGGCAACGTGTGGGCGATGGAAATCGAACCGGGTCAGTATTTTGCCTACGAGCTCACGCGCCACGACGGCAGCATCTTTCGCGTGGACTTCGACCTCACCGAAACCGTCGATACGCCGCCGACCCCGTGGGGCTGGCCGGAACTGGAAGATTGATCCCGCCTGGAGCCACACAGATGAAGCAGCCTGCAATTCAGTTCGCGATTCTCGTCACCGCCGTCCTGGCGCTCGCCGCGTGCGGTGATCGCCCCGAGCCGGAGCCGGCCGCGCCGGCCACGGCGCCACCGCCGGACATCGCTGAACCCGCCGATGACGGCGGCGAGGCCATCGAGGCCTTCATGGCGCGTATCGCCGAACACTGCGGTGAGGCCTTCGAGGGCGAAGTCGCCGGGTACGCGCCGGAAAGCGAAGACAATGCGTTCTCCAACCGCCGACTGGTGATGCACGTACGCGAGTGCCTCGATGGCGAACTGCGCGTCCCGTTCCACGTGGGCGACGACCACAGCCGGACCTGGCTGCTGACCCGCACCGAAGACGGCCTGCGTCTCAAGCATGATCACCGCCTCGAGGACGGCAGCGAGGACGAGATCACGATGTACGGCGGTGACACCGCCGCGCCGGGCACCCCGCGCCGCCAGGAGTTCCCGATCGACCAGTACTCGGTCGACCTCTACGAGCGCACGGGCATCCTGCGTTCCACCGGCAACGTGTGGGCGATGGAAATCGAGCCGGGTGAATACTTCGCCTACGAGGTCGTGCGCGCCGACGGCAGCTTCTCGCGCGTCGAGTTCGATCTGTCAGAGCCCGTGGACACGCCGCCGACACCGTGGGGGTGGCCCGAGCTCGACGACTGAGCACAGCCATCGGTGGATGAAACCGTGCGCCCGGCAGGGCGCACGGGGATCATCTGCATCAGTCCGGGCGGTCGGGCGGAAGGATCAGGCGAGGTCGCGGTACGCGTGCCAGCTTGCGTGGCCGAGCAGCGGCAGCACCAGCACGAGCCCGATGTAGAACGTCAGTACTCCTACAAGCACGAACACCGTCAGGATCGCCGCCCACAGCAGCAGCGGGCGGATGTTCAGCGCGACGCAGCGGATGCTGGCCTCGACTGCCTCGAGCATGCTCACCTCGCGGTCGAGCAGCAGCGGCAGGGCGATCACGCTGATCGCGAAGGCGCCGAAGGCGAGCACGGCGCCGATCAGCGTGCCGACGGCGATCATGCCCAGACCGTTCGGGGTCGTCAGCAGTGCCGAGTACAGTGCCTGCGGGTCGGGCGGGTCCATTCCGAAGAACAGCGCGAACAGCAGCGTGGCGAGGCGGATCCACGCCAGCAGGAAAATCATCAGCGCGACGCCCATCAGCGCGAGCTGCATGCGGTTCACGCGCCAGGCGCCGAAGGCGTGCGCCAGTGTCGGGTGTTCGCCACGCTCAAGGCGGTAGCTGATCGCGTAGGTTCCGACCGCGACCATTGGCCCCATGAACATGAACCCGGCGATCAGCGGCAGCAACAGGTAGTCGAGGTCGGCGAACCAGGCGGTTGCGGTGAGTGCCATGCTCAGTATGACCCAGACCGCGCCATAGGCGAGGCTTACCGGCGCGGCGCGGCGCAGGTCTGCGGCGCCGGCGGCGAGCCAGCGCCACGGGCGCTCCATCGAGACCTGGCGCACCGCGATGGGCTGTACGATCTGTTCCTCGCCGGGGCCGGAGTGCTGGCTGGCGTTCATCTGGAGACTCCCTCGGGTAACGACGGCGCGGCCCGGCGGCAGGTCGCCGGAGACGTTGCCCGCCAATCTACCGCATGGCGCCGTTCGTGCCAGTCGCGGTAAACCCCTACATGGTGGAATTGCATCAGAATTTCAGCGGCAGTGCGAGATGTCGCCGGAAGACCAGGTCGCGGTGGGCGATCAGCAGCGGGTCGACGGCGTCGGCCGCCGGGCCAAAGATGTCGGCGTAGAGTCCGCGGATCTGCTCCGGCATCGGGTTGTCGGCCTCGGGAAGCGGGTCGACCATGTTGGAAAACGCGGCCCAGTACAGGTCCGCGGCAGTGAGTGCGTCACCGACGAAGTAATCCGACCCGCCCGCGCGCTGTGCCTGGAGGCGCGTGGAGAGCATGTTGAGGATGTCGGCAACGCGCTGGGGGGCACGTTCGACCTCGGCGCGCTGCACGCGGTAATCGGCGAGCATGCGGGCGGCACCGGAGGGCAGTGCGCTGGTGTCCGCGTCCAGCATGCCATCGAACATCCGGCCGAGGATCATCAGTCGCCGACACCAGCCGAAGCCCCACTCGCCGCAGATCTCGTGGGCGATGCCGATGCACTCGGCGCGGAGCGACGAGTCGGTAGGCAGCAGGGAGGGCCCCGTCCCGATGCGCTCGACGAGCATCAGGGTCTCGAGCCACCCGACGCGCGGGGGCTCGTCCTCCCACACCGCGACCGGTGCGTTGCGCACGCCGGTCCACGCGTGCAGCGCGTCGTTGGGTTCGCCGGCGAGCTGGGCAACCGGCGTGTACGTGATGTTGCGCGCGTGGCAAAGCGCCTTGGCGGCTTCACCCCAGGGCGCGGGTACGCCAACGGTCAGCACCAGGCGCAGGCCGCCGAGCTCGCGGGCGCGTTCAGGCGTTTCGTATTCCATGTGGCGGAACTCCTCGTGCGAAAGTGTGCGTCTTCATGGTGATATCGGGGCAACGCCAGTGTAGAGAAGCCGGGCACGCTGCCCGGTCTGCAGCCACACCAGCGCCACCTGCCCCAGGTTGGCCGCCATCGCGCGGGCGCAGTAGCGGTCCATGCCCGGAATCGCCCAGCCGAGCTCGACCGGCCAATGTCCGAGCGGGTCGACGGCACGGGTCCGCAGTCGCGGCCAGCCGAGCCGGTCGAGCCGGCGCGCCAGCGCACGGTCACGGCGCCGGTTGCAGGCGGGCTCGAGGCGCCGGCTCCCCGGGTTTTCGGCAGTGATGATGGCCAGCGTTCCGACGCCTAGACGTTGCAGCCAGCGGTCGCCGCGCTGGCCGATACGCAGCGTGCGAGGTGGCAGGCCCGGCAGGCGGAGCTGGTAGCGGGTCGCCCGGTAGGCTGAGTCCAGCGTCGCCGGATCGGTGTGGATATCGGAGTTGTGCGTCATGCCCATCGCGCCCCCTGCCGCGATGCTACACTTTGCGTCTGTTTACGTGCACTGCATCGTCGGGTCGACGCCCCGCAGGTGCGGTCACGCACGCGCTGACGGACATGTATATGGATGACATGAACCTCGCAAGGCTCGGCATGAAGCAGCTTCCATCCTCCGGGGCTGCGCCCGAATCGGCGTTCGTCCCCGACTACCTCGGGCGTGTCGAGCGCACGCTCTCGCCGCTACTGGAAAATCGCATCCAGACGCTCGTGCTGTCCGAGGTCGAGGACGCCGCGAGCATCGCAGTGCTCGACCGCGTGCTCGCCCGGCTCGGTGACGAGCGCCACCTGCATGCCCGTCTCGATCACTGGCCCGATGCGCCCGAACCGCTGCTGCAGCAGCTGCTCGACAGCTGGGGTCTGGAGGCCGACGAGAAGAGCTCCGGGGCGGAGCTGCGCGCGCTGCTTGAACTGTTCGTCAGTCACCAGGCCGCGAAAGGGCGGATATGTCTGCTTGCCGGGCCGCTTTCAGGCGAACCGGTCGAGGGCGTGCGCATGCTGCTGGAGTGGCTCAGTGGGCTGCGACACGGCGGAGAATTCAGCGTCCGCCTGCTGCTGCTCGGCGAGGGTGAAGTCCCGGGACACCTGCGGGGTACGCCCACCGAGAACAGCCCGTCGCGGCGTACCGGCGCCGTGCAGTTTCCGGCGTTGGGGCCAGAGGAGGCACGCCATTACGTGCACACGCGGCTCAAGGCTGCCGGGTGCGCACAGCCCGCCGGGCTTATTGACGACGAACTCTGCCGCCTCGCCGGCGCCTATGCCAGCGGTCGACCGGGTGCTCTGGACCGCCTGCTCGACGGCGCACTCGAGATGCTGACCACCGAGGGCAAGGACCCCAGGATCACGCAGGGAGAGCTCGAGGTCGTTGCCACCAGGCTGGGGCTCGAGCTCGTCACCGAGACGCTGACTTCAGACACCAGTCCGCAACAGGCGCTCGACATCGGCGAAGCGCAGCTGCGCATGTCGCTGGAGGGCGAGGCCGCGAGCGAGATCGCGCTGAACCAGTCGCGGATGGTGATGGGTCGCGAACAGGACTGCGACATCTGTATAGAAAGCCGCTTCATCAGCCGATTTCAGTGCCTGTTCATGCTGACGCGCCGCGGCTGGTACGTCATGGACCTCGGCAGCACCAACGGCACCTACGTCAATGCCCGTCGGATCCGCGAACACCTGCTGCGCGATGGCGACATGATCACGATCGGACGCCACCAGATCCTTTTCTGCCAGGCGGGCACCGGTTCGCGAGCCATCGAAGAAGGGGACTACCTGTCCACCGAGGTGCTTGCCAACAGGGAGCGCAGCGGTTCGCGCGCCGACGACAGCACGGGCATCAACAGGCGGATCGGCGCGCCTCAGTGAGTATCGGGGGCTGCGGGCGCAGAGTCGTCCGTTTCGTCCGCCCCCGGTTCGCAGGTGCTCTGCGTGGGGGTGCGGGATATGACGCGGTCCTCGAGCCCGAGCAGGATCGGGTCGGCACTCTGTCGATAGATGTTGACCTTGGCGTTGTAGACGTTGCGCGACAGCCCGTGCTTGTCAGCGATCGTCAGTCGCCGGATGCTGTATTGATCGTCTTCACGTCGCTCGCCGGTGAGGTAGCAGCGGATCGCCTCGATGCGCTCTCCGGCGAGCTCGAGTCCGTTGAGATGCGAGAGCGTGGACTGCGCCTGGCGCATGAAGCGGTGCGCGTCGAAACGCACGTAGTCTGTGTCCGTGGTGGCGCTTTCGGCGATGTCCACGTCGAATTCCCCGAACAGGATCTGCCCGGGCAGCGCGCGTTCGATCATGCGGGCGAGGTCTATCGTGACGTCACCGACGATGAAGTCGTAGAGACTTGGGTTGAGCCCCTCGGCGAGGTGGAATTCGTAGCAGCTGCCCACATGGAATGCGGTTCGCAGCAGCGGCACCGAGCCCGCGCGCGACTGTCCCCGCGCGATCGCATTGTCGGCGAGCACCAGGTGCATGAAATGGTACAGGTTGGTGTTGGCCTCGAGGCCGTCGTCGCGGTTCCAGATGTAGAAGCCGTCACCGGTGCTCGATCGCGCGAAGTTCACGCCGATGCGACGGTCGAGCATGCGGCTGTGTGCGGCGTTGATCGAGTACGAGAGACTGTTGAGCTGTGTCATCTGTGCAAACGGCGACAGCAGGCCGAAGCCGACGATGTCGAACAGTGCGACCGCCCGCCCGGCGATATGGCTGATCGAGTAGCGGCGGATCATCCGCTCGATCAGTTCGCTTTCGCGGCGAGTGCCGCTGAGCGGACGCGTGAGGCGCAGCAGCTGCGGCTCGCGCTGCAGCAGCCGCGTGACCTTGTCGAGCTGTGCCGGTGCGAGCTCGCGACGGCCGCTGATCAGCTCCTCGATGAAACCGGTGGACACAGTCGCGCCGCCGTTGCCGCCCGAGCGGGGCGTCACGAATTCGGCCAGCTCATAGTGAGGCACCGTCAGCACCAGCACGCCATCCTCGCAGCGGCTCCAGCTGAGGATTACGTTTGCGCCGAGTCCCCAGGCGCGATGCAGCTGACGCTCGAGCAGCATCAGGTTGCTGCGCTCGGTCAGCGACAGCTCGTCGTCAAGCCGCATGTACGGCTCCGGCGGCAACGCCTCTGGGAGCCGCCAATGGCGACCACTGGCGCCTGTATCGGACACCGTCATTCGGGTTTCCCTGCCCCCCTGGACTCCAGTGCGCAGCTCATGAGGCCGCGCTTTTGTCCGGAGCATAGCATGGACTGTAACGCGGGCTGATGACCGACCCCGTGATGGAGCGCTGATGACTGCAACTTCCGCACTGACCCCGGAAATGATCGATGCCGCCGAACGGCGCATTGCGCCGCACGTGCTGCGTACCCCCGTCTGGCAGTGGGCACCGCCGCCGGAAGCGGGCGCGCGGGCTGCAGCGTTGTGGCTCAAGCTTGAGCTGTGGCAGCGCACCGGCACGTTCAAGGCTCGCGGTGCGATCAACACGGTACTCGCGCTGTCGCCCGACGCACGCGCCCGCGGGCTGGTCGCCGTCAGTGCCGGCAACCACGCGATCGCGACCGCGTGGGCGGCGAAGGTCTCGGGCAGTCACGCGCACGTCGTGATGCTCGAGCGCTCGAGCGCGGCGCGGGTGCGAGCGTGCCGCGCGCTGGGTGCTGAAGTCGAGCAGGTGCCCGACGTGCACACGGCGTTCGAGCGCGTGCGCGCGATCGAGTCCGAAACCGGTCGAACCTTCGTGCATCCGTTCGAGGGCCTGGAGGTCGCGGCGGGCACCGCGACGCTGGGTCGGGAGTTCGCCGCGCAGGTCGCCGGGCTGGATGCCGTGGTGGTGCCGGTGGGCGGCGGCGGCC
>PWYM01000127.1 GCA_003567855.1 Gammaproteobacteria bacterium | reverse complement strand
TTCTATGCTCAGAAATAATTCTGACAAGACTAAAACCCCTTTAACAATGCCAAACCATTCGATAATTAAAGCATCTGCTCTCCGTTCTATATGCACCCAAGTCGGTATTTCCAGAAAAGACATCATCTAATGAAGCGCCTTGTTTTAAGTAGACGGATAATACTTTCCACGCGCACTGGCTCAATCTGGCCAGCAGCCTACGGTCATATAAAAATAGATTCTTAACCTTTTGGGGATGCTGAAAACCCATTGCCGGTGCGGCACCTGTTTCAATACTTCTCCGTAAAGCCACTCGCCGAATTCAACCACCCGCTTTTGATGGCAGGAAGGGCAGAAGTGGCGGCGTTTGCATGAAAACGGCAGCAAGTACTCGTGGCCACAGCCGTCACATCTAACCCGGGCAAATCCGAAGTGTAGATCGCCGCAGTCCAGGTAGTTGTAGATCACATCCATCACGAAGGGGAGCCAGAAGCCGTAACTCCGCATATACCTGTCTTCCCAGGAGCCTTCCAGTTGTTCGAAGTGCGATTCGATACAAAGGTAATATGGGCTGAGATGCGAGCGGCGGGGCCTGTAAACATCCTGTTTAAGTGTGGGGCAGGTACTTAACATTTGAAAAACCACCCTAATGTAGAACATGTGTTCGCTATTAGGGTAACACAAACCCTTTGCAGGAGCAAGGGGTTATTTCAGCTTCCGCTAATAGACAGACATTATACAGGTCAGAAAGTCGACTACAAAGGAGAGAATAACCGATGATCTATCAATGTACCAAGGATATGTTAAAAGCATTAAAGGTGGATACTTCTGACAAACCGGATATTTATAATGAACCGTTTGCATGGAACGTGAAACTCATGAAAGTGCGTAGAAGAAATTTTGTTTATATGATGAATGATGCTTCAAAACTCAGTGTCATACTGTATGGAATGACGGCGAAAGAATTTAAAGCATTTGACGATCATGTGAAGGACGGAGTTCGAAAAGTACTTAAAGATTGTGGCGTGGCAGATAAAACCATTGAGCAGTATCTTGAAGAGGCCGGCGAGGCAATCGTTACTTCCAGTGGAACCAGAAAACAACTGGGGGTACTGAACCGGTCGGCAATGGAGGCGGAGGATCTTGTCGATGTACTAGCAGAAGAGGGTTTCCTTCAACGAAAACTGTGTGAACAGCAAAATAGTATGATTGTAAAAAATGATAACGGCGACTATGTCACGCCGAAGGACCTTGTGAAAACCCTGATGAAAAAAACTTATGGACAAAATACAGTGTCCTATGACCTTGGAGAGATCGCCCTTCATATGTTTATGGGGGATAGTATGGGAATCGTAGCCTTTTTAAATATTCGTGACAGCAGTATTTGTGTGGTGGAAGAATCTTCGGATGAATATGAAGAAATGGAATATAATGAGGACTATGAAATGATTCCTCCAGAGCGCTTTGACTTCTTTTATTATTTCAACCGATTTTTAAGAGGGGTTGACCATAAGAAGTTCCAAGAAGAATTGGACCGTGTGAAACAAGGGAGAGGAATAATTCGACGCATTAAGGATTTACTGTGTCAATATCCCGAAATTCAAAAAAAGTGGTATGATTTTGAAGAAAAAGCTCAGGAAGAAGCTATTAAAGAATGGTTGGAATCCATGGGGTTGATGTAGCATGAGAGTAGAAAGGAGAAGATCTAAATGGAAAGACGAAATATGCGTTTAAAGTGCGATAGCGGTAAGGAACTTTATGAGTCATTAATCCGAAATTTTGGGAGTTATGGATTTACCATGACCTACGGAGCCGAGACAAATCTGCTGGATAAAATATCGAAAGTCCTTAAAGCCCTTTGTATGGAAAAGGGATGGGAAATGACCGTGGAGAAAGAGAAGGATGAAGATTCCAAGGAAAGAAAAAAAAGCATAAATCCTTTGTAAATATACGAGGGGAACTATTACAGGATGAGAAAGGGAGAGTTGAATGAAGATAGTAGCAGAAGCAAACCGCAGGATTGAAGAAGCAAAAAAAGAGTCACATATTACCACCGGGAAAGTCAGAAAGATTTCAGCCTCCCTATATAAAGAAGTGGAAGATAAAAACATTGATAATATCCTGAAACGATCAGAAGAGTTATTGGAGGAACGTAGCTGGGCGCTGGGCGTAATTGCATATGACTGGGCCTTTCGAGTGCGGGATCAGTACACAAAGAAGACTTTTCCCATCTTTGAAAGCTGGCTAAAAAACTATGTTCGAGATTGGGGAGACTGTGACGACTTTTGTACCCACGCCTTAGGAGCACTGATCAGTCAGAACAATGAATTATTTGATGATGTAATGAAATGGGCCAAGCATCCCGACTTTTGGGTAAGACGGGGAGCGGCGGTATCGCTTATTTATCCGATTAAGAAAAACATGTACGATCATATCAATCCGCTACTGGTTTCCGATGCGTTACTACAGGATGATCATTACCTTGTACTGAAAGGCTATGGGTGGATGTTAAAAGTTCTTTCTCAACAAGAGTCGGAGCTGGTTTTTGATTATCTTATGAAAAATAAAGATACTATGCCCCGAGTGGCTTTTCGTTATGGGTTGGAAAAGCTAAGTAAAGAGAAAAAAGAGATTTTAATGAAAAGCTGATAATGGTAGCTTTTGCAATACAAAGATAAACAATAAAATTTCAAAATACCATTTTTAAAGAAAAGGAGAAGATAAAGAAATGAAAGACATTAAAATATCAGATATGATGAAAATGCAAATGACACTTTGGGAAAACAATAAAAATAAGTGGTCACCTATGGAACCCGAATATGCTCGAAATAGTTTGTTATGGATGATCGAAGAAGTTGGTGAGGTAATTTCAATAATTAAGAAAAAGTCGGAGAACGAAATTATGGAAAATAAAGAGATTAGAAGGAAGTTTGTTGAAGAAATTGCGGATGTTTATATGTATCTGACCGATACCTTGATTCTTCCTTCATCGAAGAGTTCATCCGCCCGGTTGATCCGGGCTTCAAGGGCTTCTTCCCTTAATTGAGTATATTCCTCTTCGGTAAGATCCGCAACGGGACAGACTCCGACAAATTCCTCTTCCTCCAGGCCGAACCGTTCCATCATTAATCCTCTCATGCTCTCAAAGGATCTGCCGAAACGAAGGGTGTTTCTCCACTCATCTCCGGCCTCCTCATTGGCAAAGGCAAATCCTGTCATCAATACCACCATAACAAGATGCCACACTGATCATTCCTCTTTTCTTTTTCATGGGTTTCCACTCCTTTTTGTGTTGTTGATCTTTGCTACATCTTCAGTATAAACTCCCTTTGTGACGGTTTTGTGACAAAGAGTTAGTATTCTTTCCTTTTTTTGTTATAATTTTCTATGAGATCATTGTACGATCATAATGATCAGAACAGAATCCATAACTGAAACTGAACGAAGAAACTTTAAGAAAGTGGCGATCAGACCGATGAAAAACTCAGCCCGTATTATTTTACTTGTTTTGCTGGGCATCATTATTTTTGCAGGCTTCAGTGTCTACTCCTATGTCTCTGTCCTTCCGGATTACCTTTCCGCAACCCTCCATGAGGAGGATGTGATGGTGACGGTTCGGGAAGGAGCAAGTCTTCGGGCTGTGGCGGATACCCTTCACGATGAAGGGGTCATCAGAAACCGTTACTGGTTCAGAAAGAAAGGACAGGAGGCTGAAGTGGACCGGAGCATTCGGCCGGGGACGTATCTGATTCCCGCAGGTGCGGAATACGAAGAGATTTTTTCCATCCTGCAGCGGGGAGAACCGATCAGAGAATTTACGGTAACCATTCCTGAAGGCTTTACTCTCTACCAGATGGGGGAACGCATCGAGGAAAACGATCTTTTTACCCGGGAGGAATTTTTGGAGGCAACGGAAACCTATTATCGGGTAAATGATTTCGACTTTGACAATGAAGAACTGTTCTTCTCTCTTGAAGGCTATCTTTTCCCCGACACCTACCGGTTCAGTATCGATGAAAGTTTGGAGAGCATCATCAGTCGGATGCATAACCGTATGCTGGACATGATCGACGAAGAGGATCGGGCTGTGATGGAGGAACAGGGACTCTCCCTTCATGAGGTTCTCACCATCGCTTCACTGATTGAACGGGAATCCGCATTTCCTGCGGAAAACGAAAGAATTTCCGGAGTCATCAACAACCGTCTTGATCGTGAAATGCTTTTACAGATCGACGTTTCCGTCATTTATGCCTATGGCGAGGGACAGGAACATTTTACCCTGGTTCTTTATGAACATCTGGAAGTGGAAAATCCCTTTAACACCTATCAGTACGCAGGTCTTCCACCGGGACCCATAGCCGCCCCGGGACGCAGTGCAATTCAGGCTGCAATCTATCCTGAAGAACATAGCTACATCTTTTATGTGGTAGGGGAAGAGGGTCATGTGTTTGCAGAAACCTATGACCAGCATTTAGTCAATGTTCAGGCTTATCGGGAAATTCAACAGCAGTCCGAGGAAGATGTGCAGAGGATTGAACCTTAGTAGGATTCCTCCGGAAAATCAGTCCATTGAAAAAGAGCCCTGAAAGATAGGAATTTGCTTTTCCCTGGAGCAAGTATAGAATATTCTGTCATGGGTGTCAACCACATAATTACCCATAACTTACTTTGAGTTACACAATATGGCACTGATTTAGGTCGGGTACCCGGCTTGGA
>PWYM01000235.1 GCA_003567855.1 Gammaproteobacteria bacterium | reverse complement strand
TACGCCGACAGCCAGGCGATCCCGGTCAATCCCGGCAGCCTGACCGTGGTGCTCGAAGGCGCCCGCGCGTACGTCGCGCCCCCTGACGGCGTACCGACGGTTTTCGACGGCCTCACGCTCGAACAGGTGCTCGGCATCGTCGAGGCCGAAGCCGACAGCCCGACCCACCTGCTTGTCTATTGTGACGCGCACCACGACCGCCACCTGCGCGATTACTGGGAAGCGTTGCGCGACGAGGGCCGTGGGCTCGACGTCCACCTGCTCGGCGACGGCGGCGTGCTGCCGCGCATGGCCGCCGGCATCACGTCATCGCCTGGCGTGAACCTGCTGCAGGGTGCGTATGCACCGCGGTCGGCCTACCGCGAGCTATGGCCGCACTGGCGTATCGCGGCGATGCTGCTGGTCGCGTTCGGCCTCGTCGCCGTCACCGTCAAGAGCGTGGAGTACGTACGGCTGCAGCAGGCGGTCAATGCGCTCGACGCTGAAATCGAAACGGTGTTCACGCGCACCTTCGGCGACGTGCCGGTCAGCGATTACCGCCGTTATATCCGCCAGCAAATCGGCGGCGCCCCCGGCGAGTCCGACCAGCGCATGCTCGAGGTGCTCGACACGCTCGGCCGCGTCGTCGCCGACAGCGAGCGCGCCCGAGTGACCAACATCAGCTACCGGCGTGGCGTGATGGACGTACGCCTGCGCGTGCCCGACGTCGACACGCTCGACGGCATCCGTCGGCGAATCGTAGAAGACGGGTTCGACTCTGAAATCCAGGCCGCCAACCCGGTCGACGACGGCGTGGAGGGACGGCTGCAGCTCAGCCGTCGCGGCGCATGAAGGCCTGGTTCGAGCGCCTCACTCAGCGCGAGCGATGGATGGTGATGGCCGCCGCCGCGGTGGTTGCCGTCGCGGTGCTGCAGCTCGGCGTGATCGGCCCCCTGTGGGGCGGCTCCGCGCGGCTGGAAGCCGATCTCGTGGATCGCGGGCAGCTGCTCGCCGAGGTCATGGCCGCCGAACGCGCACTGGCACGCGGCGGCGGGCGGAGCTCCGACGACGTCGTCGGCGCCGACGAATCCCTGGTGGTCATCGTCGACCGCACCAGCCGTGCCGCCGGACTCGGCCCTCACCTGCGTGGCACGCAGCCCGGGGGTGACGACTCGCTGCGGGTGCGCCTTGAGCAGGTTCCGTTCGAACGCCTCGTGCCGTGGCTGGCCGAGCTCGGTGACCGCTTCGGAGTGCGCGTTGATACCGCGAGTTTCGACCAGGGCAGCGAACCCGGGCTGGTCAACGCCAGTCTCGTCCTGCAGCGCGACGTCTGAGCCCGCGATGACGATACCGACCAGGTGGCCGTGGCTGCTGGCGCTGGGTGCGCTCGTCTACCTCGTCGTGCTCGTCGTGACGCTGCCGGCGCGTTTCGTGCTGCAGTGGCTGCCGGACGGTGTCTCCGCGGTCGGCGTCGAAGGGACCGCGTGGCGCGGACGCACGGCGACCATCGCGATCGAGCACACCCGCATCGACGACCTGCGCTGGCGTATGCGCCCCGCCGCGCTGCTGCGCGCGCGTGCAGCAGCAAGCGTCGAGGCCCTGGTCGCGGGGGGCTTCGTCGAAGGCGACGTCGCGATCACCGCGACCGGCACCGTCCACGCCCGCGACCTGCGCGCAGCGTTCCCTCTGGCCGAACTCGCCACCGTGGCGGGTTTCGAAGGCATTGCCGGACAGCTGAGCATCGACCTGCAGTCGTTGCGTCTCGATGACGGCTGGCCAAGTGCCGTCGACGGCACCGCGCGGATTGGCAACCTGCGTATCGCCGATCTCGACGACGAGCCCGTCGGCGACTACGAACTGCAGTTCGATACGCGTGGCGACGACATCGTCGGCCGTCTCCGCGACCGCGGTGGCCCGCTGGAGGTCAGCGGCGCGCTGACGCTTGGCGCCGATCGCGCCTGGGAGCTCGACGGTACCGTGCGGACGCGCGCCGACGCACGGCCACGCCTCGACGAAGTGCTGTCGATGCTGGGCAGCCCGGACGCCGAAGGTCGGCGCGAGTTCTCGCTCGCCGGACGGCTATAGCCCCGGCGTGGCCGTCAGGTCGCCGCGCGCAGACGCGGCGTTCAGGCCATCGTCTCGAGCACCGCCGCGATGCGCTCGAACACATCACGCATGACTTCAGGCTCCGGCAGCGTGGTGATGCGGAAGTGATCGCGGTAAGCCACGTTGAAGCTGCTGCCCGGTGCGACCAGCACATGCTTGTGTTCGAGCAGCGTCATCGCGAATGCCGCGTCGTCGAAGTCCGGCAGCTTCCCGCGATCCACACCGATGAACGCATACATCGCACCACGCGGCGGAACCAGTCGCAGGTAGCGGCTTTGGGCCACGCATTCGATCACCGCACGGCGCGACTCGTGCAGCCTGCCGCCCGGTGAGGTGAGATCGTCGATGCTCTGGTAACCGCCCAGCGCGGTCTGCACGGCCCACTGGCCGGGCACGTTGCTGCAAAGACGCAGGCTCGCGAGCAACTCAAGCGCCGCGAGGTAGTCGGTCGCGCCGAGCAGGTCACCGCTGAACGCCGCCCAGCCGACGCGGTAACCACATGCGCGATACACCTTCGACAGGCCGCTCATCGTCGCACACAGCGTGTCGCGCACCAGCGTCGCCATCGGGATGAACTCGGCGCCGTCGTAGGTCATGCGGTCGTAGATCTCGTCGGCGAGCACGACGAGGCGATGGCGTTCGGCGAGCGCGGCAAGTGCGGCGAGCGTCTCGCGCGAGTATACGGCGCCGGTCGGATTGTTCGGGTTGATGACGACCAGCGCACGCGTACGCGGCGTCACGAGGCTTTCCATGGCCGCAACGTCGGGTTCGAAGCCGCGCCCGGGCGGACACGGGTAGTGGACCGCGCGACCCTGGTTCAGTACGGTCGCCGCCGTCCACAACGGGTAGTCCGGGCTCGGCACTAGCACCTCGTCGCCGGGGTCGAGCAGCGCGCGCAGGCACAGATCGATGAGCTCGCTGACCCCGTTACCGATGAACACGTGCTCGGCAGTGACATCCATGACGCCGCGGGTCTGCTGGTGCATCACCACAGCCTCGCGCGCCGGGAACACGCCTTTCTGGTGCGAATACCCTTCGCTGACGCTCAGGTTCTCGATCATGGCCAGGCGCATCGTCTCGGGCGTCCTGAAGCCGTACACCCCGGGGTTGCCGATGTTCAGCGAGATGATTTCCCAGCCCTGCCGTTCGAGTTCCAGCGCGCGACGCGCCAGTGCGCCGCGGATCTCGTAGCGTACGTCGCGCAGGCCCTCGGCCGGCTTCACGGGCGTGTCATGACCCGCGAGGCCGCCAACCGATGCACCGGAGCCCGCCGTGTCGCGGGCCGGCGGGTCAGGCGTCAGCCGGCCGTTCACGTGATCCCGTCCGTACGCCACGCGGCAAGCTGCTCCGGATCGACGCCGAGCACCTCGCCGAGGACCTCGTCGGTGTGCTCGCCAAGCAGCGGCGGCGGCTGCCGGTACTCGAGCGGGGTCCGTGAATACCGCGCCGGGTTCGCGACCATCGGCACGGTGCCGGCAAGCGGGTGCGGCAGGTCGAAGCGCATGCCGCGATGCTGCACCTGGGGCTCGGCGAAGACTTCGGCGAGATCGTTGATCGGCCCGCATGGTATCCCCGCTTCGCCAAACCGCGCACGCCAGTCGGCGGTCGTGGCGCCAGCCAGCGCCTGTTCGATCAGAGGGATCAGCGTGCCGCGGTGCGCGACACGCGACGCGTTGTTCGCGAACCTCGGATCGTCGGCCCAGCCCGGATGCCCGAGCAGGCCGGCGAACGCCGCGAACTGGCGGTCATTGCCGACCGCGATCATGATGTAGCTGTCCTGCGTCGCGAACGCCTGGTAGGGCACGATGTTGGGGTGCGCGGTACCCTGCCGGCGCGGCGGGGTGCCGCCGACGAGGTAATTCATGTTCTGGTTGGCCAGCCACGCGACCTGGGCGTCGAGCAACGCGAGGTCGATGTACTGGCCTTCGCCTGATCGCTCGCGCTCGAGCAGTGCGGCGAGTACCGCGGTGACCGCGTACATGCCGGTCATGATGTCGGCAATGGCCACGCCGACCTTCTGCGGCCGACCGCCCTCCTCTTCCGGCGGGCCCGTGATGCTCATCAGCCCGCCCATCGCCTGGATCATTGCATCGTAGCCGGGCCCGTCGCGCAGCGGGCCGTCCTGCCCGAAGGCCGAGATCGAGCAGTACACGAGACGCGGATTGACCGCCGACAGCGACGCATGGTCGAGCCCATAGCGCGCCAGCGCACCGACCCTGAAGTTCTCGACGACGACGTCGCTTTCAGCGGCGAGTCGACGGATGATCGCCTGGCCTTCGGGCCGACTGATATCGACGGTGACCGAACGCTTGCCGCGGTTCGCACCCAGGTAATAGGCCGATTCCCCGGTAGGGGTCCCGTCACGGTCGGCAAGATACGGTGGCCCCCACTGGCGGGTATCGTCGCCGCGTCCCGGACGCTCGACCTTGATGACCTCGGCGCCGTAGTCGGCGAACACCTGCGTGGCCCAAGGGCCCGCGAGAATGCGGCTGAGGTCGAGTACGCGTATGCCGGTGAGTGGTCCTGCCATGATGCGCTGCTTCCGTGCGAGCCAGGCCGCCTCTGCCGGCGGCGCCCGGCGACATTCTATGTCGAACACCCAAAAAAAGCCGGGCACTGGGCCCGGCT
>PWYM01000144.1 GCA_003567855.1 Gammaproteobacteria bacterium | reverse complement strand
CCTCGAAACGCTCGATCGCCCAGTCCTCGCGCACGTAACCGGTCGGTGCTTCGGGGTCCTGCTCGGCATCGTCGCGCGCGCGGTGCTGCACGACACCGAGCGTGCCGCCGGGGCGCAGCACGCGGTGCATTTCGTCGATCACGCGTTCCAGGCAACCGGCGCCCATCCAGTTGTGCAGGCTGCGGAACGTGAGCACCAGGTCAACGGAATCGGGCTCGGCGATGTCGAATTCATCGGGGCACATCGCGACACCGATGCGGGGCTCGCCGTACAGATCCGGGTCACCGAGGAAGCGATCGCGATAGCGCTCGAGCCCCTGCCGGAAGAAATCCTGCTCGGCATCCGGTGACCAGTGCGCAGCGATGTACTGGCCGTCCGCCGCGACGTACGGCGCGATGATCTCGGTGTACCAGCCGCCGCCGGGCCACATCTCGACGACCGTCATGTCGGACGTCAGCCCGAAGAAGGTCAGCGTCTCGAGCGGGTTGCGGTAGCGGTCGCGCGCGCGCTGCTCGTCGCTGCGGTGGTCACCATCGATGATGGTCTGCAGGCGCGCGGCAGCGTCGTCGGCCGGCGTCGCGGGCTCGCGCGCGGCGTCGGCCGGCATCGCATCGGGCGGCACTTCGGCCGGTGGGTCGGCGTCGGCGATCGGGTCCGGGGGTGCGTCGCGTTCACACGCGGCAAGCACCAGTGCGAGGCAGAGAGACAGCAGCAACCTGTTCATGATGGACCTCCTTCGTCGGGACGCGGAGTGCACCGCGCGGGCCTGCGCCCGATTGTCGCACGCGCCGTGCCTGATTATTGTCAATCGCGGCCGCTTCAGCCAACCCGGCACAGCAGACCCTTGAGGTACTGTCCCTCGGGAAAGCTTGCACGGACAGGGTGATCACCATCGGCGTGCAGCCAGTGGACGATGTCGAGCGTGCGGCCCGCATCGAGCGCGGCGTCGGCGACGATCTTCTGGAACAGTCGCGGCTCGACCAGGCCCGAGCACGAGAAGGTCGCCAGCCAGCCGCCGCGCGGCAGCAGCGACAGCGCCTGCAGGTTGATGTCCTTGTAGCCGCGCGCGCCGCGGCGCAGCTGCGCCGCCGAGGACACGAAGCGCGGCGGATCGAGGATGACGACGTCGAAGCGCCGCTCCACGCGCGACAGCGCCCGCAGCTGTTCGAAGGCGTTGCCGCAAAGCAGCTCGATGCGCGCCGGATCGTGGCCGTTGAGCTGCGAATTCCCGCGTGCGCGTTCCAGCGCATCGGCCGAGCTGTCGATGTGCGTGACGCCGGCGGCGCCGGCCGCAAGCGCGCGCACGCCGAAACCGCCGGTGTAAGAGAAAGCATTCAGCACGCGTCCGCCGCTGGCCAGCCGGTCCATGAGCGCGCGGTTGGCGCGCTGGTCGAGGTAGAAACCCGTCTTGTGACCCGCGATGCAGTCGACCGCGTAGCGCACCGGGCCTTCGCGCATCAGCACCGGGCCGTCGAGCGGCGTGCCGCTGACATGGCCACGCCTGGGCTTCAGCCCTTCCTTGCGCCTGACGTCGGTGTCGGAGCGTTCGTGCAGCGTCACGGGGCGCAGCACGCCTTCGAGCACCTCGATGATGGCGTCACGCCAGTGTTCGGCACCGGCCGACAGCAGCTGGAACACGACGGTGTCGACGTAGCGGTCGACGATGAGCCCGGGCAGACCGTCCGATTCGCTGTTGACGACGCGCCAGCTGTCGGTATCGGCAAGCCACGGATCCGCCTGGCGATGCCCGGCGGCGAACTGCACGCGCCGGAGCAGGAAGTCCCGGTCGACGGCCTCGTCCTCGTCGAAAGTCCAGATGCGCACGCGGATCTGCGATGCCGGCGACCAGGCGCCGCGCGCCAGCCAGCGGCCATCGGCGGCGCGCACCTCTACGGTCTCGCCGCTTGCCGGTTCACCGGTGACCCGGTCGATGGCGCCCGTGAACACCCACGGGTGGCGGCGCAGCAGCGAGGCTTCCCTGCCCTTGCGCAGGAACACGGTCAGGTCGGCCATGCGCGTCACCCCATGCAAAGCGGTCGCGGATTATGCCACGCAGAGCGCCACCCACGCCGACCTGACGCGCCCGGGTACAGCCCCTACAATGAAAGCCGGTTCAGATCGCACGGTTCACGGAGAAACACCGCGTGCCAGTCATTACCGCGCTGATCATCGGCATCCTCGCATGGTGCGGCATACGCATCGTCGAGCGCACCGGGCACAACCGCTGGCTCGGCCTGTTGCTCGCGGTGCCGCTGCTGCAGCTCGGACTGCTGGTCTGGCTCGCAACCGCCGAGTGGCCGGCCCACCGCAACCCCCGCGCGCTCCCGCCCCCCGACGACGACTTCGAAGGCCCGTAATCGCGCATCGCGTTGCGGCCTGTCCCGTTCTCTCCCGCCAACAGACCAGGAGGTTACATGGAGCTTCTGATTACTCTCGCACTCGCGGCACTGTTCGCCTACATCTGGGTCCGGATCTTCGGCAAGACCGGCAACAACCAGTGGCTGGGACTGCTGATGCTGGTCCCGCTCGTGAACCTCGGCATGCTGGTCTGGCTGGCGTTCAGCGAATGGCCGCTCGAACGTCGCGCCGGGGGACCGGTCGGCGGAGATGCCGGCACGCCCGGCGCCTGAGTCCCGGGGCCGGCGCCCGTCACGCGGGTGCCGGCCGTTCCGCGTCAGTGGCCCGCATGGATGTGGCGGATCTTCGCGTCGCGGGTCAGCCGCCAGAAGCGGCGCAGCTCGGTGAGCAGTCCGCCGATATCACCCTGCTCAAGAAAACGCTGCCTGAGCGCGAGGCAGTAACGCGCCGCGAGTCGGCTGGCATCCAAGTAGCGCGCAGCGAGCGCCGGCGACAGGTCGTCGACGAGCCGGAACGCCTCGAACAGGTGAGTGTGCAGCGTGTCCCAGTCACTGCCCTGGTGCCGCCTGAGCAGCACTGCACTCACGTACTTGTCGACCTCGGCCTGCATCTCGAGCTCCAGCGGCGTGACCGCGCGGTCGAAGCCCGCGTTCCAGGACACGTACAGGAAATGGCTGAGCCCCTCGAGCACCGTGCAGAAGTCCTGCAGGTTGGCATCACCGAGTGCCTGCAGCGGGTTTTCGCGCACGAGACCGCTGAGCACATCGGCGTCCAGGTACAGCGACAGGTCGAGGCCATCCGGCGCCTGGCGTACGAGCAGCGTTTCCTGTGACCGCAGCGGCGCGCCGCCGGACAGCCCCCCGGCGAGCGCCGCATCGGTGATCACGAAGTCGACCGCGCGGTGCGGACTGTCGGCGTCGTAGAGATCCTTCAGCAGCGTCTCGAGTGCACCGAGTACATCGGCCTGGGCGCGATCCGGTACTGCACCGGACAGGGGCGCGTCGTGCATGTGCGTCAGTGCTCGAAGCGGGTGACCGCTTCGCGCGTGGGCTCTATGCCGAGATCGCGCAGCAGGCTGCGCGCGCGGCGACTGCCGGTGCGGATCCACAGTTCGTATAGCCTGAGCACGTCGCGGCTGTTGTGACCGCGTGCCGACTCGCTGACATCGTTGAGCACATCGACGATGGGCTGGAATTTCTCGGCGAGCTCACCGAATACCGGCGCGAACGCCCGCCCGCGCCGCGTGCCGCGGACCTGGTCCGACAGTGACCCGTAGGCACCACCACCCATGCGGATGTAGTAGTCCACGTCGACTGCGCGGTGTGACAGTGAATCGGCGAAGAACCCCGCGATGAACAGCGCAACGTCACCGAGCCGCTGCAGGAGGAAACTGCGCTCTTCGTCGCTGGGCGCCTCCATCGCGTCGGCGAGCATCAACGCAAGCGGACGCATGCGCCGCCCTTCGCAATCCTGCGCATGCAGGGCTTCAGAGCGCGAGAACAGCGTCAGCAGGTTGACGACGTAATGCGCCGTCTGATCGTGCACCGACACCTGCTGGCGTTCGAGCGCGCGTTGCATCGACTCCTGGAAAAACGCCGCGAGGCTTTCCACCGCGACGACCCTGCCCGTGGGGCCCTGTCGTGCCTGCATCGCTTGCCTCCTGCGGTTGCGCTTCTGCGAAGGTCGTCCGGAAAAACAGAACTTTCAGTCGCCTGTATGTTGTTTTTATAGCGTCTTAAGGCTTCCGGAAAAAGCTTTCGCGAACTCGGTGCACTGTATTATTCTGGGAGGACTTGCAACAGCCGACTGGCACTCATAACGACATATTGCTGCCAGCGGCGTTCCACGCCGATGCGGGGGAACTGTTTGAACACCCGAACGGGCGCCAGGCCGGATCTCACGCGCACGATGGTGCTGCGGCGTAAGAAGCGGCGGCATCGCCACCTCGTACTCGCGCTGTTCGTCGTGGTCAGCCTGGTGGTGGCGTTCTTCGGCACCGTGTACATGCCAGGCGACTGGCAGTCGCAGATCACCAAGCCTCCATGGACCCCGCCCCGGGCTCTGTTCGCGCCGATCTGGACGCTGCTGCACGTGATGATGGCGGTCGGCGCCTGGATCGTCTGGCGCCATCACCTGCACCTGCTGCGCTGGCCCGCACTTGCGGCCTTCGCACTGCAGCTCATCCTCAATGCCCTGTGGTCATGGATGTACTTCAGCGCGCAGGACATCGGCGGCGCGCTGCTCACGCTGACCGCCGTCTGGGCGGTGCTCGCGCTGACATGTGCGCTGTTCTTCCGTGTCGCTACGGTGGCGGGTGCGCTGCTCGTGCCCTACCTCGTCTGGGCAAGCTTCGCGCTCGCGCTCAACTTCGAGATCTGGCGCCTGAACTGAAGCCCGCCGGCATCGCGCCACTTTCAGGTGGCGCCTGGATGCACACCCGCGCCTTCACCACTGCGCGCGCAGCTTCGCGGCCACGTCGACGGTGACCGCGGGCCGGCGGCCGCCGCCTCCGTCACCGGACATCGCATCATCGCGTGCATGGAACACGCGTCGCATCGTTGCGAGCACTTCCGGCGTGATGAAGCGGCTGCGCGCGCCGTAGACGTGCCGATCGCCGTGCCGCGCCTGGCCCGGCACGTAATGGCGCAATGGCGCGAGCAGATGCAGCGACTCCCGCGCACGCGTCATCGCGACATAGAGCAGCCGACGCTCTTCGTCGATCAGCGTATCGCTGCCGGTCGCGAACTCGCTGGGGAAATGACCGTCGGCGACGTTGAGCACGTACACGGTGTCCCACTCCTGTCCCTTTGCCGAGTGCACCGTCGACAGCACCAGGAAGTCCTCGTCGATCAGCGGCGCGCCGGACAGGTCGCCGGTGGCCTGTGGCGGGTCGAGCACGAGCTCCGAGAGGAAACGTTCGCGCGACGGGTAGCGCGACGCGGCCTGCTCGAGCTGGTCGAGGTCACCGGCGCGGGCCAGTGCGCCGTCGTAGAGACGCTCGAGCTGCGGCTGGTACCACGCCCGCGCGAGGCCCACCTGCGGGTGCCATGCGGCCTGCGTGTCGGCCACGTCGAGACGCGCCAACAGCGCGCACAGCGTCGCGTAATCCTCGCGTGCTGCCGGCGGCGGCGTGAAACCCGACAGCGCCGTGAGCCGCCAGTCGCTCGCCGAAAGGTGCCGGTAACAGCGTTCGGCGCTCGCCGGCCCGATGCCGGGCAACAGCTGCAGCACGCGATACACCGCGATCCGGTCACGCGGATTCTCCGCCAGGCGCAGCAGCGCGAGCAGGTCCTTGACGTGTGCCGCCTCCAGGAACTTCAGGCCGCCGTACTTCACGTAGGGAATGTTGCGCCGGACGAGTTCGAGCTCCAGCGCGTCGCCGTGATGGGCGTTGCGAAACAGCACCGCCTGCGCGCGCAGCAGCGTGCCGGCCTCGCGGCGGGCGAGCACCTGGGCGACGACGTAATCGGTCTGGGCGTGCTCATCCTCGACGCACACGTAGGCGGGCGCCTCACCGGTGCCGCGTGCCGACCACAGCCGCTTCGGATACTGGCGGGCACCCTGGCCGATCAGCACGTTCGCGGTGTCGAGCACCGGACTGCGCGAGCGGTAGTTCTGCTCGAGCGTGACGACACGGGCCGGCGGGTCGTACTGCGCCGGAAAGTCGAGGATGTTGCCGACGTCGGCGGCGCGGAACGCGTAGATGCTCTGGGCATCGTCGCCGACGACGGTCACGCCGCGCCCGTCGGGACGCAGCCGCCGGACGATCTCGCCCTGCAGGCGATTGGTGTCCTGGTACTCGTCGACGAGCACGTGGTCGAAGCGCCCGGCAACATCGGCGGCAAGTGCCGGCTCGCGCATCAGGTGGACCCAGCACAGCAGCAGGTCGTCGTAGTCGAGCACGTCGGTCTCCTGCTTGAGCTCGGTGTAGCGGCGAAAGAGCGTGCGCAGCCGGTCGGACCACTCGGCGCAGAACGGAAACCGCGACTGCAGCACGTCGTCGAGTTCGGCCTGCGCGTTGACGACGCGCGAGTAGATGTCGAGGCACGTCTGCTTGCGCGGAAACCGGCGGTGGCCGCGCGCAACGCCGGTGTCCTGGCGGGCCACGTCCATCAGGTCGGCCGCGTCACCGCGGTCGAGCACCGAGAACCCCGGCGCGAGCCCGAGGTTCGCCGCGTAACCGCGCAGCAGGCGGTTGGCAATGGCGTGGAAAGTACCCGACCAGGGCAGGCGCACCTCGGGTGCGGCGCCCTGCGGTGCGCGCAGCGCCGCGGCGACGATGCCGCAGGCGCGCCGGTGCATCTCGAGCGCGGCGCGTCGACTGAACGTCAGCAGCAGGATGCGCGCCGGATCGACGCCGGCGAGCACGAGCCAGGCCACGCGATGGGCGAGCGTGGCGGTCTTGCCGGTGCCGGCGCCGGCGATCACCAGCAGCGGGGCCGCGTCGACCCCGCGCGGCGTGCGCTCGCCGTGTTCGACGGCGCTGCGCTGGGCCGTATTCAGGCCGGCGAACGGATCGGCTCGGGTTTCGGTCATCGGTATCGGCAGGCGCAAACCTCGGGCGACTATAGACGCGCGGTATCTGTATGTACATACAGGCCGCGCCGACGCTCAACCCGGGTCGATGAACGCCGCCAGTGCCTCGGCGACGGCCTCGGGGCGCTCCCAGTGCATCATGTGGCCGCAGTCGTCGAGCCACGTTTCGGTCAGGTCGCGGTAATGCGCCGCGCCGAAGTCAGGGTCCACGAACTGCTGGCGCCCGCGCTCGAGAAAATGCGAGTCGCGCGCGACCATGAACAGCACCGGCGCCGCGACTTCGTGCCAGCAGGCCTCGGCCTCGGCCCGCCGGTAGAGGATGGGGTTGACGCGACGGTGTGCCGGATCGGTGCGCAGCGCGCGCTCTCCGGTCGCGGTCGGCGCAGTCCAGGCTTCGGCGACGAAAAGCGCGCGGTCGTGCGGCAGGTGCGGGTTGCGGCGCGCCAGGCGGCGAGCGAGCGCATCGATATCTCTGTACGTACTGAACGGCACCGGTTCGGACAGCTCATCGAGCCAGCGCCGGTAGCGCGCAGGCGCCTCGACCGGGTCGGCATCGCGCAGCCCGAAGCCCTCGAGGTTGGCGATGCGCGCGACGCGCTCCGGCCGGGCCGCGGCGTAGATCGACGCGACGTTGCCGCCCATGCTGTGCCCGACCAGCGCCACGGGTCGATCGGGGCAGAGCGTGTGCAGCAGCGCGTCCAGATCGGCCAGATAATCTGGAAACCAGTAGCCGCCGCTGCTCCACGCGCTGTCGCCGAAGCCCCGCCAGTCCGGGGCGACCAGTCGCCAGTGTTCGGGCAGGTGATCGGCGACGAACTGCCAGGTCGCGCCGCAGTCGCCCCAGCCATGCAGCAGCACGACCGGCATGCCCGCTTCCGGCCCCCAGGTCCATAACCGGTAGCGCATGCCCCGCAGATCGACGAAATGCCGCCCGGGTGGCCGGCGGGCCTCGTAGGTTCCGTGTCGTGTGCCCAAGGGCTGCTCCGTTCATCCACAAACAACCATTGTAGCGATCACGATCCGGCGACGCGGACCGGCGGGTGGCCGCACGCGTGCCGGTGCGCGCGGTATATTTGCGTCCCCGATCCATGCCGCCGGAGCCCTTCGTGACCCACACACGACCCCCACGTCGCGCGCGCCAGGTGCGGATACTGCTCGCTGCCCTGATCGCCTGTATGCTGGCATCTCAGTCCGCTGCCGCCGATGACGAACTTTCGCTGCTCGCCGACCACTACTCCGGCGTCTTCAGTTCCGAGGCGCAGGCCGCCGAAGACGGCACCTACCTGCTCGTGCACTACCGCACGACGCGCATCTGGCCGGACGCCGGCGATGGCTACTGGTTCTATACCGAGCAGCAGATCGAAGGCCAGGAGACGCCGTACCGACAGCGCGTGCAGCAGCTGTTCCGCGATTCAGACGGGCGCATCCGGTTGCGCGTGTACACGCTGGCGTCGCCCGAACGCCATGTCGGCGCGTGGCGCGACGCATCGAAGCTCGCCGGCCTCGAACGCGACGCACTCGAGGCCGACCCCGACTGCGACAATTTCTACCGCCAGACCGCGCCCGGCGTGTTCGAGGGCGGCACCGACGGGCGACGCTGCCGCAACGCGTGGCGCGGCGCGAGCTACATGCGTTCGGTCTCGCGCATCGAGTCCGGGCGCTTCGAGAACTGGGACCGCGGCTTCGACGACGACGACAACCACGTCTGGGGCCCCGCCGACGGCGGCTACCGCTTCGAGCGAATCGATACACAATGAACTCTGACGACCAGGGAGAGCGCACCGGATGAACTTCACCTCCTGCCCGCGCGCCGCGCTCGCGGCCACGCTGCTTGCCTTCACCACGGCCGCGTCGGCCGACGGACTCGACCTCGACGACCCGCACCAGCTGCTCGACGCCTACGTGAAGACCGTCGGTGACACGTCCGAACGCGAGACCATGGTCTATGCGCAGAGCACGGTGTTCGCGTTCGTGCCGGGCCATCGCGGTCGCCCGATCCTCGGCATGGAAGTCGTCGGCGTGAAGCGCTACGAGCGTATCGAGGGCGGCTGGCAGCGCGTCCAGCGCGAGATCGCGTTCTACACCGATCCGGATACCGGCGAGATCCTCGACAGCTGGCACAACCCGTGGATCGACCGCGAGGTGCGCGTGATCCCCGTACTCAACGACCCGGTGAACCGCCGCCACGTGATTGACGAACAGGGCGGGGGCTGGTCGGTGAACTACATGCGCCACGGCGACCACGTGACCTTCTACCGCGAGATCCCGCTGCGCTACCCGAATCCGCTGCCGTATTCGGAGTACCCGCTGCACTCGACCGGCGACTGGTACGAGGCGATGGAACTGTTCAACAACTTCGTGAGCCTCGCCGATCTCGAGGATCCGGAGATCACCTCGGCGCCCGGCACCGGCTCGTGGACGCGCGTCGGGCCCTGGCTGCCGTGGATGGAGATGGGCAACCGCCCGGGGTGGCTCGTCTACCACGGGCGCTCGGTCAAGCTCATGGACGGCGCCGCGGAACTGCCCGACCACGTGCGCGAGGCGATCGAACAGGACTATCCGAAGTACCTGCGGGCGCCTGAGGAATGGAGTGAGCCGTCGGAGACGAGCTGGACACTGTTCCGCAAGGTGCTCGACGGCGAGATCGACCTCGACGAGGCGGGCCACGAGTGACGCGCGGCGTGCTCCGCCGCGCTCGGCGTTCAGGCGCACGGCTGACGTCGCTCGCGCTGCTCGGCGCCGCGGCGCTGGCGCTCGGCGGCTGCGACACCCCCGACCCCGATGCACCGCAGCGGGTCGCGGTCGGCGGGTTCTCGATGCCGGGCTCCCCCGACGAGCGGCTGTGGCGCGATTTCGAGCGTCGCATCATCGAGGGCACCGAGGGCCGGCTCAAGCCGGCGATGCTGATCCGTGGCGAGGCCGGGCCGGAAGAGTCGATGATCGCCGAGATGCGCCGCGGCCGGCGCATACAGGTTGCCGGCGGCTCGTTCCAGGGCATGGCCACGATCGTGCCGGAGATCGCGGTGATCTCGGCGCCGTTTCTGTTCGACAGTGTCGAGGAAGTCGACTTCGTCATGGACGAGTACGTCTTCGAGCCGCTCGCCGAGCTGTTCGCCGAACAGGGCGTGGTGCTGTTCCAGTACACCGAGGTCGGCTGGGTCAACATCTACGCGCAGAAGCCTATCGTCGAACTCGACGACGTGCGCGGCTACCCGCTGCGCGCGGCATCGTCACTCGCAGCGCTGCACTTCGTCGAGACCATCGGCGCCGACACCAAGCCGCTGCCGTTCACCGAAATCGTGCCGGCGCTGCAGACCGGGCTGATCCGCGGCGGCGCGACCTCGATCACGATGTACCACTACGGTGGCGTGCGCGACGAGGCCGGCCACCTCTCGCTCAGCCGCCACAGCTACGACTTCGGCGCGATCGTCGCCAACGCGCGCTGGTTCGAGCAGCTCGACCCGGCCGACCAGGAGGTGCTGCGCCACGCCTTCGGCGGCCACGAGCGGGTGCGCGGGGTGGCCCGCGCGTCGGTGGAGGAAACGCTCGAGCACCTCGTGCAGAGCGGTATAGAAGTGCACGAATGGAGCGATGCGAATCGCGCGGTGTGGGCCGAGCGCGCATGGCAGGAACACCCGCGCCTGATCCGGCGCATCGGCGGCCGCGCCCAGGAGCTCTACGACCTGATCCTCGAAGGGAAGGCGGCATTCGCGCGCCGCGAGGGTGCCGCCGACTGATCACTGCGTGGCGTCACCGCCCGCTCGACGCGCAACGATTCGTATTACACTAGTGGCATCGGCATCCTCGAGCCACGGCAGTGCTATAGATCCATGGCGGGTCCCTCACGTCGGCGAAGCCACCCCTCCGCCACCGGTCCCGCCCACCGCCTCCGCCCCGACCCCCGCCGATCGCTGCAGGGAGCGGGCCGTTGACCCTCGAAATCGCCCTCGTCCTGACCATCCTGCTGGTCGCACTCGTGCTGTTCATCAGCGAGCGGCTGCGGGTCGACCTGATCGCCCTGCTGGTGCTGTCGACGCTCGCGCTCACCGGGCTGGTCGACCCTGAAGGCGCGATCGCCGGCTTCAGCAACCCCGCGGTGATCACGGTCTGGGCGATGTTCATCCTCAGCGAAGGACTCACGCGCACGGGCATTTCGGGGATCATCGGGCGCTGGGTGCTGCGCCTTGCCGGGCCGAGCGAGTTCCGGATGATCGTCGTGCTGATGATCACCGCCGGCGGGCTGTCGGCGTTCATGAACAACATCGGCGTCGCCGCGCTGATGCTGCCGGTCACCATAGACCTCGCCCGCCGTACGCGCCTTGCACCGTCGCGACTGCTGATGCCGATGGCGTTCTCGACGCTGCTCGGCGGGCTGACCACACAGGTCGGCACGCCGCCGAACCTGATTGTCAGCAGCGCGCTGCAGGAAGCCGGCTTCGAGCCGTTCGGGCTGTTCGACTTCACGCCGGTGGGCGGCGTCGCGCTGATCGCGGGGGCGCTGTTCGTCGCGTTCATCGGGCGCTTCCTGCTGCCCAAGGTCCGTCCCAAGCGCGACACCCGCCGCCTCAGCCAGCGCAATCTGCGCACGCAGTACGGGCTGCAGGCCAAGACCTTCAACATGACCATAGGCAAGGATTCGCCGCTGGTCGGGCGCACGCTGGGCCAGAGCCGCATCGGCACCGCGGCGGGCCTGATCGTGCTCGCGCTGGTGCGCGGCGGACGTACCGAGACGCTGCCCAGCCGTCAGACCGTGCTGCAGGCGGGCGACCGGCTGCTCGTGCAGGGCCGGCTCGACCGCTTCAACGACTTCCGTCGCTGGTCGGAACTGGTGATCGAGCGCGAGGCGCCGGTGCTCGCGGCGCTGATGTCCGAACGCGTGCGTCTCGCCGAGGCCACCGTCGCCAAGAACTCGGCACTGGTGTCGGAGCTGCTGCACCACAGCGAGTTCCGGCGCCGCTACGACGCGAACGTGCTCGCGATACGCCGCGGCGAGCTCGTGCGCCGCGTGAACCTCGCGTATGTGCCGCTGCGTGCCGGCGACGTGCTGCTGCTGCAGGGCAACGAGGACATCCTCGAGGACCTGGAGGCATCGCCGGACTTCACCGACATGCGCGCGGTCACCGAGGACGAGCTGCGCGACACCTACCGGCTGCAGGAGCGGGTATTCGTCGCGCGCGTGCCGAAGGAATCGGAGCTTGCCGGCAGCACGATGGCGGGCAGCCGGCTCGGCGATGCGTTCGACTTCCGCATGCTGGCGCTGTTCCGCGAAGGCGAACTGACGACTATGCCGGACCCGGACCTGCCGCTGAAGGGCGGCGACCTGCTGATCATCCAGGGGCGGCCCGACGACATCGAGGTGCTGCGCGGGCTGCAGGCGCTCAACGTAGAGCCGACCAACGTGCCGATGATCGGCGAGTTCCAGTCCGACCGCCTGGCGATGCTCGAGGCCACGCTCGAGCCGCGCTCGGACCACGTCGGCAAGCCGGTACAGGACATCAACTTCCGCGAACGCTACGGTCTGGAGCTGGTCGGTATCTGGCGTCACGGAAACACCATTCGCACCAATCTCGACCAGATGGTGCTGCAGCTCGGCGACGCGCTGCTGCTGCTCGGGCCGCGCGAGCGCCTGCAGATGCTCGAGCGCGACCCGGACTTCCTCGTGCTCACAGGCCTGTCCAGCGGTCCGACCAACCTGGGGCGCGCGCCCCTGGCTGCGGCGATCATGGCGGGCGTGGTGATCGCGGTGCTCACCGGTTTCGTACCCATCTACATCGCCGCCATCAGCGGCGCCGCGCTGATGGTGCTGACGGGCTGCCTGAACATGGAAGGCGCGTACCGCGCGATCGAGTGGCGCGCGATCTTCCTGATCGCCGGCATGCTGCCGCTGGGCGCGGCGATGCAGCAGACCGGCGCCGATGCCTACCTGTCGGAAGTGCTGCTCGACGCCCTCGGCGGTTTCGGCCCGTGGACCGTGATCGTGGGCCTGTACGTCGCGACCGCGCTGGGCACGCTGGTGATGCCGGTGCCCGCACTCGTGGTGCTGATGTCGCCGATCGCGATCTCGGTCAGCGTCAGCATGGGCATCGCGCCGCATACCGCGATGATGGCCATCGCGATGGCCGCCGCGAGCTTCATGAGCCCGATCTCGCATCCGGCGAACGTGCTCGTGATGGGACCGGGCGGCTACCGCTTCCGCGACTACATCAAGCTCGGCGTGCCCGTGGCGACGGTCGTGATGATCGCGACCTTCCTCGTGCTGCCGATATTCTGGCCGCTGCGCCCCCTGTGATCCGGCGGGCGCAAGTACTGCTGTTGCTTTGACGAAGGAGACACGATGACCGGCACCGAAGACCGCGACGCGATCCGGGCGCTGATCGAGACCTACGCCGACGCGGTGTTCTGCCGCGACGGCGACGCATGGGCTGCCACCTGGGCCGAGGATGCGAGCTGGGACCTGCTCGGCAACACCATCGAGGGCCGCGACCGCATCCTCGCGACGTGGCGCGAGGCGATGTCACCGTACTCGTTCGTCGGTTTCTTCTGCCAGCCGGGACCGATCGCGCTCGACGGTGACTCCGGAGATGGACGCGTGTGGGTGCGCGAGACGCTGGTCAGCAGTGAGGACGGCAGCCGGCTCGACCTGTTCGGCCGCTACGATGACCGCTACACGCGTACCGCGAACGGCTGGCGTTTCGCCCACCGTACCTATCGGATCTGGCACCAGCTGCAGGGTGGGCTGTCATGAGCATCATCGCCGGCACCCCGTACCGGGGCATGCTGGCGCACCTGCAGGGGGTCGGCAGTATTGCGGCCGGGACGCACAGGCAGCGCATCGACCTCATCGAGCCCAGCCTTGACCCCGAGGATCGGCCGCACGCGGACTTCTTCAGCGCCTGATCAGCGGGAGCTCGTCCGCCGGTCGTGAACCTCCGCCTCGAGCGACGCGGCGCAGTCGCCGCACAGCCCGTGCGAGAAATCGGGGACGATGTCGACGCGCAGCAGCCCCAGGCGCGCAGCCGCATCCTCGAGTTCAAGCCACCGGCCATCGACGAAGCAGCGGTTGCACCAACCGCACATCGACAGCATCTGTACCGTGTCGGCCGAACGCGGGGCGGCGGGCGTTGCGGTCTCCTCCGACAGGGCCTCGAAGACTATCCGGCTGTTGACGCGCACGCGCATGCCGTCGTCCGACTTGAGTTCCAGCTCGAGCGCGGCCCGCTGTGTAGGCGAGTCGCACCGGCAAGCAAGCTGTATCGGCTCACGCTCGACGCGCACCCGCGCGAGCAGCCGCGACAGCAGGTGACGAAGCGAGTCCCCGTTCACGTAATCGAGGAGCGCGGTGCCGATCACGCTGCTGGCGGTCAGCGTCGGCGCACCGCCCTCGCGTGCAATCCGGTCCCACGGGCCGTCTACCGCGATGATGCGGTCATGCTCGTCAAGCACGTAGACGATCGTGTCGGAAGCTCGACTCATGGCGCACGACTTACCGGTTCCAGATAAGGCACCGATTCTCGACGAATCGGCAGAAACAGGATATCGGTATCTACCGACTGAATGACGCGTAGTTCTACCGAACCGGCGGGCGCCGGCGCCGCGTTCCGGGAAGGCCTTCAGCCGGCCGCAGGCGTACCGACGGGCGCCACGGCGCCGACCGCGGACCCGCACCACGCGGTATCCGACCACGGATCCGAATCCGGCAAGGCCGCAGGCAGACCCTGCCGCGCCGCCCTCGCCACGTCGCCAACGACGAGCAGCGCCGGCGGTGCCAGGCCCTCGGCGAGCGACTCGAGCTCGGCGAGACTTCCGCGCCGCACGACCTGGGATGCGGTCGTGCCGCTGGCGATCACCGCGGCCGGGCGGTCGGGCGATGCGCCCGCGGCGACCAGGCTCGCGGCCACGTGGCCGGCGCGCGACACCCCCATGTAGAACACGACGGTACGGCCGGGGCGCGCCAGCGCCGCCCAGTCGAGGCGGTCCAGCCCGTCGCGGCCGTGGGCCGTGACGAAACTCACTTCCTGGCCGGCGTCGCGGTCGGTCAGCGGAATGCCGGCATAGGCGGCGCAGCCGGACGCGGCGGTGACACCGGGCACGACGCGCCACGCGATGCCGGCGGCGTCGAGCGCTGCGATTTCCTCGCCGAGTCGCGCGAACAGCGTCGCATCCCCCCCCTTCAGGCGCACTACGCGCCGTCCCGCGCGGGCCTCTGCGACCATCCTCGCGTTGATCTCGAGCTGGCGATCGTAGCCACGGCCGCTCGCCTTGCCGACCGAGATGCACTCAGCATCGCGACGCGCGAGGTCGAGCACGTCCCTTGAGACCAGGCGATCGTGCAGGATCACGTCAGCCCACTGCAGCGCTTGCAGGCCATGCAGCGTCAGCAGCCCCGGATCACCGGGGCCGGCACCGACCAGGCGCACCTCGCCGGCGCCCGACGGCGTCGCACCGCCGGCGAGCGCATCGAGTTCACGTGCGGCCTGGCGACGCGCATCGGCCTCGCGCCCGGCCAGCACGTGATCGGCGATCGCGCCCTCGACGAGGCGCTCCTGGAATGCGCGCCGCGCGGCTGCGTCGGGCAGCACGCGCTTGGCGGCATCGCGCCAGCCGTCAGCGAAGCGCGCGACCGCTCCGAGATTCTGTGGCAGCGCGGTCTCCAGCCACGCGCGCAGGCGGCGGGCCAGCGTCGGCGATGCGCCGCCGGTGGAGATCGCGACCTGTATTGGCGATCGGTCGACGATCGCCGGCATGATGAAGCTGCACAGCGGACGGTCGTCGACCACGTTGCAGTAGCGCCCGGCCGCATCGGCGGCGGCTTTTACGCCCGCGTTGACCGCCGGATCGTCGGTAGCGGCGATCACCAGCCAGTAATCGGTCAGCGGCCGCTCGTCCCAGTCCGCTGCCGCGTGCTCGAGCTCGCCGCGCCCGGCCATGCGGGCAAGGCCCTCACACAGTGCAGGCGCGAGCACGGTGACGCGCGCGCCGGCACGCGCCACCAGCGACACCTTGCGCGCGGCGACTTCGCCACCGCCGACGACGAGCACGGCTCGACCGCGCAGCTCGAGCGCCACCGGCAGGTAATCCATCGCGTTGCTCTCCATGATCCGGGCCGAGCGCTCATTCGGCCGGGCAACGCCTGCAGCGTCCAATACCGCTTGCTTATCAGCTTATGCCGTGGCCGGCGATGGCGCTGGCGGCGACCCGACCGACGCCCCCGATACGCGCTGGCGGCGTTGCGAAGCATAAGTGGATAACCAGCCGGTCTTTCACAGCGCGGGCGCACGCCGCTCTAATGCCGGCTCAGGAGGAAGGCACCATGACGCAGGCGAACATCACCGCGGCCCACGCGCTGCTCGCGGCCGACGAGGTCGGCGCGCTGGACGCGCTCGCGCAGCGACTCGACGCGACCCAGCTCGTCTGGGCGAGCGGCTATCTCGCCGGCCGGGCCGCCGCGCTCGGCGGCGCACCCGCGGCCGCACCGGGCACGCAGGCCGACGCGCAGCCCGAATGGGTGATTCTCTACGGCAGCCAGACCGGCAACGGGCGGCGCGTCGCCGAACGCCTGCACGAGCGCATGGCCGCCGACGGCCTCGCGAGCCGCCTCACCGACGCGCGTGACTTCCCCGTCGCACGGCTGAAGAAGACCGCGCGCCTGCTCGCGGTCGTCAGCACCCACGGTGACGGCGAGCCGCCGGATTCGTCGGTCGCTTTTTTCGACGGCCTGCTCGGTGAGCGCGCACCGAAACTCGAACACCTCGAATACGCGGTGCTCGCGCTCGGCGACAGCAGCTACGAACAGTACTGCGCGACCGGCGTGCAGCTCGACGAGCGCCTCGCAGAACTTGGCGCCCGGCGCCTCGCGCCGGTGCAGACCTGCGACGTCGACTACGAAGACCCGGCCACCGAATGGAGCAATGCGCGCTTCGAGCATGCCCGCAGCGTCGCCGCCGAGGCGCCGCGCGCCGGCAGCGCACCGCACCTCACGGTGCTGTCACAGCGCCCACGCCATGACCGCGACCACCCGTTCGTCGCCGAAGTGCTCGTCAACCAGCCGATCACCGGCGTGGACTCGAGCAAGGATGTACGCCACCTCGAGATTTCGCTCGAGGACTCGGGATTCGAGTGGGCGCCCGGTGACGCACTCGGGGTCTTCACCGAGAATCCGCCGGACGCTGTCAGCGCGGTCCTCGAACTCACGGGCCTCGATGCCGCCACACAGGTCAGCGTCGACGGCCAGGCGATCGCGCTGGGCGATGCACTCGCTCGCCACCGCGAGCTCACCCGGCTGACCGCCGGGGTGCTGCGCAAGCTCGCCGCCGAGGCGGGTGCGCGCGGACTGGCCGAACGCCTCGAAGCGCTCGATCCGGCCGCGCTTAAAGCCTTCCTGCGAGCACGTCAGCTCGCCGACGTGCTCGCCGAACACCCGGTGGACGTCGACGCGGCAACGCTCGTCGCACTGCTGCCGCGGCTCGCGCCACGCCTGTATTCGATCGCGAGCAGCCCGGAGGCCAATCCCGACGATGTGCACCTCACGGTATCGGTGGTCGAATCGGCGCGCTTCGGTCGCCCCCAGCCGGGCTGCGCGTCGACGGCGCTCGCGCACCGCGCCGGGCAGGTGTCGGTCTACGTCGAGCGAAACCCTGATTTCCGCCTGCCCGACGACCCCGCGGTGCCTATCGTGATGATCGGCGCCGGCACCGGCGTCGCACCGTATCGCGCCTTCGTCCAGCACCGCCGCGCACTCGGCACCCGCGGCCCGGCTTGGCTGATCTATGGCGACCGCACCTTCCGCGACGACTTTCTCTACCAGTTGGAGTGGCAGCAGGCGCTCAAGGACGGCGACCTGTCGCGGCTCGACGTCGCGTTCTCGCGTGACGGCGCGCAGAAGGTCTACGTGCAGGACCGCGTTCGCGAACACGGCGCCGAACTGTTGCGCTGGCTCGACGACGGCGCATGCCTGTACCTGTGCGGCGACGCCGAGCGCATGGCGCCGGCGGTAGAGCAGGCGCTGGTCGACGTGCATTGCGAGCACCGCGCGCTGGACGACGAGGCAGCACGCGAGGCGGTCAGGCGCCTGCGCATCGACGGCCGGTTCCGCAAGGACGTCTACTGACACGGACGTTGCGCCGGCAGCCTGCCACGCGCACGCCAGGGACGAAGGGCGACGGATCACGCATATGAGCCAGGACAGCAACGACGACCAGCGCTCCGAGGTCGAGCACCTCAAGCAACGCAGCCGCCATCTGCGCGGCACGCTGGAGCAGAGCCTCGACGACGCCGTCACCGGCGCGCTGCGCGAGGGCGACCCGCAGCTCGGCAAGTTCCACGGGTTCTACCAGCAGGACGACCGTGACCTTCGCGTCGAGCGCCTGCGGCGCAAGCTCGAGCCCGCGTGGTCGTACATGATCCGCGTGCGCATGCCTGCAGGGCTGTGCTCGCCGCAACAGTGGCTGGCGCTGAGTGCGCTGGCACGCACCCATGCCAACGGCACGCTCCGGCTGACGACCCGCCAGGCGTTCCAGTATCACGGCGTGATCAAGCGCGAGCTCAAGGCGACGATGCAGGGCATCAACGCCACCCTGCTGGACACCATCGCGGCATGCGGCGACGTCAATCGCAACGTGATGGTCACCGCTCGCAGTGAGCTCGCCGCAGTGCACGAGGCCGCGGTCGCTGATGCGCGTGCGGTCAGCGAGCACCTGCTGCCGCGCACCCGCGCCTACCACGAGATCTGGCTCGACGGTGAAAAACTCGCCGGCGAAACCGACGAGGAACCGATCTACGGCGCCACCTACCTGCCGCGCAAGTTCAAGATCTCGTTCGCGATCCCACCGGTCAACGACGTCGACGTGTACGCGCAGGATCTCGGCTTCGTCGCGGTCGTCGAAAATGGCGCGCTTGCCGGCTACACCGTCACCGTCGGCGGGGGCATGGGCGTCACGCACGGCGACGACGCAACCTATCCACGGCTGGCTGATCCACTCGGCTTCGTGACGCGCGACCAGGTCGTCGCAGTGGCCGAGCAGGTCGTCTGCGTGCAGCGCGACTATGGCGACCGCGGCAACCGCAAGCATGCGCGACTGAAGTACACAATCGCCGACCGCGGCCTGGACTGGTTCCGGGGCGAGGTCGAGGCACGGCTAGGTTTCGCGCTGCAGCCGCCCCGCGAGACGGCCTTCGAAACGAACGGCGACGCGTTCGGCTGGACCCGGTGCGACGATGACCGATGGAACCTGACGCTGTTCGTGCCTGGCGGCCGGCTGCTCGACAACGACAAGGTGCGCTCGTTGCGCGCGCTCGAGCAGCTCGCCGAAGATCACGCCCGAGGCTTCATCCTCACCGGCAACCAGAATGTCGTCGTCACCGGGATCGATGCAGCCAGCCGTGAAACGGTCGATGCGCTGCTCGCCGAATCGGGGCTGGCGGCGCTGCAGCCTGCCCACCCGCTCGAGGCGCGTGCGATCGCCTGTGTGGCGCTGCCGACGTGCGCGCTGGCGATGGCCGAGGCCGAACGCGCGCTACCCTCGCTCACGGGCGAGGTGCATGCCCGCCTCGAGCGCCACGGGCTCGGCGACCAGCCCGTTTCGCTGCGGGTATCGGGCTGCCCGAACGGCTGCTCGCGCCCCTACCTCGCGGAGATCGCGCTGGTCGGCAAGGCGCCGGGGCGCTATAACCTCCACCTCGGCGGCGACCTGCGCGGTGAACGGCTCAACCGGCTCTACGCCGAGAACCTGCCCGAGGACCGGATCCTCGACACGCTCGACGGGCTGTTCGCCAAGTACTCCGCCGAGCGCGACACCGATGAGCCCTTCGGCGATTTTCTGCACCGCTCGGGCGTGCTCGGCGCGCATGCGGGCGGCGAAGGCCGGGCCGATGCCTGACGGTTCCGGCGCACCACGGGCGCACGCAGACGCCAGCGGCGTCGAAGCCACGCTTGCGCGCCTCGATGCGCGGGGGCGCGTACGCTGGGCGCTGGAACACCTGCCCGGTGCCTTCGCACTCACATCGAGTTTCGGTGCGCAGTCGGCGGTGATGCTGCACCTGGTCACGCGCGAGCGACCGGACATACCGGTGATCCTCGTCGATACCGGCTACCTGTTTCCGGAGACCTACCGCTTCATCGACACGCTCACGACCCGGCTATCGCTGGATCTGAGGGTCTACCGCGCGCGGCGCAGCCCCGCATGGCAGGAAGCCGTAGCGGGCCGGCGCTGGGAACACGGCGCCGAGGGCATAGACGCGTACAACCTGGAGAACAAGGTCGAGCCGCTACAGCGCGCGCTGGACGAGATCGGCGTCGGTACGTGGTTCGCGGGCCTGCGGCGCAGCCAGGCGGATGAACGCGCCGAGACGTCGCTGCTGGTGGCACGCGGCGGACGCTGCAAGGTCCACCCCATCGCCGACTGGACCGACCGCGACATCTACCGCTACCTGCGCGACCACGACCTGCCCTACCACCCGCTCTGGCACCGCGGCTACGCGTCCATCGGTGACGTGCACACCACCCGCGCGCTGCACGAGGTCGACGACCCGTCGGAACTGCGGTTCTTCGGGCTGCGCCGCGAATGCGGCATACACCTGATGGACTTCGGCGGCGCCGGAGACAGTGCAGCACCCGGCCCACAGCGCGTGGAAGCCGCTCAGTCGGTCGTGATGTCGGGGTCGAAGTAGGCGGCGACCAGCGCATCGTGCACCTCCGCCAGCCCCGCCTGCAGCGCGTCGATATAGCCGCCCAGGCTGTCCACCGTCACGCGCTGTAACCGGCTCTCACGCAGCTGGCGTTTGACGCGCGCGATCACGCGCAGCGTGTCATCGGGCTCGGGCAGGCGCGAAATCTGCGCCTCGGCCGCATTCACGCAGTACAGCAGCGCACGCGGGAACTCCTCATCCAGCACGAGGAACTGCAGCACCGCCGCCTGGTTGACACGCATCCGCATCCGCAGGCGATACATCTGGTAGGCGGTGAGCGACTTCAGCACGCTCATCCACTGGATGTTCTCGAACGGGCGCAGGCCTTCTATACCCTCGTCCTGCAACAGCGGCTCGGAGCGTACGTTGACGATGCGGCTGGTCATGTCGGCGCGTTCGAGGTAGCGGCCGGTGCACAGGAACGCGTGGCCCAGGCCCGTGTTCATCGTGCCCTCGAGCATGCCGGTGAAGGTCTGGGCGCCCTGGATCACCGTCTGCAGGTGCCGGTGACGCTCGCTCTTGAGCACACCGCCCTTGAGGTGCGCCAGCGCGTACAGGTGCAGGTCGTTCACGTGCTCCCACACCTCACGCGGGATGCTGTCACGCACCGTGCGCGCATCCTCGCGCGCAGACGACAGGCACGAGACGATGGAACCGGGGTTGGACACGTCACCGACGAGGAAGCCGGTCACGCCACGCTCGGTGAACTTGCGGCCGCTCTCGCGGTACGCCTCGATGCCATCGACGATGCGCACCAGCGGCGCCCAGCCGGGGGACACGCCGCGTGGCAGGTCGAGCAGCAGGTTGGCGTTGACGAGGATCAGCCGCGCGGTGTTCTCGGCGCGTTCCATGTAGCGGGCGAGCCAGTAGAGGTTTTCTGCGACCCGCGACAGCATCAGCGCACCCCCCGTGCAGCCGACACCACCCAGGTGTCTTTGCTGCCGCCGCCCTGCGAGGAGTTCACGATCAGCGAGCCCTTGCGCATCGCCACCCGCGTGAGCCCGCCGGTGGTGATCTGGCAGCGGTCACTGGACAGGATGAACGGGCGCAGGTCCACGTGGCGGGGTTCGATCCGATTGCCGACCAGCGTAGGCGTCGTCGACAGCGCAAGCGTGGGCTGGGCGATGTAGTCGCGCGGCCGGCGCCTGACGCGCGCGGCGAACTCGTCGCGTTCGGCGCGCGTCGATGCGGGACCGATCAGCATGCCGTAGCCGCCCGACTCGTTGACCGGCTTGACGACGAGATCATGCAGGTTGTCGAGCACGTAGGCGCGCGCTTCGGCGTCCGCGCAGCGCCACGACGGCACGTTCGGCAGCAACGGCTTCTCGCCCAGATAGTAGCGGATCATGTCGGGGACGTAGGTATAGACGAGCTTGTCGTCGGCGACGCCCGCGCCGGGCGCATTGGCCAGCGCGACGTTGCCCGCCTTCCATGCGCGCATCAGGCCGCGCACGCCCAGCATCGAGTCCTCGCGGAATACCTCCGGGTCGATGAACTGGTCGTCGACGCGCCGGTAGATGACGTCGACGCGCGTCAGACCGGCGACCGTGCGCAGGTAGACGCAGTCGTCGTCGCCGACGACGAGGTCACGGCCCTCGACGAGTTCACAGCCCATCTGCTGCGCGAGGTGAGTGTGCTCGAAGTAGGCGGAGTTGTAGATGCCCGGCGTAAGTACGACCACCTCCGGGTAGTCGGCGGGTCGCGGCGACAGCGCCGCTAGCGTATCGAAGAGCTGCGACGGATAGTCGTCGACCGGCAGAATGGTGCTGCGCTCGAAGAGCTCCGGGAACACGCGCTTGATGACCTTGCGGTTCTCCAGCATGTAGGCGACGCCCGACGGCACTCGCAGGTTGTCCTCGAGCACATACACGGTGCCGTCGGCGTCGCGGACCAGGTCACTGCCGCAGACGTGCGCCCATACCCCGAGCGGTGGCGACACGCCCTGGCACTCGGCGCGGTAGTTGCTGTTGTCGTCGATGTAGCCGCCCGGAAACCAGCCGTCCGCGACGATGCGCCGATCGTGGTAGATGTCATCGATGAAGCAGTTGAGCGCGCGCACGCGCTGCTCCAGGCCCTTGTGGATACGCGACCACTCGCGCGCCGACAGCACCCTGGGGATGATGTCGAGCGGCCACGCGCGGTCTATGGAGCCTTCCTCCTGGTGGTAGACCGTGAAGGTGATGCCCATCGCCTTGATCGCGAGATCGGCGGCGTCCTGGCGCACCAGCAGTTCATCGGGGTCCAGCGACGCAAGGTACGTCATCAGGCTCGCGGCGCCGGGCCGGGCGCGGCCGTCGCCGCGGAGCAGCTCATCCCAGCAGGCACCGGGATCGTAGCCGTGCAGGAGATCAGGCATGGGTCACGACCCCGAGTTCTCGCAGCGGTCGGGCGGAATTGACGGTCAGCAGCTCGTGCACGCAGTACAGCTTCGCGCGTGCGCCCGGTGACAGCACGAAGGGATACAGGTCGCTGTGACCCATGCAGCGGTTGAGCTCGTTCAGCCCGGTGGTGAGCTCGACCCAAGCCGACAGCCACGCGTCGAAGTTGCCGAGGCTCCGGTCGGAGAGATCCACGGCACTGAAACGCAGCTGCACGGCGGCTTCCAGCGTGTCGGTCATGTGCAGGTAGTGGCTGAAGGTTTCGGCCCAGTCTTCCCACGGATGGGATGAAGCATAGGCGCTGATGAAGTGTTGTGGCCAGTCCGTGAGCGGTCCGTTCGCGTAGTAGGCATCGAGCGCCTGCTGGTAGTCGGCACGCTCGTCGCCGAAGGACTGCCGGAACGCTTCGAGCAGCGCCGGCGCATCGCTGACCAGCAGCAGCCAGTAGTAGTGCCCGATCTCATGCCTGAAATGTCCGAGCAGCGACCGGTAACGTTCGCCCATGCTCTGGCGCATGTTCTCGCGCGCGATGTCGTCGGCTTCGGCGATGTTGATCGTGATCAGCCCCTGGTTGTGGCCGGTCAATACACGCGAGTTGCCCTCGAGCGGGTCGCTGAACTCCTGCACCGGCGCGGCATCCGCCATGAAGGCGAAGCCCAGTCCCTTCTCGGGATCGACCATCCGCGAGAAAACCGGCAGCTCCAGCACGTTGAGTTCATAGATCAGGCGTCGCTTGGCTGCCTCTATGCGCGCCCAGTACAGCCGATGCATGGGCCGCGTGAGGTCCGGAATGACCTGGTTGAGCCGGCACGCCTGGCAGAACGCGTGATCCTCGTCATCCGACACCATCCAGTTGCATACGCCTTGGTGCGCGTAGTTCGAGCAGCGGCGGAACTGGCGGCCGGCGAGCCTCGGATGCAGCGCTCGCCAGCCCGCGGCGTCGCTGCCCTCGATGGCCACCAGCTCGCCGAACTCCGGAACGAAACCGGTATCACGGCCGCAGGCCACGCAGCGGTGGTTCTCGAAGAACAGGCGGTTGCCACAGGTACAGGTGAATGTCCGCATCGGGTCAGGGACTCCGGGGGGTTACGCCGCAACGGCAATTGGAACACGTGCGGGCCACCGGTCAACCGATCGGCGTGAGGTCGTACAGGAGCGGCAGCAGCAGCGACAGCGACAGCCACATCAGCAGCTGCAGCGGAATGCCGATGCGGAAAAAGTCGGTAAAGCGGTAGCCGCCGGCCGACAGCACGAGCAGGTTCGTCTGGTAACCCATGGGCGTGAGATAGCTCATGTTCGCGGCGAAAAGCACCGCGAGCACGAAAGGCACGGGATCCACGCCAAGCTGCTGGGCAATCGCGATGGCAATGGGCGTACCGATCACCGCCGCGGCGTTGTTGGTGACGAGCTCGGTGAGCAGCGCCCACGCGAGCATCAGCCCGGCGAGCACCAGCGGCACCGGCAGGTCACCCACCGTGAACACGAACCACGACGCGAGCCAGTCGGTGGCACCGGTGACGAACAGCGCCTGGCCAAGCCCCAGTGCCGCGACGATCACCATGATGAGCTTGCGGTCCAGGGCTTCGCGCAGCTGCGCCCAGTCCAGGCACCGCGTGACCAGCATCGCCGCCACGCCGGCGACCGCACCGACCGCGATGGGCACCAGCCCGAAGGCCGCGAAAACGACCACCGCACCGACGATCATCAGCGACAGGGTGGCCTTCTCGGTGCGCGGCAGGTCCATCTGGCCGTCGAGCACCAGCAGCTTGCCGCTGGCCTGCAACGCGCGGATGTGGCGGCGGTTGCCCTGCACCAGCACCACGTCGCCGCCGCGCAGCAGCCGGGCGGGATCCATGCGCGCCGGATCTTCGCCTTCCTCCTGCCCTTCGGCCGCGCGCGGGCGATGTACCGCCAGCGGCTGCAACCGGTAGCGGTTGAGGAACTCGGCGCGGTCGAGCCGCTGGCCGTCCAGTGGCGAGCCCGGTCGCACCACAACTTCGGCGAGACGTTCCCCGCCGGCATCGAGTTCGGCGCCTTCGGCCACCTGGCGAGAAAAGTCCACACCGCCGTAGAGCGGCGCCTGCAACAGCTTCTCGAACTCCTTGAGATTTTCGGGCGTGTCGACGACGTAGAGGCGATCTCCCGGCTGAATGTGCACGTTGGGCAGCCGCGCAAGACGTGGCCCGCCCTCGCCGCGCTCGATGCGGTCCACGCGCATCCGGTTGTCGGTGCGCGCGAGCACCTCCATCAGCGAGCGGCCTGCCGGGTAGCTGTCTTCCTCCACGCGCAGCACCCCGCGGAACGCGCGCGGCGAATTGTCCGGCATCGGCGGCCGGCGGTTGGGCACGAGCCTCGGCGCGACCAGCCACAAAAACACGATGCCCACGCTGGCGGCAAGCACCGCCGGCACGAAGAAGTCGAACATTCCGAAGTCGGCGACGCCGAAATCCGACGCGAGCCCGACGACCAGCAGGTTGGTCGAAGTGCCGATCGTCGTACACATGCCGCCGATGATCGTCGCGTACCCGACTGGCATCAGCACACCCGAAGACGGCACACCGGTGCGCAGGCAGACCGTCACCAGGATGGGCAGCAGCATCGCCACCAGCGGCGTGTTGTTCAGGAACATGCTCAGCACGGCCGCGAGCACCAGCGTGGCGAGGAATACGAGCCGTGGATGCGTCTTCCAGTTACGCGCCAGTGTCTGGGCGACCGGCTGCAGGGCCCCCGTGCACTCGAGCCCCTTGGCACAGATCAGCAGCGAGATGATCGTGATCAGGGCGGAGTTACCGAAGCCCGCGAGGAAAACCGTGGGCGCGAGGGCCTGGCCGCGCACCTCGTACGGGAACAGCTGGAACATCAGCAGCAGCACGAGCAGCACGCCCAGGCCCGTGGCCTCCAGCGGGATGCGGTCGCGCGAGAACAGCACCAGCGCGCCGACAGCGAGCAGCAGCGCGGCCAGCGCGTGTGGATCAGGCAGGGCGGGCATCAGGCGCGCTGGGCTCCGGCGGCGACGAAGCGCTCAAGCTGCCAGAAAAGCCCGGTGCCCGGTAGTCCCGTCTGCACACCGGCGGCGCCGGGACCCGGCACTTAACGCGCCACGCCCCCGGCCGCGCGAGGCGCCGCCCCCTGGCCGCGCAATGCCCGCTCGGCCGCGAACTCGGCGTGTACGCGCGCGCGACGCAGGCGGTAATGCGCCTCCTCGGTGGCACGCGCCACCCACAGCCAGGGCGCGACGCGACCGGGCGCGAACAATGTCAGGCGCCACTCGACGAGCACCAGGGTGCCGGTACGCGTGGGTTCGAGGCTGTAGCGCGCATACATTCGCAGCACCGGCCAAGGCGCCAGAAGCAACTCCCGCAGCGTGAGCCTGAGCGGCGACTGACAGTCGATGATGCGCCCGCGGTATTCGACACGACCCTCACGGCGGGTGAACCGGAGCCCCGGCCGCAGGCGTGCATCGGACTCCAGCCGGGGCCAGTGCACGGCGGCGAGGGCGGTGTGCACGTGTTCGAGCGGCGCCTCGACCTCGAGGCGAAAACGACGTCGGTGCATGTGTGACCTCCCGGCATCCTTGCCCGGCCCGCACGCCGGGCCGCGTGACACACGGTAGACCACCCCCCGCAGCGCGCCGAGCGCACTATTCGGGCGCTTCCGGAAGAAACTCCGCTGCGGCCTGCATCTTCACTGCCGGCATTCGAAGCAGCGAGCACATGGACGATACGAACAGTTAGCAGCATTTTCGCGTTTTTTTATGCCCGATTGAGATATTTTCGCGCTTGCTGTGGCCAGATGGCAGCGCAGTCGCTATGCTTGCAACCGTCTGGATCGCGCCCCATCGGTCACGGTCGGCACCCCAGGTGACGGCAAGCGCACACCGACCAGCCGGGCAAGCGAGACGCCACTGGCCGGGCGCAATGTCCGGCTGACCGGGCCCCGGCGGGGCATCACTGGATTACGAGCAGGCCGCGGCACAGGCCGCCTAAGCGCCATCGTCACTGACGGCGCCTGCGGGACGGCTTTCGCCGTCGCCCGAGCCGCGACACGCCAAGGAGGAAGCAGCGATGGAATACGCACGCGATGCACGCCGACTGCACGCGGTGGAACCGCGCAAGTTCAAGGTCTACACGCACCACCAGCTCGACCAGATCCCGGCACTGGCCGGACTCCCGGCGGAGCAGCGCTTCGAGATGCAGGTGGTCGCCAACGTGCTGCCCTTCCGGGTCAACGAATACGTGATCGAAGACCTGATCGACTGGGACCGCGTGCCCGACGATCCGATTTTCCAGCTGGTCTTTCCGCAGCGCGACATGCTCGCGCCCGAATCGTTTTCGCGCATGGCCGATCTGCTGCGCGGCGACCCGTCACGCGCCGAGGTGCGCGCGCTCGCCACCGAGCTGCGCGGCGACCTCAACCCGCATCCGGCGGGGCAGATGGAACTCAACGTGCCCCGGCTCGATGACGAGACGGTCGACGGTCTGCAGCACAAGTACCGCGAAACGGTGCTGTTCTTCCCCAGCCAGGGCCAGGTCTGCCACAGCTACTGCACGTTCTGTTTCCGATGGGCGCAGTTCGTGGGCGACAAGGAGCTGCGCTTTGCGCTGGGTGAAGCCGACAAGCTGCACCGCTACCTCGCCGCGCACCCGGAGCTCTCGGACCTGCTCGTCACCGGCGGCGACCCGATGGTGATGAAGACACACCACCTCGAGGGCTATCTCGACGCGCTGACCCAGCCGGCCTACGACCACATCCAGACCATCCGCATCGGCACCAAGGCCCTGACCTTCTGGCCCTATCGGTTCGTCAGCGATGCCGATGCCGACGACCTGCTGCGCCTGCTCGAACGCCTGGTACGTGCCGGCAAGCACGTCGCGCTGATGGCGCACTACAACCACTGGCGCGAGCTCGAAACGCCGATCGCGCGCGAAGCGATCCGCCGCGTGCGCGCCACCGGTGCAGTCGTGCGGGCGCAGGGGCCGCTGCTGCGCCACATCAACGACGACGCCGACACCTGGGCACGGCTGTGGGAGACACAGGTGCGCCTCGGCATCGTGCCCTACTACATGTTCGTCGAGCGAGACACCGGTGCCCGGCGCTATTTCGAGGTACCGCTGGCGCGCGCCTGGGAAATCTACCGCGGGGCGATCAAACAGGTCTCGGGCCTCGGGCGCACCGCGCGCGGGCCGTCGATGAGCGCCAACCCCGGCAAGGTCGAGGTGCAGGGCGTCACCGAAATCGGCGGCGAGAAGGTGTTCGTGCTGCGCTTCATCCAGGGCCGCAACGCCGACTGGGTGCAACGCCCCTTCTTCGCCCGCTACGACGAAACGGCGACCTGGCTCAACCAGTTGCAGCCGGCTTTCGGTGAACCGAAATTCTTCTTCGAGGACGAGATGCCGCTGCGCTGACGCCCTACAGCAGACTTCGAAGCAGCCCCGTTTCTTCGCCGGGGTAGTCCGGGGAAACCCATCGGCCATTGGCCCGGGTTTCCCCTTTTTTTATTCTGCGGACCCCGCGGCGCCGGCGGGGGCACGGGTGCCGCGCGCGGCGTCGGCCCCGTCGCGCGCATGTTCGGCGCAGCCCATCGGGTCGGTCCGTCGCGCCTCCGCGCTGGCGCACGCGGCGACCAGGCGGTGCGCCTGCGCGGGGTGGAGCACGCCGCCGACCGCGGCGCCCTGCATCAGGTCGCACCCCAGGCTGACCAGCAGCTGCAGTATTTCACCGTCGTCGACGCCGACGGCAGCCGAGCGCAGTCCGAGATTGCGGGCCAGACCTATGCTGGTGCGCACGATCGCAAGCGCCGAGCGCGACTCGAGCGCGGCGGCGACGAAACTGTGGTCGAGCTTGAGTTCCGAAAGCGGCAGCCGGGCCAGGTGCGTGATCGAGGAATGGCCGGTGCCGAAGTGATCGAGCGCGAGCTGGAAGCCGGCCAGGCTGAGCCGCGTCAGCACGTCGAGGGCGCTGGCCGCGGTCGTCACGCTCTGGCTCTCAGGGAGTTCGACGACGATGCGCGCGGTTTCCACGCCGCTCTCGGCGCAATGCGCGCACAGCGCGTCGACGACGCCGACGTCGAGCAGATCGGATTCACCCAGGTCGAGCGACAGCGTGGTGTCGCTGCGGGCATCCACGCTGCCGAGCCATGCGATCGCCTCGCGTACGGCCCGACGCCGGATGTCGGTGTGCGCGTCACGCGCAGTAGACGGGATGTCGGCCGAGCCCGCCCGACCCGCCGGCGCCAGCTCGAGGCCCCGCAGCCGACCGGCTGCATCACGGCGTGGCATCAGCGCGAACGCGGTCGTGCCGAGATCCGCCGCCCGCGCCGCGGCCTGCGATCTGTCCTCGGTGCTCGGCGCAGCATCGCGGCCAGTGAGGAGATCACGCAGCGCCGCAGGCACAAAGGGCTTGCGCAGTGCACCGAGCACCTCGAGTCGCCGCTCGCACGCGATGCGCCGCGCGGCTTCGAGCACATCCGGCGCCGAGCCCGAATAGAGGATCACCGGCGGCGGCGCGGGGCGCTCGGCGAGCCTGCGGATCACCTCCACGCCGTCCGTGTCCGGCATCACCAGGTCGACCATGACGTAGTCGGGACCGCTGTCGAGGAGGTCGAAGAACGCGTCTGCCGTCGTGCAGGCCACCAGTCGGAACCCGGAGGACGCAACGATCGCCTGGACGGTGCGTGCGACGAGTGCGTCGTCATCGAGCAGAAGGACGGTACCCACGACATCTCCCGTATGCGGCTCGGCCACGACCCCCGGACCATAGGCATGACGAGCTGGACCTGTCCTGAACGTGAACTCGACAGGACCTGAACGGGCCGCGGCGACACAGCGGAATGCGAACGGGTTCCGGGAGCGGCGCTCAGTCGCCGGTGATCGCACCCCTGTATACCGGGACCGCGATCCGGAACCCGACCGCGGGCGCGGTCTCGATCAGCGCACCCCCGGCGTCGTCACGACCGAGCTTTCGGCGCAGCCTGTAGACGAGCGTGGTCAGCGATTCGTCCCCCATGAGCACGCCGGTGTCGTGCAGGGCCTCGAGGATGGCGCGCCGGCTCACGACGGCGCCCTCGGCACGCACCAGGCAGCAGAGCAGTTCGAACTCGCCCCGGGTCAGCGCGACCGGCTCGCCGGTGAGCGAAACGACGACGCGGCGCGGCAGATCCACGCGCCAGTCAGCGAAGGTCCACACCTCTGCATCGTCTTCCTGGCGCGTGCGCAGCGTCTGGCGCAGCAGAAAGTTGCGGATCCTGAGCTCCAGCTCGCGGATGCTGAACGGCTTGACGACGAAGTCGTCGGCGCCGTATTCGAGCGCGCGGATGCGGTCGGCCTCGGTGCAGCGACCGGAGACGACGAATATCGGCGCATTCGACTCGGTGCGCGCCTCGCGCAGCAGCTGCAGGCCGTCGGCGTCGGGCAGGTTCAGATCGAGCAGTACGAGCTCGAACGCGTCATCGCGCAGTGCGGCGACGAAGGCGCCGCCCGTAGACGCCTCGGTCACCGAGTAGCCGCGCAGGCGCAGGTAGTTGCAGACGGCATGGCGCACGTCGACCTGGTCTTCGACGACCAGCAGCCGTGCGCTCATCGCGCGCGCCCATACGCGGACACCACGCAGCCGAGGCATGCGCCCACGAACCCGACACGGCCCGTGGAATTCAGAGTCCGGAACATCTGTTCCCCCTGCGGCCCGTGAGGCCAGGAGCGCATGCTTGCGCTTTTGTTATTCGACGCGTGAATGCTAGCGCGTTTGCATGGCGCGGGAAAAGACACGGTGCGCAGATGCGGCGCCCGCGAGCCGGCCACCGCCTCGGCGGCCACGCGCGCACGCTGCACATCGCGCCCAAACCGGCTAGGCTTGCCACGGGCGACGCGCATCGCCCACCCACGGCAGCGTACACCAACGACGGAACTCTCCCGATGAGCGACACCGGACCCGAAGCGGCCCCCGCGCCGAGAAGCTGGCTCACGCGTGCCCTCGACGGCATCGAGTGGGCCGGCAACAAGCTGCCCGACCCGGCAGTGCTGTTCGTGCTGATGATGCTGCTGACGTGGGTCATCTCGGCGCTGCTCGCGCCGGTCTCGTTCACCGCCATAGACCCGCGCAGCGGCGATCCGCTTGTCGTCAACAACCTGCTGTCGGGCGAGGCAATGACCCGCTTCATGGCCGACATGGTAAGCACCTTCGTGGGCTTCCATCCGCTCGGCGTGGTCCTGCTCGCAATGCTCGGCATCGGCGTCGCCGAACACACCGGCTTCATCAACGCCGCGCTGCGGGCGATGCTGTCGTTCACCGCGCGCTGGCTGCTCACGCCGATGGTCATTACCGTCGGCATCGTCTCCAACATCGCGGTAGACGCCGGCTACGTGCTCGTGGTGCCGCTGGGTGCGGTGATCTTCTACGCCGCCGGCCGGCACCCGCTGGCAGGCATCGCGGCGGCATTTGCCGGCGTCTCGGGCGGGTTCTCGGCGAACTTCGTCCCCTCGGCGCTCGACCCGCTGCTGCAGGGCATCTCGCAGGCCGCCGGACAGATCCTCGACCCGGCGCTGCAGCTCAACACGCTGAACAACTACTTCTTCACGACGGCGTCGGCGCTGCCGCTGATCCTCGGCGCCTGGGCCCTGACCGACCTGTTCGTCGAGCCGCGCCTGCGGCGCACTGCCGTCGACGGGGACATGACCGACATGCCGACGATGGAGCCGCTCACCGCGCGCGAGCGGCGCGGGCTGACCTTCGCAGGCGCCGCAATGCTTGCGGGACTGGTATTCGTCGTGATCACCGCGCTGCCGGCGGGGTCTTCCTGGCGCGGCGAAGACGGCACGCTGACCGCGTTCTCGGCGCCGCTGATGCAGTCGATCGTGCCGCTGATCTTCCTGCTGTTCCTGCTGCCGGGCGTGGTCTACGGCTACGCGGCGGGCACCGTGAACTCGCATCGCGACATCGTCGAGGGCATGACCAAGTCGATGGGCGACATGGCCTACTACATCGTGCTCGCGTTCTGTGCGTCGCAGTTCATCTACGCGTTCGGACAGTCGAACCTCGGGGCGCTGATCGCGATCGAGGGTGCGAACTGGCTGCGCGCGCTTGCGCTGCCGCCGCAGTTCACGCTGATCGGCTTCGTCGTGATCACCGGCGTCGTCAACCTGCTGGTCGGCTCGGCGTCGGCGAAGTGGGCGCTGCTGGCGCCGATCCTGGTGCCTATGTTCATGCAGCTGGGTATTTCGCCGGACCTGACCCAGGCCGCCTACCGCGTCGGTGACTCGGCGACCAACATCATCACGCCACTGCTGCCCTACTTCCCGCTGATCGTCGTCTTCTGCCGCCGGTACGTGCGCGACTCGGGCATCGGCACGCTGGTCGCGATGATGCTGCCGTACTCGGTGATGTTCGCGGTGCTGTGGACCGCGTTCCTCCTGCTGTACTGGGCAACCGGGCTGCCGCTCGGGTTCGGCGCGAGCTACGTCTACCCGCCGAACTGACGCAACCTGCCGGCGCAAACACCGGGCACGCCCGGCGCCGGTCAGCCGCGATCGCCGGCGGCGCCCGGCTCGCCGCCTATGGTGAGTTCACCGCGCATCACGCGCTCGGCGAGCTCGATGTTGTGGCGCACGGCGTCGCCCATGCGATGCCCGGAGGGCAGCAGTTCCAGCGCCCGCTGGTAATCGGCCGCGGCGGCCTCGGTGTCGCCGCTCATCAGGTATGCGGTCCCGCGGGTATTCCATGCCATCCAGTGCCGCGGGCGCATGTCGATCGCCTGGCCGCAGCGGGCCACGGCCTCCGACCAGTCGCGGCGCTGGTTGCTGACCGCGCACAGCGCGTTCAGTGCCGCGTAGCGCGTCGACGGCTGCTGGTCGATGATCAGCAGCGTCCGGGCCTTGCGCTCGGCGTCGTCGACATCGCCCCTCGCGAGCGCATGACGGATGCTTTCGAACTGGCTCTCGATGTCCAGCTGCAGCACCGCCAGCGGTTGGGTGGACCCGCTCTCCTTGATGCGCGTGCCGGTCGGCTGCGCGTGGGCGGCAACCGACGCGACGGCTGCCGTGGCAACCAGGGTGTAGAGCACGAGATGCAGGCGGTTCATCGGGCAGTCCCCCGTCAGTGGACGCGACAGGTCATACTGTCTCAGAGCGTTACCGGCTCGAAAGATTCCCGCCACGTGCGGCGGCCGGCGCGGCTACGCGTCCGGAAGCAGCACGCTGGATCCGGTGGTCCGCCTGGCCTCGAGGTCCGCATGGGCACGCGCCGCGTCACGCAGCGCGTAGCGCTGGTTCACGCCGACGCGAACGATCCCGCTGCCGACCACGTCGAACAGTTCGCCGGCGGCGGCCTCGAGCCCGGCGCGCGTGTCGATGAAGTCGAACAGCACCGGTCGGGTGACGTACAGCGAGCCCCGGCGGGCCAGCTCGAGCAGCGCGAACGGCTCGACCGGCCCCGACGCGTTGCCGAAGCTCACCATCGTGCCGTGGCGTCGCAGCGCATCGAGCGACGCGAAGAAGGTGTCGCGACCCACCGAGTCGTAGACCGCGGCCACGCCCTCACCGTCGGTGAGGGCCCGCACGCGCTCGGCGACCGGTTCGTCGGCCATGAGGACTTCGCTGCAGCCGGCGGCGCGGGCCTGCTCGGCCTTCGCGTCGCTGGAAACCACGCCGATCACGCGCGCGCCGAGGTGGTTTGCCCACTGGGCCGCGATCTGGCCCACGCCGCCGGCCGCGGCGTAGAGCAGGACGCTGTCACCGCGCTGTACCGGATAACTGCGGCGCAACAGGTACCACGCCGTGAGCCCCTTGAGCAGCATCGCAGCCGCGGTCTCGTCGTCGATCGCGTCGGGCACGTGCAGCACGCTCGAGGCGGGCAGGTTGCGCGCCTCCGTGTAGCTGTCGGGCGGGCGGTGCACGTAGCAGACGCGGTCGCCCGGGGCGAATACGGTCACGCCGACGCCGACGGCCTCGATACGCCCCGCGGCCTCGCTGCCCAGACCGCTCGGCAGCGGCAGCGGGTACAGCCCGCTGCGATGGTAGGTGTCGATGAAGTTCAGACCGGCCGCCGTATGGCGCACGCGCACCTCGCCGGGACCCGGTTCACCGACCTCGACGTGCTCCCACCGCAGCACTTCGGGGCCACCGGGCTCGTGAAAGCGTATCGCTCCGGGCATCGCTGTACTCCAGGCTCAGGCCGCCGGATATTCTAGCAGCGGCGCCGCGGCGCCCCGCGCGGCCGGCAACGCTTCGGATACAATCACACGACGTAGACCTGAGGAAACAGGACACCATGGGGCGCGTTGCGAACAAGGTCGCGCTGATTTCCGGTGCGGCGCAGGGACTGGGCGCGGCCACCGCGGCGCTGCTCGCACGCGAGGGTGCGCGCGTGGTCATCACCGACATCAACGCCGACGGCGCCGAGCAGCTCGCCGCGGAGATCAACGCCGCGTCCGGCGGCGCGTCCGTGGCGATGGCGATGACACAGGACGTCACCGACGAACAGCGCTGGCAGGAGGTGCTCACCGCCATCCGGGGCACCTTCGGCGGGCTGCACGTCCTGGTCAACAACGCCGGCATCGGCTTTACCGGAACCGTAGAGCAGACCAGCTACACGGACTGGCAGCGACTGCACCGCATAGACCTCGACAGCGTCTTCCTGGGCTGCAAGTACTCTATACCGCTGATACGTGAAAGTGGCGGCGGTTCCATCGTCAACATCTCGTCGATCTCGGGCATCATCGCCGGCCACAACTTCGCCGCCTACAACAGTGCGAAGGCGGCGGTACGTCACCTGTCCAAGTCGGTGGCGCTGGGTTGCGCGCGCGACGGCAGCAACATCCGCTGCAACTCGGTGCACCCGGTATTCATCGACACGCCTATCCTCGACGACATTGTCGGCGCGCATGAGCGCGAGGCGGCACTCGCAAAGCTCGGCCGCCAGGTGCCGCTGGGCCGCGTCGGCGATCCGGACGATGTCGCCTACGCGGTGCTTTACCTCGCCTCGGACGAATCGAAGTTCGTGACCGGGGCGGAAATCAAGGTGGACGGCGGCATCAGCGCGATGTAGCCGCCGCCGAGGGGACAGGCGGTCCGCGCGCCGCCGGCAGGGAGCATGACATGGACGAACGGATCGTAATTCTTGGCGCCGGCCAGGCCGCCGGACAGGCGGTGGTGAGCCTGCGTCAACTCGGCCATGCGGGACCGATCACGGTGCTCGGTGACGAGCGCTACCCGCCCTACCAGCGCCCGCCGTTGTCGAAGAAGTTCCTCGCCGGCGATCTCGAGGTCGAACGCCTGTACGTGAAGCCCGAGGGCTGGTACGCGGAGAAGGGCGCGACGCTGCGCCTGGGGTGTCCTGCCGAGTCGCTGGATGTCGCCGGCCACCGGGTGCGCATGGCCGACGGCAACCATGTGGATTACGACCGCCTGCTCGTGTGCACCGGCAGCGCCGTTCGCCGGATCCCGGTGCCCGAGGTCAACCTGCCCGGCATCCATTACCTGCGTACGATCGACGACGTGCGCGCGATCCAGCCCTCGCTGCGCGAGGGTGCCCGGCTGGTCGTCGTCGGCGGCGGCTACATCGGCCTGGAGGTCGCCGCGATCGCACGCGAGCTCGGTCTCGACGTCACCGTCGTCGAAATGGCCGACCGGGTCATGGCGCGCGTGGTCTGCCCCGAAATCTCCGCGTTCTACCAGGCGCTACACGAGGCCGCGGGCGTACGCCTGCGCCTGGGCACGCCGGTCCAGGGTTTCGAGGGTGGCGACCGCGTGCAGGGGGTGCGCGTCTCCGCCGGTGAGGTGCTCCCGGCAGACCTCGTGATCATCGGCGCAGGCATCGTGCCGGTGACCGGCATCGCCGCCGACGCGGGGCTGACGTGCGACGACGGAATCTGCGTCGACGAGTACGCCGCCACCAGTGCGGCGCACGTATACGCTGCCGGCGACTGCACGCGCCACCCCAACGCACTGCTCGGGCGTCGGCTGCGGCTGGAGTCGGTGCACAACGCACTCGAACAGGCGCGCACCGCCGCCGCGAGCCTCTGCGGCCAACCGCGCGCTTACACGCAGCTGCCGTGGTTCTGGTCCGACCAGTACGACGTGAAGCTGCAGATCGCCGGGCTGACCGGTGAGCACGACCGCGTCGTCGTACGCGGTGACCCGGAACAGCGGAGTTTTTCGGCGTGCTACCTGCGCGACGACCTGCTGCTCGCGGTCGACGCGGTCAACCAGCCTCGCGACTTCATGCAGGCGAAAAAGCTGCTCGCCGACGGACCGGTGCGGGTGAACCTCGCACGGCTCGCGGATGCGTCGGCGTCGCTGCGCGACGCCGCTGAAGACTGAGCCGGGCGCTCAGTCGGCGACGGGGGCGTCGTCTGACCCCGCAGGTTCTGCGTCAGGTTCGGGCTCGGATTCGGATTCGGACGGTGCCAGCGACACCAGCAGCTCGGCCGTCATCGAGGTCGGACCTACGCGCGGGTCGTAGGCGCCGAGCGCATAGCGTGCGACCAGGCTGCCCTGCAGGCCGTCGAGTGCGCCGCTCGCACCGTGCACGCGCGCGGCGCCGCCGGACGCCGGGCCCGCGGCCGGTGAGGTCTCGAAACTGCCCTGCCACGCCTCCCGGCGCACCGCGGACGGCACGGCGACCTCGCGCAGCAGCGACCAGTAATCCTCACGCTGCGTCACGAACGCGAGCCCCCGGCCCGGCAACGTCAGCAGCCACACCGAGTCGTAGAGCGCGCCAGAGCGCAGCGGATCGGCGTCTCGACTCCACGCGCCGACGCGGCTCGCGACGCCGGCGATCACATCGTCTTCGCCGCGCATCACGATCACGCCGCTGGTGACGCCGCGGATCGGTGTCTCCCACAACTCGGACACCGCCTCCGGACGACGCACGAGGCGGCGCTCGCCGCTGTGCGCGATCACCGGCGTCGCCCCGGCGTCGAGGTCGAAATGCCAGCGGTCGGTGACCGCGCCCTCGGGCGTCACCGGCGCACCACGTTCCCCGACGAACGGATTGAACCAGATCACGGCGACCGCGAGCACCGCGCCCGCGAGCATGCCGAGCAGCAGCGTCAGGAGGTATTTCATCGTCCGATCACCGTCAGCGTCTCCAGCTCGATCGTGCCGCGCAGCACGCCCTGTTCGTCCATGCCGGTGAGCCGCCAGCGTTCGGCGTAACTGCCGCTGTGACGCGAGAACTCCCGCGTGCCGCCTACGACGCGACCGCGACCGCCGTCGACCGGGCCGGCGGTGCGCTGCAGCTCCAGGTTGCCGGTCCACGCATTGCCCGGGCGCAGACCCGCCCGCGACAGCGCGCCGGCGAGTCCGCCACCGCCTTCGGCGTGCTGCAGCATCAGCGCGCCACGGGCGGGCAGGAACAGGATCCAGCCGGCATCCTCGGCGTCACCGTCGCGCAGCGCGTGCCGGACCGCCACGCCGACGACCTCGCCCTCGCGATCACGCAGCTTGAACTGCTCCACGTGACCGGCATCCTGCACCGCTGCGGGCAGCGATACGCCCGCCGGGTACGCCGCCGGCAAGCTACCTTCGCGCCCACCGTCGACGATGCGGTCGCGCGGCAGGCGGATCACGAAGTGCTCCTCGGCGCCCCCGTTCTGGCGCACGTCGATATGGGCGCGCACACGCGGGTGTTCGACCCACGACCAGTTCGTCGCGAGCCACAGCGTCGCCGCGGCGCCGCCGAGCAGACCGATCGTGAACAGCCACCTGTAGACCCTGAAACGGCGCTTCGCCATGGTGTGTATCGTCGACCTCGAACGGTGAACAAGCGTCGACATGGTGCCACGCACCGCGCGGTGCCGGCCCGATGCAGCTCACATTTCAGCCGCCGACGGTGTCGACTCCGGCGTAATAGTTGGCGAGGTGCGTTCTGAAGTCGATGCGCTCAGCCGCCTCTAGCGCCCGCTGGCGTTCCAGCGACGATTCGGCCTCGGCGGTAAAACAGCCTTCGCGTGCCGGATCGGCGGCATCGGCCAGCAGCGCCGAGGCGTGATCGGCAGACAGCCGCCGCGCGAGCTGGAAAAACGACTCGTCGTGGGCGGCCATCTCGGCGAGCAGGCGCGCCGAGGGCAGGCGCGCCGGGTCCTCGAGCACCGCGCGCTGCGCGGCGACCGCACGCGTGTAACTGCCGTCGCCGGGCGCGTCTAACAGCTCGGCAACTTCGGCGACGTGGTCGAGCACCTCGCTGGCCCATTCCGCCAGCGCGACCTCCCCGCCACCACGCTCGAGCATGAAACCCGGCCGGCGGCCTTCCCATGCCACGCGCCGCTGGTTGCGCTCAATGGCGTCGTACTCGCTGTCGTGAATCGGCGGTGACTCGCTGAGCATGCAGTGCAGCAGCAGCGCCTCGAGAAAACGCAACTGGCAGGCGCTGACACCTACAGGTTCGAAGGCGTTCACATCGAGCGCGCGCACCTCCACGTACTGCACGCCGCAGCGCTTCAGCGCCTGCGTCGGGCGCTCGCCCGAACGCGCCACGCGCTTGGGACGGATCACGCTGTAGTACTCGTTTTCGATCTGCAGCCAGCTCGTCGAAAGCTGGCGCCACTCGCCGTCGACCTCGACGCCGATGCGCTCGTAGGCCGGGTTCGGCGTCGCGATGGCGTGCGTGAGGCCATCGATGTATTCCTCAAGACTGTTCAGCGGGATGCGCAGCCGCGCCTGGTCACGGTTCTTGTAGCCGAGGTCGCTCATGCGCAGCGAGGTTGCATACGGCGTGTAGACGGTGCCGCTGTCGAAGGCCTGGAGGCCCGACTCGCGACCCGCGAAGAACGATCGGCAGACGGCAGGCGATGCGCCGAACAGGTAAAGCACCAGCCAGCCCAGGCGGTGGAAGTTTCGCACCAGTGCCATGTAGGCCTCCGAGCGCAACGCCTCCATACCCCCGGCATGGCCTTCCACGGCCTGGTAAACCGCCCAGAAAGACTCCGGCAGCGAGTAGTTGAAATGCACACCGGAAATCGTCTGCATCGTGCGCCCGTAACGATAGCCGAGGCCACGACGGTAGATGGTCTTCATGCGGCCCACGTTCGAATCGCCGTACCGCGCGAGCGGGATATGGTCATCGCCGCTGAGCATGCACGGCATGCTCGTCGCCCACAGCAGTTCGTCGCCGATACGCGTGGCGGTGTAGCGGTGCAGATCGGCAAGAAAGTCGATAACCTCGACCGAGCTCGGCATCGGTGGCGTCACGAATTCCAGCAACGCCTCGGAGTAGTCGGTGGTGATGTACGCGTGGGTCAGCGCGGACCCGAGCGCGCGCGGATGCGGCGTCGCCGCGAGCCGACCATCGGGCGCGATGCGCAGCGCCTCCTTCTCGACGCCGCGCAGCCCGCCGGCGATCACACCCTGCGCGGCGGCGCCGAGCCGCTCGAGCCGCCGTCGCGCGAGTTCCAGCATATCAGCGCAGCCTGGCCGGCGCAGGTGTGCCGGGCAGTGCGGGCGAGCCGGGGCGGCCGGGGTCGCGGGGATGGGGCATGCTCGATGCGTCCGTGCAGCGTGAATGGTCGCGTACCGCGACGACCAGCGCGTCCGCGGTGCGCGCATTATAGAGTCAGCCGTCGACCCTCGCAGCCGCCAGCGCGGCATGGCACAGAACGCGGCCGGCGAGTGCTGCCCCCGACAGCAGCGCACACTCGACCCGCGGCCCCAGGCACCAGTCACCACCGGCGCCGACCGCACGGGCGTCATCCCACAACGCCTCGCGGTCCAGTGCCCGAATCACGCGCGCGTAACGCCAGCGATGCGCCCGCAGAAAGCCGGGCGGCGGCGCGTCGGCGGCGACCCCGAACAGCGGCGCGGCCTCGGCCCAGAGCTTTTCGCCGGCCGCATCGCGGTCGAGCTCGAGCCAGCGCATGCTCCAGTCCACCGACGCCTGTACGACCCAGGTGCCACCGGCGGCGTCGCGTCCCGGCTTGCCGGCATCGCGCGCGGCCCAGGCGATCGACTCGCCACTGGCGCCGCGATGGGTGTCGCCGCCCGCAGCGAGCGCGAGCGTCGGGTCCGCGATCATCAGCGTCCAGCACGGCGCGACCTGCGCCCCTGCCGCTGCGAGGGACAACTCCGGCGAAGCACCCTCGAGCAGCGTGGCCGCCTGCGGCGCAGGCGCGGTGACGAGTACGACGTCGAACGCCGGCGCCAGCGCGCCGTCAGCGGTGTGCAGCACCCACTGGCGATCGCGACGCTCGAGAGTGACGATTTCGGTCGCGAAGCGGCAGTCGTCGATGTCGGCGAGCAGGTGCGAGACGAGCGCCTTCATTGCGGGCACCGGCACCACGCGGCGCCCGTCGCTGCCGGCGGCCGGCCACGGCTCCAGCAGGCCGGCCTCGCGCCAGGCCGTGACGAGCCGTGCCAGCCGCGGGTCATCGAAGGTCAGGTACTGGGCACCGTGGTCGAAGCGCAGCGCACCTTCGCGCCGCGTCGCGGTGCGGCCGCCGGGGCCACGGCCCTTGTCGAGCACGCAGACCGCGTGGCCGTGGTCGGCGAGCGTGCGGGCCGCCATCGCACCGGCGGCGCCGGCGCCGATCACCGCGATCCGCAGCGGCGCCCCGTTCGGTCTGTCGATGCGCGGCGCCCATCGCTCGGGCGTCAGGCGCCGACGATGCGTCGCGGTATCCCGCGGTCGCACGGTGCCGAGTACGGGGCGCTCGGGCGGGAACGGCCGATCGAACTGGCCCAGGCACCACAGCAGCCCGCCCCACGAGTTCGGATCGCAGCCGTCGAGCGCATAGCGGTGATTGAGATCAAGCAGCCAGTCGAGCGCCTGCGCCGGCCCGTCGGTCCACTGCACGATCGCCTTGCCCCAGGTCATGCGCATGTTGTTGTGCAGCTCGCCATGCACGAGCAGCGAACGCTGCGCGAGATCCCACAGCGCATCGCCGCTGCGCGCCCGGGCGAGCGCCTCCCAGCCCGGTTCGCGCTCGCGCGCGTCGTCGGCATGGGCAAGCAGGGTTTCGCGCGCCCAGTCCGGCAGCACGTCCAGCGTGCGCAGCGACTTCGCGTGGCGGCAGAAATGGTGGGCGAGTTCCCGCCAGACGACGAGTTCGTCGAGAAACTTGCGCGCGCCCGGACCGCCCAACGCGTGCGCCTCGCGCGCGATGGCGAGCGCCGAGACGCAGCCGTAGTGCAGGTACGGCGACAGTCGGCTGACACCCTGCGGCGGCGCCAGCACCGGGTCGTTACGGTCCCGGTGATACCGCGCCAGGCCCTGGTCACGGAACGCATGCCAGCGCGCATAGCCGGCCGCCATTCCGCCCGGCGTATCGGCGACGGGGCCCACGGCGTGATCGATGGGCATCGCCGCGAGCAGCGCCGCCAGATCGGTGTCGGCCGGGCGTACCCAGCCCGCTCCCGGCAGCGCTGGCAACGCGTGCGGGCGCGGCTCGTCCTCGCACGCGGGCCACGGCGAGGCCAGCGCCGCATCGAACGCCGCCGCGATCGCATCACGAAAGCGGTACGCGCGCGTGTGCCGCCCCGCAACCGCAGGCGCGGGCACGATGCAGCGGGCATCCATTGCCCACACCGGCCCGCGCGCCTGATGCGCGAGACGACGGGTCCACGCCACCATCGGCGGCACCGGGAACTGCTCGACGACCACCGCTGCGGCATCGGCGGCCAGGGCCGGCAGGGGACTGCGCGCGCCGCCGACAGGCAACGACACCCGCGTGTGCACCCCGCGCGCCTCGAGCGCGCTCTGCCAGTCGGCCAGCGCCTGGAGGATGAAAGCGTGGTGACGGTCACTCGCATAGGGATGTGCGCCGTGCAGCCCCGCGTAGGCGAGCACCGGCAGACCCAGCCGCTGCCCGAGCCACAACGCCGCGTCCAGGCACGCGTTGTCATGGTCGCGCAGCGCATGATGCGCCCACCACAGGACGTAACCCCCGGCGTATGGCGGCGCCGAGCGCAGCACGTCACAACGCACGGCGAGGTGCGGGGGCAGCGGCCCGATGTCGGCGTGCCCGCTCACGGCAGCACCCACGTACCCTGGAAGCCTTCGCCGTCGAATGCAAAGCGCAGCCGCCGGTGCCCGTCGGCTGACAGCCGCAGCACATTGATCTGGGTGCGAACCGTTGGCGCACCCGCCGCGTCGACCGTCGCGAGCTGTCCGGTGTACGGCCCGTCGGCATTGCGCGCGACGCCCGCCGCGAGCAGTGTCCGCGTCCATGCCAGCCACGCCGGCGGCGGCGCGCCGACGCCGGGCGGTGGCGGGTCTTCGAGGTGCTGTGCGGCGCCATCCATGCCCTCACCCCTTACACATCCCTATGCCGTCATGGAGTCTTGCCCGCGCCCGACGGCCGGTCAAGGCGCCGCGGGCGTCTGGTATCCTGATGACCTGAACGCGGGCCATCGGGTCCTGCCCTCCAGACCCTGCAGAGGATTCCATGATGAGAACGATAACCCTCTCCGCCGTGCTGCTGTTCCTGGCGTCGACCGCCCCGGCCCTCGCCGACGACGTCGTGCTCACGCTCGAGGAGCGCCACGGTGACGACATCGAGGAAATCCGCATGATGGTCTCCGAAGGTCGCCTCGCGTCGATGAACGAAGACGGCCAGGTCACGATGATCTTCGTGCGCGAAAGCGGCTCTCTGATCACCATCGATCACGATGATCGCGCCTACCTCGAACTCAACCGCGACAACGTCTCGGTGATGGTCGACGAGATCGATCGCGCGATGCAGGAAATGCGCGCCCAGCTCGACCAGATGCCGCCGCAGCAGCGCGAGATGATCGAACAGCAGATGGGTTCGATGTTCGGCGACACCACCGAAGCGCCGCCCGAGCGCACCTTCAGCGAAACCGACGAACGCGGTTCCGCGGCCGGCATCGACTGCCGCTGGTACGACATCCTCGAGGAAGATCGCACCATCGGCCGGGCATGCGTCGCGGCCCATACCGACGTCCCCGGCGGCGAGGACATGCTCGCGATGATGTCGGCGATGGGCGAGTTCTACGAGGAACTGCTGTCACAGATGGCCGGACGGGTGCCGATGATATTGCCGGCCAACCCGATCCTGCCGCTCACCGACCTGTCGGGCCTGCCCATACGTTCGTTCGAGCAGCGCGACGACGAGGAAGATGCGATCGAAACCGAACTGCTGCGCATCGAGCGCACCACGGTCGACCCCGGTTATTTCGAAGTGCCGCGCGGCTATCGGTCGATGGAAATGGGCATGCGCTGAGCGGGCCGGAGGCTGCGGTAATGCGTGTCACCTGCTGCGTTGCGTTCACGCTGTTGTTCGCGCTCGTGGCCGCACCGGCGCAGGCGCTGCGCTGTGATGGCCGCCTGATCTCCGACGGTGACCCGAAGGGACGGGTGCTCTCCCACTGCGGTGAGCCGACCAGTATCGAAAGGCGCGTGGCGGTGCGCCGCGCTCCCGCGGTACGCCTGATCGAAGGCCGGCTCGTGTCCGGTCCAGCGGTCAATCTCGAGGAAGTGACGATCGAGACCTGGCTGTACAACTTCGGCCCGCGCCGGCTGATGCGCGAACTGCGCTTCGAGAACGGCCGACTGGTGAGGATAGAGCGACTGGGATACGGCTACCACAAGTAGCCGGCTGCGGCCGCGCCCCCATTGGCGGCCGGCGCCCCGAACGGCTGCTCCGCCAGGGTCTCCGCGATCGCGCCGTTGACCCAGCTGCGCAGCTGCCAGTCAGCGAGAAAGCCGCAGTGCCCGCCGGCCTCGGTCAGCACCACCTCCAGCGCATCGGGGCATGCGAGCTCGAGCAGATCCTCGGCCGGGATCACCGGGTCGTCGCGCGCAAAGAGGATCCGGCTCGGGACGGCCAGCCCCGCGAGCGCATCACCGGTGATTGCGTAACCGTTGAGGTAGTCGTCGATGTGCGCGAAGTCGGTGTAGTGCTCGACGAAAAACTCGGTGGTCGCGGTCAGCGTCGCCAGCCCGCGCAGATCACCGAACCGGTAGCGGTGCGGAAAAAGCGACTGCTTCAGCTTCAGGCTGCGTCGCCACTTCGCGAGAAAGTACTGGCGATACCCGAACCAGCCGGTTTCGAGCCGGTGCATCGTGCGCACCGGGTCGAGTACCGGGCACACCGCGACCACGCGCCCGAGCCCGATACCGGCGGCCGGTGCGCGCGCGGCGATGCGCAGCGCGAAATTGCCGCCGAGCGAAAAGCCGACCAGGTGCATCGCCTTCGGTGCGTAGCGCGCCTCGATCGCCGCGGCGGCTGCCACCGCCTCGTCGATCAGGCACGAGTGGAACAGCCCCTCGTTGAGATGATGCGTGGGCCCGTGATCGCGAAGGTTCAGGCGGAACACGTCATAGCCTTCGGCGAACAGCTCGGCACCGGCACCGATGATGTACAACGACGACGCGCTGCCCTCCCAGCCATGAATCAGGACGACGAGCCCGCGGCCGGCGCCCGGCGTGTATTCCCCCATCAGGCGCACGCCGTCCGCGCACTCCAGCAGCACGCTTTGGCTGCCCGCCAGCAACGAGCGCGCCCGGCCCTCAACGAGCGGGCGGCGCAGCCGGAAACTGGCGAGCATCGACTGCAGGTGCGGGCTGCCGAGCCCCGGCGGGGGACGGTAGCGGCGGTCGACGGGGAAACGTTGGAACAACGGATCAGTCATCGGGAAACAGCATGATCTCGACGCGCTGGTTGTCGGCAGCGATGGTATTCCATTCCGAGACCGGCAGCGCCTCGTGGGGTTCCGGATAAGCGCTGCGGGGCGCCTCGCCGCCGGCGGTTTCGAGTTCGAGCCTGATGCGCTCACCATGCCGGGTCGCGAGCCGGGCGACGCCGTTGGCGAACCCGAGCGTCTGTCGCCCACCGAGGCGCACCGCCTCCGACTCCGGCCAGCCGAGCCGGTCACAGTCGCCGAGCAGCGCCCCCGGTGGCGGCAACAACCAGCCGCCATCGGCACCCTCGACGAGACAGAAGCGTCCGAGGTGGGTGCGCAGCACGACGGTGCCGGCGAAACCCAGCGCGTCGAGCCGGTCGAACAGCGACTCGAGCATCGCCGCGCGAGGCGCGTCCAGAGGCGCCTCGTCGATGCCGAAGGTGCTGTTCTGACCCAACGCCCAGCCCAGAGCCTCGATGACCTCGCCAGAAGCGGTGGCGGCAGGCGGCGCAGTCGCAGGCGCGGCGGCCGCAGTGGGCGGCTGGGCGCCGGCAGCCATGTCGGTCGGCGGCGGTGCACGCCGCGCATCGACCCATAGCGCGGCCATGATGACCGAAACCACCGCCAGCGCCAGGCTCAGCGCGCGCCAGGGCCCCCGCCCGGGCTGCGCCGCCGCTGTGGCGGCGCGCACCGACTCCAGTTCACGACGCAACAGGTCACGTTGCTGACGGAACAGCGTCCGGAGCAGGTCGCGCAACTCGGCGCTGCCACCGTCTTCGGGCAGCGACTCGAGTGCCGCCTCGGCAGCTTCAGCGGCCGATTCCAGCGATGCATCGTCGGCCGCGGCGGCGTCGCCGATCAGCCGGAGCGAGCGCAGGATCTCCGAGACCTCCACCGGCGCGACCTGCTTGGGCAGCACCCCGATCGCCCCGAGCGCGCGCGCCTGCCCCACGTACACCTCGCCCTCCTGCGAGGTGTACATCATTACCGGGATGGTCGCCGTGTCGGGATTGGCCTTGATCGCCTGCAGTGCCTCGAGGCCGTCCATGCCCGGCATCTGGTGGTCCATGAACACCACGTCCGGACGCGCGTGCTCCAGGTATTCCAGCGCCTCCTCGGCCGAACGCGCGCCGTCCACCTTGATGCCGTGCCCGGTCAGCAACCGGCCGAGCACGAGCCTGGCAGTGGCGGAATCGTCGACGATGAGCGCACGCTTTGCGGCCATCAGGGCTCCACGGGCGGGGTAGCATGCGCGCATGATAGCCCGCCCGCCGCTGCAGACGAGGACGACCGTCGCATTCACCGACGCCGCCCGTAAGCGTCTCCGGCTGCGCCGGACCGGGCGGCCGCGCGCCACGGCGGGCACGCTCGCACTGGTGTGGGCGTTCGCTGCGCACTGCGCCGGGGCCGCGTCGCTCGAGCTGTCGCTCGCCGACGTCACGGGCCCCGGCTTCGCCGCGCGCGACGTCACCGTCGCGCTCACGCCGGCCGACGACGCGTTCGCCGGCGTGCTGCGCATCGGCGCGCTGGAACTGCCGCCGCCGACCGGCACGCAGGGCCCCGTCGCCCTGCAGTGCGGGACCCTGCGAGTGCACCGCAACGGCGTCAGCTGCGGCGACGGACGACTGCAGGGGCCATGGCCCGAGATCGACACCAGCAACGCACGCCTGTCGCTGGAGCTCGTCACCGACGGACACGTGCGCGCCGAACTGACCGGTGTGGGCGTCGCCGGCGGCCAGGTGTCGCTGACGCTGAACCGGCGTGGCAACGGCGCGCTGCGCGCCGAACTGCGACTGCGCGACCTCGACGTCGAACAGACACCGCGGGCATGGCTTGCCCTACTGCCGCTGCCCGACGGCTTTGCGGTCACGGGCCGGCTCGACGGTAACGTGGTGGCGCGCGTCGGCGCGGACGGCGCTGTCGACGTGCGGGCGACGACGATGCCCCAACATGTCGGCTTCTCCGATGCGGACGGTTCACTCGCCGCCGAGCACATCGGCATGACCGTCGATGCGCACCTGCACGGACGGCTCGACGCGCGCATCGAGTTCCGCGGCCTCGTGCGCATGGTGCGTGGCCAGGCCTACTTCGAGCCTGTATTCCTCGACTTCGACGACGGGCCGGTGCAGTTCGAGATCGCCGGACACCGCGAAGGCCCCGACGCCGAGCCGGTCCTCACCCGCCTGCGCTACCGCGACCCCGAAGTACTCGCCGTCGACGGCCGTGGCGCCCTCACCGCCGATGGAGCCGGGCACTTCGACGTCGAACGGATCGACGCCGGACTCGAGGGCGCCTATGCGCGTTACGCCCAGCCGTTCCTGCTCGGTACGCCGCTGGACACGCTCACTCCACGCGGCACGCTGCAGGCCAGCGTGCGGTGGCGCGACGGCGGTATCGATTCACTCACCGCCTACCTGCGCGACGCGTCGATCACCGACCGGCAGGAGCGGCTCGACTTCGACGGGCTCGGCGCCGAAGTGCATTGGTCGCGCGCAGGCGAAGCCCGACGCTCGTGGATCGAGTGGTCGGGCGGGGGCCTGCTGCGCATGGCGCTCGGCCCCAGCCGGCTCGAGTTCCGCGCCGCCGGTGACCAGGTCAGCGCACCCGGCCGGCAGCGCATCCCGGTGCTCGACGGCGCGATGGTCATTGGCGAGCTTGCGCTCACCGGCCTTGCCGACGGCGCGCCCCGACTTCGTGTCGAGGCCGAGCTCGAGCCGATCAGCCTGCGCCGGTTGACCGCCGCGCTGGAGTGGCCCGAGATGCGTGGCACGCTGGCCGGTTCGCTACCGGGCATCGCCTACCACGACAGGACGCTGACCACCGACGGGACGCTGCGCGCCAGGGTGTTCGACGGCGACATCACCGTAGACAACCTGCGGATCGAGGGGCTGCTCAGCCCGCTGCCGCGCCTCGAGGCCGACGTGACGATGCGCCAGCTCGACCTCGAGACGCTCACCGGGACCTTCGCCTTCGGGCAGATCTCCGGACGCGTCGACGGCGAGCTGCTCGGCCTGCGGCTGGTCAACTGGCAGCCGAGCGCGTTTCGCGCGCGGCTCTACACGACGCCCGGCTACACCGGCCGGCGACGGATCAGCCAGCGCGCGATCGACAACCTCTCTAGCATCGGCACCGGCGGCATGGGTGGGGCACTGTCGGGGGGGTTCATGCGTTTCTTTGACGAGTTCAACTACGCCGAGATCGGCCTGAGCTGCACGCTGCGCAACGAGGTGTGCCACATGGGCGGCGCCGGCGCAGCCAATGGCGGCTACTACCTCGTCCGCGGCCGAGGCCTGCCGCGTATCGACGTCATCGGCAGCGCCGACCGGGTCGCGTGGCCGCTGCTGCTCCAGCAGCTCGCAAGCCTGCAGCAGCTCGACGAGGCGGTAATCCGCTGACCGGACCACGCCTTCAGCGCGCGTTCAGGCAACGCGGCGCACAGTGGCCATGAAGACTCCCGGCACGGCGCTGGCGTACACCCGGCCCGCCGCGGATAATCGGACGATATCCGGGTGAAGCCCCGCCCCCTGCATGTGAAGTGAGTCCAACATGAATACCCGCTGGATCTTCGGCCTCGCCGGCTGCGTCGCGCTGGTCTCGGCCTGCGTGACGATCAACGTCTATTTCCCGGCGGCGGCCGCCGAGCAGGCCGCCGACCAGTTCATTGACGGCGTCTGGGGCAGCGAGACGCGCCGCCGCGAAGGTGACGCACCACGCACCGGGGACGGCACCGAGGGTGCATTCGCGCCCCCGGCACGCGGCGCCGCCGCGTTCGCGGCGATCGGCAACTTCCTGCTGCCCGCGGCGCACGCGCAGCCGGCCGACTTCGACATCTCGAGCCCGGCGATCCGCCGCATCGAGGCGTCTATGCAGGCGCGCCATCGCGAACTCGAGCCCTACTACGCCTCGGGCGCGGTCGGCCTGAACCGCGACGGCCTCGTCGAGATCCGGGATGCCAACGCGGTCCCGCTCGCCGAGCGCAACAACGTGCGCAGGCTGGTCGCCGACGAAAACACCGACCGCAACAACCTCTACCGCGAGATCGCCGTCGCCAACGACAACCCGCAGTGGGAGTCGCGCATCCGCGAGGTGTTTGCCCGGCGCTGGATCGAGCGCGCGCGCAGCGGCTGGTACTACCGCGACGGCGACGGCAACTGGCAGCAGAAGTAAGGCTGCCTGCTCAGTTGCCGTAGTAGGTCGGTGCCGCCGGCCCTACCGGCATGCCAAGCAAGAATACCCACGTGTAGAACAGCAGGATCCATCCGGTCAGGAACGCAATCGAGTACGGCAGCATCGTCGCGATGAGCGTGCCTATTCCGAGGTTTCTGATGTAGCGCGATGCGAACGCAAGAATCAGCCCGAAGTAGCTCATCATCGGCGTGATGATGTTGGTGGAGGAGTCGCCGATACGATACGCGGCCTGTATCACCTCGGGGCTATAGCCGATCAGCATCAGCATCGGCACGAAGATCGGCGCCGTCACCGCCCACTGCGCCGATGCCGACCCGAGCATGAGGTTCACGAAGCAGCACATCAGGATGAACAGCACGAAGACCAGCGGGCCGGTCAGGCCGATGGTCTCGAGCGCCTCGGCGCCGGTCACCGCGGTGATCGCACCGAGGTTGGTCCAGCCGAAGAAGGCGACGAACTGCGCGGCGAAGAACACCAGCGTGATGTACAGCCCGAGCGTACTCATCGTCTGCGCCATCGCGTTGATGACGTCACGGTCGGAGCGGAATTCGCCGGTCACCCAGCCGTAGGCGATTCCCGGAATCAGGAAGAACACGAAGATCAGCGCGACGATGCCGCGCAGGAACGGCGAGTGGCGCACTTCCCCGGTGTCGGGGTTGCGCAGCACGCCCCACTCGGGCACCACCGACAGCGCGAGCAACACGCTGACGATGAGCACCGCGACGCCCGCCCAGGCAAGGCCACGCTTTTCCTCGCGCGACAGCGGCTCGAGGCGCGACTCCTCGTCGAGGTCGGCCTCGGCCAGTGACGGATCGTATTGCCCGAGCTTGGGCTCGACGATGCGTATCGTCACCCACGCGCCGACCGCGGTGATCATGAACGTGCTGACGATCATGAAATACCAGTTCGCGCTCGCGTCGACGACGTAGTCGGGGTCGATCAGCCGCGCGGCCTCCTGCGTGATGCCGGCGAGCAGCGGGTCGACGGTACCGAGCAGCAGGTTCGCGCTGTAGCCGCCGGACACGCCGGCGAAGGCCGCGGCGAGCCCGGCCAGCGGATGACGCCCGAGCGAATAGAAGACCACCGCGGCCAGCGGCACGAGCACCACGTAGCCCATCTCCGACGCGGTGTTCGAGACCACGCCGCCGAACACCACCGCAACCGTGACCACGTGGGTCGGCGCGCGCAGCACCATGCCGCGGATCACCGCGCCGAGCAGCCCGGAGCGCTCGGCGACGCCGACACCGAGCAGCGCGACGAGTACCGTGCCGAGCGGGACGAAGCCCGTGAAGTTGTCGACGAGGTTCAGCACAATCATGCGCAGCCCGTCACCGTTGAGCAGGCTGATCGCGCGAATCATGCCGTCCTCGGCACGTCCGGCGGCGCCTTCCGGACGCGGATCCGGCACCGCAACGCCGAGCGCACCCATGAGGCCCGAGAGCAGCAGCACGGCGAGTGCGAGCAGCGCAAACAGCGTGACCGGGTGAGGCAGCAGGTTGCCGAGCCACTCGACGGTGTCGAGGAAGCGGGTGAAGGCGCCGCGACGCTGGCTGCGCTCAACGGGGCCGGGCGGTGGCGGGTCGTCCGACATGTACGGTCCGGGCAGTGCGAAAAGCCGCCATTCTGTCTACCCGGGCGGGTGATGGCCATACCCGCCGCCGGGCGCGACTGTGTACCGGCCCACCGATCGGCGCTATTCTTGACGCCAGACCGGATTCTTGACGCCAGGCCGGGCCGCGCCGCCGGCGCCTTGCGTCACGGGTTGTGCCAGCACGACAACAACACCAACAACGATGGCCGTTACCTAACGAGCGTGACCACGCAGGTGCGTACGGCCAGGAGATGGACGCAGCACACCGATGAGTCGACGCCTGGTCAGCAAGTTCATGCTCGCGGTTGTCACGATCGCACTGGTGATCGTGATCGCGACCGCGGCGCTGCACCTGCACCTGTCGCGCGTCGCCACCGAAGCCCTCATCGAACAGAGCCTGCAGCAGTACCCGGAAGCCGAGCGCGCCGCGGGGCGTGCCCGGCTTGATGCGACGCAGCAAAACATGCGCCGCGATGCACTCTACCTGACGCTGCTCGCCGGCCTCGGCCTGCTCGTGCTGGCGCTCGGCATCGGCGCGCTCGCGATGCGCGGCATCACTCGGCCACTCAGCGAACTCGCCGGCGAAGCCCGTCAGCTCGGTGACGGCGACTACGCACCACCGGCCGACACCGGTCGCCGCGACGAGCTCGGCAAGCTGGGCCACGCGTTCCGGCAACTGCGCGAGCGCCTGCGCGAGACGACGATCTCTCGCGACTACCTCGACCAGCTGCTCGCCGGGCTCAACGAGGCACTGATCGTCGTCGACGACGACGACCGCATCGTGCGCACCAATCCCGCGGCATGCCGCCTGCTGTGCCGGACCGCCGACACCATGCAGGGCATGACGCTCGCCGAGCTGCTCCCGGAGGATCGTCGCGACTCGCTCGCCGGCCACGATGACCAGCGCGCGCGCGAATCGGTATTCGTACGCGGTGACGACACCCAGGTCCCCGTTTCGCTCACGTGCTCACGGGTCACCCACCCGGAGACGGACTTCAGCGGGCGCATCATTTCCGCGCGCGACATCAGCGAGCGCAAGCGGGCCGAACAGCGCATCCGTTACCTCGCCCGCATCGACTCGCTCACCAAGGTGCCCAACCGCATGCAGTTCCAGCACCTGCTGCAGCGGGCACTCGCGCGCGCGCGCAAGCGCGGCGAATACCTGGCGCTGCTCTACATCGACGTGGACAGGTTCAAGGACGTCAACGACACCTTTGGTCACCTCGCCGGCGACGTCAGCCTCGAAACGTTCTGCCAACGCGTCTGCGAGGTGCTGCCCGACACCGCGATCGTCGGCCGGCTCGCCGGTGACGAATTTGCGGTGTGCCTGCGCGACTTCCGCACGCTCGATGCGATGATGGCAACGCTCGACACCGTGATTCCCGACATACTGCGCAGCGTCGGCCGTTCAATGCGCGTTCAGGGCCACGAGCTCTACCTGACCGCGAGCATGGGTGTGGCACGCTACCCACTCGACGGCGGCGACGTGATCGACCTGATCCGCAACGCCGACGCCGCGCTCTACCACGCCAAGAAGGTCGGTGGGAACTGCCACGCGTTCTATACCCCCGACATGAACGCCGAGGCGGTCGAGCGGCTGATGCTCAAGAGCAAGCTGCGCCGCGCGTTCGAGCGCAACGAGCTCACTCTGCGCTACCAGCCCAAGTATGGCACCCACGACGGGCGCGTCATGGGGGCCGAGGCGCTGGTGCGCTGGGAGATGCCTGAGCGCGGCATGGTGCTGCCCGCCGACTTCGTCCCGCTCGCCGAGGAAACCAACCTGATTCTCGACCTCGGAGAATGGGTGCTCGACCAGGTCTGCGCCGACTACCGCCACTGGCAGCGCTCGATCGCCTCGCCCGGCCGGGTATCGGTCAACCTGTCGCTGAAGCAGCTTCGCCAGCAGAACTTCCTCGAGCGGGTGAAGGACATCTTCACCCGCCACCAGGTCTCGCCGACCTGCCTGGAACTCGAGATCACCGAGACCACGCTGATGGAGGATGCCGAACGCACCATACGCATGCTCGAGGCGCTCTACCGTATGGGCCTGCACCTGGCCATTGATGATTTCGGCACCGGCTACTCGTCGCTGAGCGCGATGCAGCACTTCCCGATCAGCACGCTGAAGATCGACCGCAGCTTCATCCGCGACCTGCCCGCCGACCGCAACAACGCCACGATCGTCGCGACGGTGATCCAGATGGCCCACAACCTCGAGATGGAAGTCGTCGCCGAGGGCGTCGAGACCGAGGCACAGCTCGCCTTCCTGCGCGAGCACGACTGCGACTACGTGCAGGGCATGCTGTTCGGCGAACCGTTCTCGGCTGACGACTACGCCGACCTGCTGCTGCGCCAGATCGAGGGCACCGACCGCCACCGCACGCTGTTCGCGTGACGCGGAAGATGGCGACGCACTCCGCACGGCCCGCGCCGGGGCGCCTGCTGCTGACGCGGGTCCTGCCCTTCGTCGGCGCGTTCTGCGTCGTACTCGCGCTCACCGCGGCGGCGATCACCTGGCAGCAGCTCGGCGCAAGCCGTCCGCAGCTCGACGGTGAGCGCGCGGTCGCGGGCCTGCGCTCAGCCGTGGACGTCGAACGCGACGTCAACGGCACGGTCACGGTGCGCGCCGACGACCGTTTCGACCAGGCCCGTGCAGTCGGTTTCGTGCATGCCCAGGAACGCTTCTTTCAGATGGACCTCGCGCGCCGGCTCGCATCCGGAGAGCTGGCGGCGCTGCTCGGCGAGGCCGCCGTCGAAGTCGACCTGAGCCACCGGCGGCACGGCCTGCGCGACGTGGCCGGCCGGGCACTCAACGCGTGGCCGCTCGAGTATCGCCGGCTGCTCGGCGCCTATGCCGCCGGCGTCAACGCCGGGCTCGCGGCACTCGACGGCGTGCCCCCGGAGTACCGCCTGCTGCGCGCGGCGCCCGAGCCGTGGCGCGCCGAGGACAGCATCCTGACGATGATGTCGATGTACTTCGTGCTGCAGGACGCGACCGGCCAGCGCAAGCGTCAACGCTGGGCGATGGCGCGCACGCTGCCCGCCGAGGTCGTCGATTTCCTGAT
>PWYM01000217.1 GCA_003567855.1 Gammaproteobacteria bacterium | reverse complement strand
GACGGCGTGCGCACCGGCGGCAGCCGCTTCAGCCACTATGCCTGGACAGAGGGTCCGGGCCGCAGGGTCGTGCTGCCGATCAGCGCGGCGATGGTCGCGAAGGACGGCAAGCCGTGGCTGGCGCTCGGGACCCCGGGGTCGCCGCCGCAGCCGATCACGCAGGTGCTGCTGAACGTGCTCGAATTCGGCATGGATCCGGCCGATGCCGCCGATGCACCGCGCTTCTTCGCGTTCCGCGACGACTACCGCGAGCTCGAGATGGAATCGCGGATTTCCGACGAGATGCGCCGCGACATCGCCGAGGCGGGGCTTCGCATCAAGGACCTGGGTGACTACACGTGGCGCACGGGTTCGGTGCAGATCGTCTGGCGTGACGAGGACTCGCAGCTGCTGCGCGGTTCGACCGACGCGCGCAGGCTTGGAGAGGCCGACGGCTTCTGAGCACGCCGAACGTCAGTCGGGCGTCGCGCTTCTTGCCGGGTGGCGCCGTGGCCGCAGTCGTGGCCACGGCGCTGTTCGCGCTGACGGCGGCCGCGGAGGCGCCCTTGGTCGAAGCCGTCGCGGACACCGGGCGGGAGCAGGTCGTGGCGTATCCCGGTGAATTCTTCGAGCGCTACCAGCCGCGCACGGCACTTGACATGGTGCAGCGTGTTCCGGGCTTCTCCGTCGACGACGGTGACGGGACGCGTGGCTTCGGCGGTGCGGCCGGTAACGTGCTCATCAACGGTCGTCGGCCGAGTGCCAAGCAGGATCGCCCGTCCGAGATCCTCGATCGTGTGCCCGCCGCGCACGTGGCGGGCATCGACCTGGTGCGCGGGTCTGTCGACGGCATCGACCTTCGCGGCCAGAGCGTCGTCGTGAACGTGCACCTGCGCGACGATGCGCCGGCAACCATTCGCTGGGAGGCCTCGGTCAGGCAGGATCTGCGCGCGGGCCCGCTGTCTCCGTCCGGACGGATCTCGCGCACCGATCGATGGCGCGACGTCCAGTACACCGTGGGTCTGCTCGCGCGACGCCGTGGCGGCAACGTCGAGGGTGGGCGCGAGTTGCTGCTCGACGGCGACGACGCGCTGCTCGAGACCCGGCTCGAGGAATCGATTGATCTCACGCGCGATCTGCTCGGTAGCCTTGCCGCATCGCGCTGGTTCGGTGAGAACTTCGTGCAGGTCAACGCAGTGGTGTCTCTGGACTCGAGTGACCTGCGCGAGGACTCCTTCCGTGTCCCGTCGCGGGACTCGAACCGGGAGGCGGGTACGGATTTTTTCGGTACCGGCTTCGACCGGTGGCAACTCGAACTCGGCGCCGACGCCGAACGTGCGGTGCGCCCGGACCTCGTTGCAAACCTCATCGGGCTGTTCATCTACGAAGATCGCGACGGCTTCTCGCGCCAGCGCAGCACGGGCCCGGACGACGCACTGCGGCTGCGCCGGGATGCCGACACCGGGCGCGAACGTATCGAAGCGATTGCGCGTACCGAACTGCGGTGGGCGCCGGTGCCGGAGCACGTATTCCAGTTCAACGCCGAGGGCGCATACAACTCGCTGGACAGTGACCTGGTGCTGTTCGTCGATGCCGGTGACGGTCCGGTCATCGTTGACGTGCCTGGCGCGAATACGCGCGTCGAGGAACGCCGCGCGGATGTGCTCGTGAGCGATACGTGGTCGCGCGGCGCGTTCGAGGTCGATGTCGGTGTCGGGGCCGAGGTGTCGCGCATTTCGCAAAGCGGCGACGCCGAGCGTTCGCGCCAGTTCGCCTATGCGAAGCCCAGGCTGGGCGTGACGTATTCGCCGGACCGCGGCCGGCAATGGCGTGGTCGGCTGGCACGCGAGGTGTCGCAGCTCGACTTCAGCGACTTCGTCAGCGCGACGAACTTCGCCGATGACGACCTCGACCTCGGCAACCCTGATCTGCAACCCGAGACGAAGTGGATCGCCGAACTCGGCTGGGAACGACGCTTCGGCGAGATCGGTGTCGTGCGCGTGACCGGTTATCACCACTGGATTTCCGACGTCGAAGACCTGCTGCCGATCACCGAACGGTTCGAGGCGCCGGGCAACATCGGGGACGGTCGCCGCTGGGGACTGGACCTGAGCACCACGGTTGCGCTCAGCGCACTGAACCTGGACAACGCTCGTATGGACTTCACCGCAAGCTGGCAGGATTCCCGGGTGACCGACCCGGTGACCGGTGCCCGGCGTGAGCTGTCGGAAGACCTGGAATACGAGTTCACGGTCGACTACCGGCAGGATCTCGAAGCACGGGCCATCGCATGGGGCTGGGACGCCAGTTACGAAGCGGATCGTCCGCTCTACAAGGTCAACGAGTTCGACACCACGCAGCGCCGCCTCGCGGTGAATGCTTTTGTCGAGACGCACCGCTGGCGCGGACTGCGCGTGCGCCTCGAGGGCGAACACCTTTTCCACACCAGGCTGCTGCGCGACCGTGTCGTGTATGCTGGCCTGCGCGATCTTTCGCTGGTGGACTTTCGCGAAACCCGCAAGCGCAGGCGCGGTCAGCGCTTCACGCTGTCGGTGAGCGGCACCTTCTGACAGGGAGACGACGATGACACGATCAGGCAGGATGACCGGCCTCGCGGCCGCGGTAGCGTTGGCCGTTGGCGCCGGAACGGCAGCCGGCGACGGCCGCATCCCCGACCACCTCAAGCAGGGCCCGAAGCCCGTGGCCAGCGGCGAGACCGTGATGGTGAGCACCCAGCTCCGATCGGTCACAGAGGCCGCGCTGGAGGTGCTGCGTGACGGCGGCAACGCGGTCGATGCAGCGATCACCGCCGCGTTCCTGCAGGGCGTGCAGGACTACCACCAGAACCACCTGTTCGGCTCGATGACCGGCCTCTACTACGAGGCCGAAACCGGCAACTATTACGCGTTCAACGGCTATATCGAGCGCCCGAAGGCCGGCCGGTGCGGCGACGGAGACCCGACGCGCGTCGCGATAGGCGGCAAGATGCGCGGCCTGAAGGAGCTTGCCGAACGTTTCGGTTCGCGGCCCTGGGAAAGCTACGTCGCGCCCGCGATCGCCGCTGCCGAGGAAGGCGTGGAGATGACCTCGTTCATGTACGGGGTGATCTTCAACACCTGGACGACCAGCGAGTACATTCGCGGCAACCCCGATGCGCGCGAGTTCTACATGCCCGATGGGCATCTAGTGTCGGTCGGTGACCGCTGGAAGATGCCGGCGCTCGCCGAGACGCTGCGCAAGGTGCAGTCAGACCCCGACTACATGATCACCGGCGGTTTCGTCGAGCGATTCATCGACAAGGCGCAGGCGCGTGGCGGCTGCGTGACGATGGAGGACTTCGAGGACTACGAGATCCTCTGGAGCGAACCGCTGCGCTTCACATACCGCGGACGCGAGATCATTACCGAGCCGCCGCCGGTGGCCGGTGGCCAGATGCTCGGTTACAACCTCAACGTACTGCAGCATTTTCCACTGCGTGAGCAGGGGCATTACTCCGAGTCCATCGAGACGCTGGAGACGATGGCGCGTACGCTTGCGCGCACCGACATCGAAGTGCGATGGGCGATGGCCGACCCCCGCCAGTTCAACGTGCCGACCGAGCTCTGGCTGTCGCCGGAATATGGCCGCATGTCGGCCGAGTTCGTTCGCCAGACGATGCCGCGCACGGACCTGCCGTCCGGCGATGACGACACCGCTGCCGCGTCACGCGATGGCAGTGCCGACGATGCCCGCCCGGTGGTTGCCAGCGTGCGTGATTTCCTGCACTTCGACGACAGCAACCACAACGTGATCGTCGATGCCGACGGCAACTGGATCACCTACCTGCACACCGGCCACGGCGGCATGCCCGACATGTTCCTCGACGGCGTCGCGGCCACGGGCAGTCGGCGCTGGGTGCAGACCCGGGGTGAAGGCAGGCGCGCGTCCACGCACGTCACGGCGACCTTCATCGCCGAAGACGGCGTGCCGGTACTCGCGCTCGGTTCGCCCGGCACCCCGGCACAGCCCATTACCCAGGCGCTGGTCAGCATCATCGACTTCGACATGTCGCCCGACCAGGCTGTAGATGCACCGAAGTTCTGGGCCTACCAGCACCTGGGCCCCGACGACAGCACGCAGACCTCGCGCGACTTCCTGAACCTGGTGACGCTGCAGATGGAGTCGCGGGTCAGCGACGAGGTGCGTCGCGGGATCGCCGCGCGCGGCATGCAGATGTTCGACCGCGGAGACTACATGTGGAACATCGGTTCCATACAGATCGTCTGGCGTGACCCTGATACCGGACGCCTTTACGGCACCTCGGACCCCCGCCGCCTCGGCTGGGCCGACGGCTACTGATACGGAGAGACGTGATGACCCAGACATTTTACCGGCGTAGTGCAGGCGTACTCGCAACGCTCGCGCTCTGTGCGCCGATGGCGGTGCTCAATGCCGACGCGGTGATCGAGGATCCGCGCGACCCATTGCTCAATACCGGGCCCAAGGCCGAAGCCACCGGCGAACGCGCGATGGTCAGCACCCAGCTCGCGCAGGTCACCGACGCCGCGCTTGCCGTCATCGAGAACGGCGGTAACGCGTTCGATGCGTTCATTACCGCGACCTTCCTGCAGCACGTCGTCGACTACCACCAGGTGTCGCACTTCGGGGCGCTGGGTGCGCTGATCTATGACGCCGACAGCGACGAGTACATCGCGCTGGACGCCTACTCCGAGCGTCCGGTCGGCGACGACTGTGCGCCGGGCACGGATCCGTCGAAGGTCGCGATCG
>PWYM01000060.1 GCA_003567855.1 Gammaproteobacteria bacterium | reverse complement strand
CGCGAGGCCGATGGCGTGCTGATGCCGCGCAGCGTCTATCCGTTACTGGTCGATGGCGCGCGTGCGCTGGTGTCGGGCCAACCATTCGATGATGACGACGACAATCCCGTCTGGACGGACTTCCGCGACAAGGTGGAGGCGGCGGCGAGCATCGACTCTGAAGAACGCGACGCGTTGCTCGCCGAGGGCCGCGAAGCGCTGCTCGGCCCCTACCGCGACGGTTACCGCCTGCTCATCGAACGCCTCGAATACGAGCGCGGCGCGACCGAGGTGGACGGCGGCGTGTGGCAGCTTCCCGAAGGCGATGACTACTACGCGTTCGCCGTGCGGCTGTTCACGACCACCGATATCACGCCCGCCGAGGTGCACGCCCTCGGCCTCGAGCATGTCGAGCGCATTCACGGGGAGATGCGCGCGATCAAGCGGCGCACCGGTTTTGACGGCACGCTCGACGAGTTCTTCGACTACCTGCGCAACGACACCCGTTTCCAGGTCGAGGATTCCGACGCCGGACGGGCCGAGTACCTCGCGCTGGCCGAGGAGATCGTCGCCGAGGCCGAGGCGAATCTCGATCGCGTGGTCACCGAACCGCCGTCCACGCCGGTACGCGTGCGCCGCTTTCCCACCTACCGTGAAGGCGGTGGCCCCGGCGGCTTCTACGAGGCGCCTTCGGCTCCCGGAGACCCCGGCACCGTCTATCTCAACCTCGGGAGCATGGCATCAAACCCACTGTGGGGCCTGCCGGCGCTGCTCTATCACGAAGGTCCGCCGGGTCATCACCTGCAGATCGCGACGATACTCGAGACGCCGGATGTCCCCGAACTGCGCAAGATCTACGTGTGGTGGCTGAACACCGCGTTCATCGAGGGGTGGGCGCTGTACGCGGAGTACCTGCCGTCCGAACTCGGGCTGTACCGCGACGACTACGCCGAGTTCGGACGGCTGTCCGCCGAGCTGTGGCGCGCCTGCCGCCTGGTCGTCGACAGCGGGCTGCATTACAAGCGTTGGACACGAGACGAGGCGATCGAGTGGCTCTACCGGAACACCGCGAGCAGCCGCGAGGCGAATGCGCGCGAGGTCGATCGTTTCCTCGCGGTACCGGGCCAGGCGACCGCGTTCATGGTCGGCATGCAGAAAATCCTCGAGGTCCGGGAGTGGGCCCGCGACGCGCTCGGCGAGGATTTCGACGTGCGCGCCTTCCACGACGTGGTGCTGCGCCATGGCAATATCCCGCTCTGGGCGATGGAGCAGGCGGTGCGCGAGTGGGTGGACGAAGCACGGGGAGCAAGACCGTGAGGCCGCGTCCGGCCCCGCGCCGTCGCCGCCATCGTCGCGCCCGCGAGCTGCGCCGCGCCAGGCGGGCTGCGGTCCCGTTGCCGAGCCTGACGCCGTTGGTATAGTGGCCGCTCCGCGCCCGGGGGGCGCTGTACGCGGAGACCGCGCATGAATGCCATCTGGCTCGCGCTGTGTGCGCTGGCCGTGTTTGCTGCAGGATGGTTCGGCTATTCGCGGTTTCTGGCCCGCCACATCTACCGGCTCGATCCCGACTACGTCACGCCCGCGCACCGCTATCGCGACGGCGTGGACTTCGTGCCCACCAACAAGTGGATTCTCTGGGGCCACCATTTCACGTCGGTCGCCGGTGCCGCGCCGATCGTCGGCCCGGCGATCGCGATGTACTGGGGTTGGGGTCCGGCGATCGTCTGGGTCGTGCTCGGCACCGTTTTCGCGGCCGGCGTGCACGATTTCGGTGCGCTGGTGCTGTCGGTCCGCCACCGCGCACAGTCGGTCGGCACGCTTGCGAACCGGCTCGTCGGCAGGCGCGCCAAGCTCCTGTTCCTGTTCATCATCCTGATCCTGGTGCTGATGGTAAACGCGGTGTTCGCCTGGGTCATCGCCAATCTCTTCATCGGCAACCCGGCCTCGGTGCTGCCGGTCGTGCTGCAGGTGCCGATCGCGATCTGGTTCGGCTACCGGGTGATCCGCCGTGGGCGCCGGATGTTGATGCCATCCCTGTTTGCGCTGGTGGTGATGTATGGCACCGCGGTGCTGACGACCCGCGTCGAGTGGCTGCAGATCGATTTCGTGCGCTGGTTCGGCGGTGCCGATGCCGGCGGCGTACTGTTCGGGCTGGACGCGACCGGGGCCGCGTTTCTCACCTGGATAGGCATCCTGCTCGCCTACGTGTACGTCGCCTCGACGCTGCCGGTATGGAAGCTCCTGCAGCCGCGCGACTACATCAATGCGCAGCAACTGATCTTCGGGCTCGCAATTCTCTACGCCGGGTTGTTCGTGCTGCAGCCCGCGGTGACAGCGCCCATGTATGTGCCCGGTACCGAGGTGTCGTGGTTCCCGCTGCTGTTCATCACCATCGCGTGCGGTGCGATCTCCGGCTTCCACGGCCTCGTTGCATCGGGCACCTCGTCCAAGCAGCTCGACCGTGAAACCGATGCCCGCTCGGTCGGTTACCTCGGCGCGATCGGAGAGGGTACGCTCGCGCTGATCACGATCATCGCGGTCGCGACGCTGTTCGCGACTCAGGCGGAGTTCGTCAGCAGCTATTCGAGTTTCGCGGCGGCCGGCAATGCCGGTGTGGGCAACTTCGTCATGGGCGCCTCGCAGCTCGCTGGCGGGCTGGGCATCCCCGCGGATGTCGCTGCAACCGTTGTCGCGCTGATCATCGTGTGTTTCGCGGCGACGACGCTCGACTCGGCGGTACGTCTGCTGCGCTACATCATCGGTGAACTGGGCGTCGAGTACCACGCGCCTGCGCTGGCGCGGCGTCATGTCGCAACGTCGATCGCCGTGGGCCTGACGGCGCTGCTGGTCACGTTGCCCGATGGCGGTCGCGGCTTCGGTTCGGGTGGCTACCTGCTTTGGCCGCTGTTCGGCACCTCGAACCAGCTGCTCGCCGGCATCACGCTGATGCTGATTTCCCTGTGGCTGTACCGGCTCGGGCGCAATCCGTTGCCTACCCTGATCCCGATGACGTTCCTGCTGGTGATGACGGTCTGGGCGATGTTCGAGCAGGTGGTGTTCAGCTGGTCGGGGCTGGGTGACGCCGATGCGCAGTGGCTGCTCTTCGTGCTCGGCGCGATGATCCTCGGATTCGCGTTGTGGATACTGCTCGAGGCCGTGCGCCTGTTCACGAACCGGCGTGAACTCGAGGCGCTGGAGGACGCGCGTGACCATGGGTGAGCGCGAGCGCGCCTCGCTGATCGAACGCCTGGTTGCGGGCTGGGATGCGGCCCTGCGCGTGGGTTTCGACGCCGCGGTCGAGCGCGAGCTGGCGGCCGGCGACGACCTGTTCATGGTGCTCGCCTTCGGCGAGAGCATGGGGCTGCCCAATCCGGCCGCCTGGCACACGCTGGAACTTTATCCGTACCTGCTCGAGGCCTTCCACGAATGGCACCTGCGTGCGGGCATGGACCACTCACCGCTGGACCACGTACGTTGCTGCTAGATCATCCGCTGGTGCTGTGTGCCGGCAAGGGCGGGGTGGGCAAGTCGACGACGGCCGCCACGCTGGCATTGCGCGCGGCCGATGCCGGCCACCGTACGCTGCTCGTGTCCACCGACCCGGCGCACAACCTGGGCGATATCTTCTGCCATGGCGCGCGCGACGGGGCGGGGTGGATGCGCGGCGTGGCGCCCGGCCTGGACCTGCTCGAAATCGACCCGGATGTCGAGACCGAACGCTATCTCGCGCGCGTCAAGGACAACGTACGGCGGCTGGTGCGCTCGCCGATGGTCGCCGAGGCCGAACGCCAGATCGACCTTGCCGGTCGCGCGCCGGGTGCCGCTGAGTCGGCAATGCTGGAACGGCTTGTCGCCGTCCTGCTCGATGAGCGCCCGGACTACGATCGCGTCGTCATAGACACCGCGCCCACCGGACACACGCTGCGCCTGCTGACTTTGCCGGAACTGATGAGTGCGTGGGTCGATGGCCTGCTGCGCCATCGGGGCGAGCGCAACCGCGAGCGGGCCGCGTGGATCGGGCCCGCCGACGTGCCGGACGATCCCGTCTATGACCTGTTGGCCGAGCGGCGCAACCGGCTGGTGCGCGCGCGGGCGCTGCTGCTTGACCCCGTCGAGACCCGGATCGTCTTCGTGTTGATCGCGCAGCGACTCGCGATCGAGGAGACGCGGCGTGCGGTGGACGAACTCGCCGGGTTCGGGCTCGCGGTGTCGGCGCTCGTGATCAACCGGGTGTTGCCGCCGGATCTGCCGGGCGAATTCATGCGCGCGAGGCTCGAAGTGCAGGCCGACGGCCTCGGCCACATCGACACCCGCTTCCCCGGTCTGCCCCGGTTCAGGTTGCCGCTGCTGCCCCGCGAGCCCGATGCCACATCGGCCCTGCGTGCGCTGGCAGACCGGTTGGGGGCACAGGGCGCCTGACAGAGATGCGAATGCGAAGCATTGTCACTGGGTATGGCGCCTGGGCGCCCATGGACATTACGGCGCCGCGCGGATGCACGCGTCGGCGGCCGCGGCCCCGAACCGGGCCTGATGCTGAAAAAGCGTGCGCGTGGCGAGACGATCTGCTATCGTGCCTTCACTTCCCGCTTCCGGTCTCCAGCGATCGCCCCTCCCAAGTTTCAAATATGACCCGACCGGCACCTGCCGCGTCGCGTCCATCGTATCTGCCAGCAGGCAGTTCACCGTCGATCTTTTCGTGGTCTGATTGGCCGCCGGTGCATTTACGCTCAGACCACTTGTTACGAGTACGTGTTAATTATGAATATCT
>PWYM01000166.1 GCA_003567855.1 Gammaproteobacteria bacterium | reverse complement strand
CTGTCGGGCGGTGAACAGCAGCGCGTCGCGGTCGCGCGCGCGGTCGTCGCACGGCCGCCGCTGCTGCTCGCCGACGAGCCCACCGGCAGCCTCGACATCGACAACGCCCGCGCGGTGGTGGTGCTGCTCGAGTCGGTCGCGCGTGAGCACGCGATCACCCTCGTGATGGCGACCCACAGCCTCGAGGTCGCCGGTCACGCCGACCGTCGGCTGCGCCTCGGCGGCGGGCGGCTCGTCGCCGAGGACGCGACACCTTGAACCGCTTGCTGGCCGCCGCGAGCCTGCGCTACCTGCTCACCCACCGCACCCAGTGCGCGCTCACGGTGCTCGGCATCGCCGTCGGCGTGGCCGCGTGGGTGTCGGTGCAGACCGCGGCGCGCAGCGCCGAGTTCGCGTTCACGGTGTCGGCCGGGCAGGCCTTCGGCGAGGCCACTCACCAGCTGCTGCCGCTCGAGGCGACACTCGCCGACGCCGAATACGTGTCGCTGCAGCGCACGCTCGGCGTCGAACGCGCCGCCCCGGTGCTCGAGGGCCGCGTGCGCGCGGTGTTCGAAGGCGACGCGGTCCGGCTCGACGTGCTCGGCGTGGACCCGCTTGCCGAGACCCGGATGCGACCCGCGATCGCCGGGCTGCTCGACGACGGCCCGGGCGCGACCACGCTCGTCGGGCGGCGTGACGCGGTCGTGATCGGCGACGCGCTCGCCGCCGCGCACGGGCTCGATGTCGGCGACGCGCTCGGCGTCGAGCGCCCCGATGGCGTGCGCGAGCTCGAGATCGTCGCGGTGGTCGACACCGGCACGCTTCCGGGCGGTGCGCACACGGTGCTGATGGACATCGCCGGGGCACAGTGGCTCACGGGGCAGGCAGGGCGCCTGTCGCGGGTCGATCTCATCCTCGAGGACGACGACGCTCGCGCGGTCGCCGACTGGTTGCCCGACACGCTGGAGCTCGTCGGGACCGCCGCGCGCAGCGAGGCGGTGCTCGACATGACGCGCGCGTATCGCCTGAACCTGCAGGCACTGAGCCTGCTGACCCTGCTGGTCGGCCTGCTGCTCGTCTACAGCACGCTGTCGCACCTGGTCGTGCAGCGCGGGCGGGTCTTCGACCGACTGCACGCGCTCGGCGTGAGCCGCGACCGCCTCCGGCGGCTGGTGCTCGGTGAGGCCGCGGTGCTGGGCCTGGTCGGCGGGCTGCTCGGTGCCGCGGCGGGGCTGCTGCTCGCCGGCTGGCTCGTCGGGCTGGTCACCGCGAACATCACCGACCTGTATTTCAGCGTCGAGGTCGCCGCGATCCGTCCCGAACCCGGCGTCGCGCTCGCGGGCGTCGCGCTCGGCGTCGCCGCAAGTCTCGCCGGCGCGTGGCTGCCGGCCGGTGAGGCGGCGTACGGGCGCGTGGCCCGCGCGATGACGCGCGCGCTGCCGGCGACGGTCGTCGCGTGCGCACTCGCCGCCGCCGGCGCGCTGCTGCTGGTGACGACCTCCGCCGCGCTGGTGCCGGCGTTCGCCGGCCTGTTCCTGGTCGCGCTCGCCGGCACCGCGCTGCTGGTGCCGGTGGTCGCCGGTGTCTGTGGCGCCGCCGCGCGCCTCGTGCGACGCCACCTGCTCGCCGCGATGACGATCCGCGAGGTGCGTGCGGGGCTGCATCGCACCGGGATCGCGCTCGCCGGGCTCGTGCTTGCCGTCGCCACGGTCGTGTCCATAGACACGATGGTCGACAGCTTCAGGGGGAGCGTGGCGCAGTGGCTTGACGGCGCCGTCGACGGCGATCTCGTGATCAGCGTCGACCGCGACATCTGGAGCGAGGTCGCGCAGGCGCCGTTGCCCGAGCTGCGCGAACGTCTGCTCGACTCGCCCGAGGTCTCTGGCGTGCGCGCGACGCGGTTCCTGCGCCTGCGCGAGGGGGCGACGACGACGCTGCTGCGTGCCGGCGAGTACGGCCCGGCGCCCGACGGTGTCGTGCGCGGCGCCGCCGGCGACGCCTTCGCCGAGGGTCGCGGCGTGCTCGTCTCCGAGCCGCTGGCGCAGCGGCGCGCGCTGGCGCCCGGTGATCCGCTGCGGCTGGCGTTCGCCGAGGGTGCGGCGGAGCTGCCGGTGCTCGGCGTGTTCCGCGACTATCTCAGCGAGCGTGGCGTCGTGCTGATCGCGCTCGACGCCTACCGCGACCTCACCGGCGATGCCGCGATCTCCACGCTCGCGGTCGATGCGGCGTCGTCGACCCGCGCGCTGCGCGATGCCGTCGACGCACTGATCGAAGATACCGACGGCCTGCAGGTGACCGTCTCGGAGGACATCCGCGATCGCACGCTCGAGATCTTCGACCGCACCTTCACGGTGACCCGGGTGCTCAAGTTTCTGGCCGCCGGCGTCGCGTTCCTCGGCGTGTTCGGCAGTTTTCTCGCGCTGCTGCTCGAGCGCCGGCCGCTTCGCCGCACGCTGCGTGCGACGGGACTCGACGAGCGCACGCTGGGGTGGCTCGCGGTGCTCGAAAGCGCCGTGCTCGGCGTCGTGACCGCGATCGTCGCGCTGCCGCTGGGCGTGGTGCTGTCGGCGCTGCTGGTGCGCGTCATCAACGTCCGGTCCTTCGGGTGGAGCATGGATTTCGCGATACAGCCCGTCGCACTGCTGCAGGGCGCGGCGCTCGCAGTGCTGACCGCGGTCGCGGCCGGGGTTGCCGCGACGCTGTTGTTCCGCGACGAGGATGCCGCAGACGCACAGCGCGGTCGTGCGCGGCGCAGTGGCCGCCGTCTGCCGGCCGGCGCCTCGGCGCTGCTGCTCGTGATCGTGCTGACGGTGATGGCGGCCGGCTGCGGGCGCGATGGCGCACCGCCGCCGGACGATCCGCTGCGCGCCGCCGACCTGCTGGTCGACGACGACGCGCCGGAGGGGTTCGCGCGCGTCACCGGACCCCGCGACTTAGAGTTCCCGGCCGATCACGGCGCGCATCCCGAGTACCGGCTCGAGTGGTGGTACCTGACCGGCGACATGCGCGCGGAGGCGTCTGGCGAACGTTTCGGGTTCCAGTACACGCTGTTCCGGTTCGCGCTGGCGCCGCCTGACGGAGACACCAACGCGGGCGGCTGGGACGACCGGCAAATGTACATGGCGCACATCGCGCTCACCCGCGTGGCCACCGGCGAGCACCGCCACGCCGAACGCGTGACGCGCGCGGGGCCCGGGCTGGCGGGTGCGCAGGCCGACCCGTTCGAGGCTTGGCTGCATGACTGGCGGCTGTGGTCGCTCGAGCCGCCGGACCTGCTGCCGATATCGCTCGCCGCGCGGTCGCGCGACGCCGGGATCGCGCTGGCACTGGAGTTCGCGCCGGGACGGGGGCCGGTGCTGCACGGCGAGCGCGGCTACAGCCGCAAGGGTCGCGACCCCGGCAACGCGAGCCACTACTACAGCTACACGCGGCTGCCGACGCGCGGCACGCTGCGGTGGGACGACGTAGACGTCGATGTCGACGGCATCGCGTGGATGGACCGCGAATGGAGTACCAGCGCGCTCGACGACGGAGTGGTCGGCTGGGACTGGCTGTCACTGCGCCTCGCCGACGGCCGCGACCTGATGCTCGGGCGCCTGCGCGAGCGCGACGGCGGTGATTCGCGCTGGAGCATCGCGACGCTGGTCTCGGCCGACGGCGAGGCGCGCGCGCTCGATGCCGGTGAGTGGACGCTGGCGCCGCTCGCGCACTGGACCAGTCCGGCGACCGGGTCGCGGTATCCGGTCCGCTGGCGCGTCGAGGTCCCCGCCGAGCGGATCGCGCTGACCGTCGATGCGGTCGTCGAAGCGCAGGAATTGGACGCGACGGTGCGCTACTGGGAAGGCCTCGTCGACGCCTATGACGAGACCGGCGAGCAGGTCGGTTCAGGGTATGTGGAACTTACCGGCTACTGAATCGATGCTTTGTACAAGACAATCCTGTACAGAGTGTTGACATTCTGTACGAAGGCTGTACACTCCTTTCCCTGACGACGGTCATGTCCCACTCCCCATGGTGATCGACGTCCCCGGGGTCGCCTGACCACCCGCGGCACGGATGCCGTCGCAGGCGCCCCAGGCACTGGAAGGATTCGGTGCCGACTCAGGTCTGCCCGTCCGTGAGCGCCGCTGGTGCCACCGCGAGGTACCGGCGAGGGTTTAGGCCGAAACGAAGGGCGGGTTTATCCCGCCCTTTTTTTTCGCCTTTTTCGCCTGAACTGCGCCGCGACGTCGTCGGGCCAACGGCGCAGGCGCGTCACGACCCGGCAAGCGTCATCTACCCGAGGTGCCGGGGACCAGTCGCAGCGTGTGGCGTGTCGTGCCCGGCAACAGGGGCGTCCGCTCGCCTTCGACCCACGCGTCATGGCCGGCGCCGTAGAACGGCGATCGCGGGTGCCCGCTCTGGCCGCCCGCGACCTGCAGCAGCGCGCCGCCGGGGTTGCCCGCCTCGACGACCATGCGTTGTGAGGCGCCGAACCCGGGCGCCTGCACGCGCGGCATGTCACGGTCGCCGGGAAGTTCGACAGCCGGCTGGTCGAGCCAGCGTCGCAGCTGCGGCACCGCGGCGCTCAGCGGGTGCGACACGTGCACCGTGTTGTGTGCCCCCCAGGTCCACGTCGACAGATCGTGGGTGTCGCGCTGCGCTTCGGCCATCACCGCGTCGAGGACTGCACGAAAGAACGCCGGCCAGTCGTCGAACGCCGGCGGCAACAGGTGGGGTGGGGCCTGCTCGACCAGCGGCCATACCCATGCTTCCGCAGCCATCTCGCGATAAATGAAGTCCGCATAGCGATGCG
>PWYM01000202.1 GCA_003567855.1 Gammaproteobacteria bacterium | reverse complement strand
TCTCGAACCAGCCTTCGAGGAAATCGCAGGTGCTCTTGGTGAACAGGTCGAGCAGCAGCCGCTGATCCTCGAGCGAAATGCCACGGATGCTGTTTCCCATCCGCAACGCACGGAACGCCTCGCCCCAGCCGCCACCGGCGTTCGGCGGGGTCTGGAGCACGAGCCCCCGCAGCACCTCGCCGATGCGCGACACGGCCTCGAAGTACCTGGGCGCGATACGCGCGTCGTGCTCGGAGAAGCGCGCAAACTCCTGCTGGACCTCTTCGATGCCGAAAGGCAATCGAAGGTAGCGCTCGTCATCGAGTGGCCAGAAGTTAGAGATCGCACGCTCGACCAGGCGCAGCCCGTGGGCGTGCAGCTCGAGGTCTTCGATCACGCGCGGGTTGAGCAGGCTGACGGTGTACGAGGCGACCGAGTTTCTGAACCCCGGGTGAAACTCCTCGGTGACCGCCGCGCCACCGACGATGTGGCGCCGCTCGACGACCTTGACCTTGAGACCGGCGCGCGCGAGATAGCCGGCACACGTGAGCCCGTTGTGCCCGCCGCCGATGATGACGACGTCGAAGGCGCCACCCGCGCTCATTGGCCGACTCCGGCTGCACGCCCGAATTCGTGCGGCTTGCGCGGATGGCATGCCTCGGGAATCGCCTCGCGCATGCGGGTCGCGAAGTCGCGCAGACAGACCTCGGAGGCGGCCAGCGGGCCGGCGGTGAAGCTCGCCGACGCCATGCCGTCCTGCACGCGTTGAATCAGTGCGGTGTCCTCGCGATTGACGACACGGTTGATGCGCCAGTTGAGATACCGCGCGGCGCGCATCTCTCGACGCGTGTCGGGCAGCGCGTAGGGGATTTCGCGGATCAGCGTCTCGGTGGCCGAGATGGGCAGGAACTGCATGAAGTCGACCTGGTCGGGATAGACGTCGAACGCAAGGTTCGGCCACATCCGGTAGTACGCCCACAGCCGGCGCTGCTCGGGGCGCAGGTGCTCCACTTCGGGCAGAAACTTCGTGTACGCGCGCACCGAGGGCCCCGCATCCGGTGTGGGCTCCAGTCGTCCCCACATCTTGTGCATCCGGCCGCGCACCTCTACGCCATAGCTGTCGCCGACGAGGCTGCCCAGCCCGGGATGCGCCGGCCGGATGTGCTGCGCATCCACGTAGTTGTCGGCGACGTTCTTCCAGTTCACCGGGCGCGGGCGCAGCGTGATACGGCCGAGCGGCTGCATCTCCTCGATACGATAGGCGGCGAGTTCCTCGAGGTAGGGTTCGAGCATTTCGTGCACGCTTGGCCCGCCCGGCACGGCGCGCACGAACACGAACCCCAGCGCCTCTTCGGTCTCGACGGGCACGAGCCCGTGATCGGCGGGATCGAAGTCCTCGAAGTCGCGTCGATGCGTGACCCCGGTCAGCGTACCGTCGAGCGCGTAGCTCCACGCATGGTACGGACACACGATGCGCCGCCCGCACCGCCCCTGCGGGCCGTCGAGCAGTCGCGAGGCGCGGTGCCTGCAGACGTTGAAGAAGGCCCGGATGCGCCCTTGCTGGTCGCGCACCGCGAAAACCGGCTCGCCGGCCAGGTCCAGCGTGAAGTAATCACCCGGCTCGGGGATGTCGTTGCGATGGCAGACCAGCTGCCAGGATCGCAGGAACACGCGTTCGCGTTCGAGTTCGAAAAATTCCGGCTCGTGGTAGGTCCACGCGGGCAGGCTTTGCGTGTGCAGGCTTCGCGTGTGCTGGACAGCCTCGTTCATGCATTCCTCTCGATGACAGCAGGCCGACAGACGGCGGCCGTTGTCCTTAAGCCGGCCTACCCGTCAAATTGGGCAATTCATGCCCCCGGGGCAAACGATAAGTTCTCAGTGTGCGGTGAAATTTATTGACCGACGGCCGGGGCCCGGTCATCTACCGCGGTGGCCAGCGCCGGATCGGCGTGCACCTCTTCGAGCAGCCAGGCCTGCAGCGCGCGAATCTTGTGCGTGTCGAGCCGGTCCCGCCGGTAGGTGAGATACCACGCGTGATCGGCCCGGACCACCGGCTCGAAGGGGCGCACGAGCCTGCCGCTGGCAAGCTCCCTGGCGGCGAACGGCGTGCGCGTCATGCTGATGCCCGCACCGTCCAGCGCGGCTTCCAGTGCGAGCGCATAGCTGTCGAACTTGAGCGAATTGTCCAGGCTGATGTCTGCAACGCCGGCGGCCTCGAGCCATTTCTCCCAGTCGCGGCTCGCGACGTAGACCTGCAGCAGCGTGTGGCGGCACAGATCGTGCGGATCGCGCAGCCGCGGACTGCCGCGCAGATACTCCGGACTGCACACCGGGAACATGTCTGACGTGAACAGGTACTCGTAATGGAGGCTGTCGTCGTCACAGCTGCCCATCATGACGCTCACGTCGACATCGTCGCGATTGAAATCGACGTCGCGGGTGGCGGTATTGAGCCGCACCTGGACGTCGCCATGGCGATTCTGGAACGCCGGCAGCCGCTGGATCAGCCAGCGCATTGCAAACGTGGGGTAGACCTGGATCGTGAGGACGCTGGCCGAGGCCGACGAGCGCACCAGTTCGGTACCATCGGCAATGCGGTCGAGCGCATCACGCAGCACCGGAAAGTAAAGCCGGCCGGCGTCGGTGAGCTCGACCGAGCGCGCGCGGCGCCGGAACAGCGCCACCTGCAGTTGCGTCTCGAGCAGCTTGACCTGGTGGCTGATCGCCGAGTGCGTGACGTGCAGTTCCTCCGCGGCGTGACGGAAGCTGCAGTGCCGGGCCGCGGCCTCGAAGGCCCGGAGCGAGTTCAAAGGCGGCAGACGGCGCGACATTGATGAAAAATACTCAACTGACCTTTCGCAATCATAGTTTGCCCGGGCAGGCGTGTCATGCAATTTTGCGTATCCAGGCTCCGTAGCGGATGAAGACCATGCCCGACATAGACGCACGTGCCCGGCTGCAGGCCGCTGACAGCGCGCATCACCTGCATCCTTTCTGCCACCCCCGCGACCTCAGCGCCGCCGGAACGCGCATCCTGGTCCGTGGCCGCGGGGTCGAGGTCGAGGACGCCGCCGGTCAGACGCTGCTCGACGCGATGGCAGGGCTGTGGTGCGTGAACGTAGGCTACGGCCGTAACGAACTCGCTGACGCGGCCGCCGCGCAGATCCGCGAACTCCCCTACTACAACACCTTTTTCGGTTCGGCGACCCCGCCGGTGATCGAGCTCGCACAGACGCTGGCGCGTCTCGCGCCGGGCACGCTCGAGCGTGCGTTTTTCTCCAACTCCGGTTCAGAGGCGAGCGACACCGCGATCAAGCTCGCCCGCTACTACTGGTACCTGTGCGGCGAACCCCAGCGCCAGGTCGTGATCGCGCGCGAATACGGCTACCACGGGTCGACCCTCGGCGGCGCGAGCCTCTCCCACCTCAGCGGGATGCATGAATGCTTCGGTCTGCCGATTCCCGGGATCGCGCATATTCCCGCCCCGTACTGGTACCGCCACGGCGGCGACGCCTCACCCGAGGCATTCAACCTCGAGTGCGCACGCGCGCTCGAGGAGAAAATCCTCGAACTCGGCCCTGACCGCGTCGCCGCGTTCATCGCCGAGCCGATACAGGGTTCGGGCGGCCTGATCGTGCCGGACGCCGGCTACTGGAAGGAGATCCGCCGCATCTGCGACCGCTACGAGGTGCTGCTCATCGCCGATGAGGTGATCACCGCGTTCGGTCGTGTCGGCCACTGGTTCGGCAGCGAGCTCTACGGCCTCGAGCCCGACATGGTGAACCTCGCGAAGGGACTGTCGTCGGGTTACGCGCCAATCGCGTGCACGATGCTTGCGGAGCGCGTGGCGTCCGTCGTCGTCGACGAGGGCGGCTATTTCAACCATGGCTACACCTACTCCGGCCATCCGGTCGCGTGTGCGGTCGCACTGCGCAACCTGCGTATTATCGAGGATGAAGGCCTGGTCGAGCGGGTACGCGACGACATCGGTCCGTATTTCCAGTCACGCGTGCGCGAACTTGCCGATCATCCTTTGGTCGGCGACGTGCGCGGCGTGGGCCTGATGGCCGGGCTCGAGCTCGTCGCCGACAAGGCGAACCGCCGTTCGTTTCCGGAGGATCTCGGCGTCGGGCTGCGCGTACACCACATGGGCTTCGAGAACGGACTCATCGTGCGCGCCATTCGTGACGTGATCGTCCTCGCCCCGCCCCTGGTGATCAGCCACGCCGAGGTTGACACGATCATCGACCGACTCGCATGGTGCCTCGACACGGTGGGACGCGGGCTGCGTGCAGCATGAGCAGTAGTGGAATGACGAAGACAACGGCGTCGCCGCAGGTGGCGGGCTACCGCAGTGATGAACGCATGCTGCATCGCGATGCGATGCGGTCCTGGTCGCTGCCGTCGCGGTTCTACACGACGCAGGAAGCATTCGACCTCGAGCGCGAGCAGATCTTTCACCGCACCTGGCAGTACGTCTGCCACGTCGAGGATCTGCCGCAACCGGGCAGCTACAGGAGCTTCGACTTCGCAGACCGGCATGCTTTCGTGATCCGCGACAACGCAGGCGACCTGCGCGCGTTCCACAACGTATGTCGTCACCGCGGACACCGGCTGGTGTCGGACGCTGGCCGCTGCGCCGCCGGCATCATCACCTGTCCCTACCATGCGTGGACGTACCACAGTGACGGACGGCTGCGCAGCGCACGCGGCACCAGCGGATTGCCGGATTTCGACCCGGCGGATTTCCGCCTGCGCGAGGTGCGGGTCGAGACCTTCCTGAACCTCGTGTTCGTGAACTTCGACCCGGACGCGCAACCGCTTGCCGAGCAGACGGGCGGACTCGCCGACGAGAT
>PWYM01000218.1 GCA_003567855.1 Gammaproteobacteria bacterium | reverse complement strand
CACAGAACGTATCTATCGGGGAACGCACTACCATTGATGTCACAATGCGGGAGGACCGTATCGGACTTGATGAGGTCATAGTTGTGGGTTACGGCACCCAGACCAGGGCCAACGTAATCGGTTCCGTTACCGCCGTCAGGAGTGAAGATCTGACTGCCGCCCCTGTATCAAGGGTATCCAATGCCCTGGCAGGCCGGCTTCCGGGAGGTATATTCCTTCAGGAAAGCGGAGAACCCGGCCGTGACGAGGCTCTCATACGAGTGCGCGGACAATCGACCTTGAATGAGAATGCCCCGCTTATCGTTATAGACGGTATTCCGGGCCGTGATATGAACTCCCTTAACCCCGGAGACATTGAAAGCGTAACCGTGCTAAAGGATGCATCAGCCGCAATTTATGGTGCAAGGGCGGCAAATGGTGTTATACTTATCACCACAAAACGCGGACAGACAGAAGCACCCCCAACCTTCACCTACAATTTTTACGAAGGTTTCCTGTCACCAACCAAACTGCCTGAACTGACAGATGCGCCCACATATGCCACAATGATCAGGGAAATGGAATCCTACAGGAATGTTCCTGAAGAGAGCATGCAATACTCGCTGGAGGATATAGAAAAATACCGTTCCGGAGAATTCTGGTGGACTCATCCGAACACTGACTGGTTTGGAGAAGCACTGAAAAGTTACAGTTCAACCCGCAACCACAATCTCTCAGTCACCGGAGGAACACAGAATGTAAGGTATTTCAGCTCTTTAGGGGCCCAATCGGATGACGGGATCTTTACCAACGGAAGCACCAAATACAACAGGTACAATCTCAGGGCGAACATGGATGTAAGGGTAAATGACTACATCAATCTCGGACTTGATGTTACCGGCATCCAGGAGAACAGGATGTATCCCACCAGGTCCGCAAACGAAACATTCAACACGACAATAAGGATATGGCCAACGTCCCACGCCGTCTGGCCAGACGGAAGACCCGGGCCTGACAGGGAAAGGGGAGACCAGCCAATGGTATCTCATTCCGATGCCACCGGGTTTGACGATGATAAACGTTTCAGGAGCAACAACCTTTTGTCTGCAGAGATTCGCGTACCATGGGTCGAGGGACTGACTCTCTCAGGTTACTATGCATATGACATGTATATACAACAAAGGAAACTGTTTGAAAAACCATGGTTCGTATACAGCCTTAACACCGCATCATATTTTGCCGACGGGAACACCGGACGGGAAGATGGCACGGCCTATCTTGTCGGAACCCAGGTGCGCCATCCTGAACCCAGGGTTACGGATTACTCCGATAATAGAAATTCCAGAACCGCCCACATGAAGCTTGATTTTACCAGAAGCTTTGAAGGCGGCCACAACCTGAGCGCATTTGTTGCCTATGAGCAGAATGAATATGACCGGGAAGGATTCAATGCATACCGAAGGTTCTTTATTTCAGATCAGTTGCCCTATCTTTTTGCAGGAGGAGATGAAGAAAAGGATAATTCAGGATGGGTAAGTCTTGATGCAAGCCAGAACTATTTCGGACGACTGAGCTATAATTTCCAGGAGACCTACCTCTTCCAGTTCAGTCTCCGCAGAGACGGATCACTCAGGTTCTCAAAAGAGGCCGGCCGGTGGGGCAACTTCCCCTCTGTACTTGTCGGCTGGAGGCCCTCGGAGGCGGACTGGTGGAGAAACAGCCTCGGTTTTATAGAGTATTTCAAATTAAGGGCATCATACGGACAATTGGGTAATGACCTTGTTGACCCCTTCCAGTATCTGACAATGTTCGGGTTCGCACAGGGATACAATTTCGGCCCCGGAAAGGTATATTCGGCTGCGCTTGATCAGGCGAATGTTCCCAACCCGAATATTACCTGGGAAAGGGCTACTGTGTATAACTTTGGATGGGAATCTATGTACCTGAACCAGAGACTTAGCTGGGAAACCGATTTCTTCTACGAAAGGCGTACTGACATCCTTGTCCAGAGAGACGTTTCGGTTCCCAGGTTTACCGGGATATCCCTGCCTGATGAGAACTTCGGTATAGTTGATAACCGGGGTTTTGAAACAACACTTTCCTGGAGGGAAAGAAGCGGAGATTTTGTTTACGGATTTTCCGGTAATTTCGCATTTGCCAGAAATGAGATCATCGAGGTTGACGAACCCGAAAGGCCGGTGTCCTGGCAGACAAGAACAGGCATGCCTATGGGTGCGCTCCTTCTTTACAGGTCCCAGGGTATTTTCAGGGACTGGGATCATGTTAATTCAATGCCCCACGTATCCGGTGCACGCCCCGGAGACATAATCATTGAGGATTATGACGGTGACGGACAGATTACCACCGACGACAGACAGCTCTTTCCATTGACAGCCATTCCGGAGATGACATTCGGGCTCTCTTTCGATTTTGCCTACAGGAACTGGTCAATGAGAGGACTTCTCCAGGGTCAGTCTAGAACACTCAGGCATATGTATACAGAGCAGCAGGGTTCGGCCGGCAACTATTTCCAGTATGATGCCGAGGACAGGTGGACTCCTGACAATCCGGACGGCACAAAGCCAAGGGCCTTTGAAAGGGAAGAGGAGTACTGGAGAGGATCCCACTTAACAGACTGGTTCTATCAGGATAATTCATTTGTAAGGTTGAGGAACCTTCAGATCAATTACACACTTCCGCAGAGCCTGAGGACAAGGCTTGGAGCAAGTGACGCAAAGTTATATGTCGCCGGCCAGAACCTGTTCCTGCTATATTCAGGGAACAATTATGTTGACCCGGAAGTTCACGGAGTGAATGCATATCCTATTATGAGAGTCTTATCACTTGGGGCAACAGTAGCCTTTTAACATGATTAATCGAGGAAAATAAAACAGAATAAATATGAAAAAACAGATAATAAATATCAGTTTATTTGCAACGCTGGTGATATTTCTATCGGCTTGCAGCGAAGACATACTGGACAAGAATCCACTGGACAGTTACTCTGACCCTGTGGTCTGGTCTGATATTGATCTTGCGAGAATCTACCTTAGCAGGGCCTACAATCAGATTGAACATGGTATTGACAAGGGCGAGATGCTCGGATGCATGGGTGATGAACTTATTATGGCAAGGGGCGGTTCCAACAAGCCCTGGAACATGGGTGAAATAACAGCCGACCGGTTGGGTTCCAACCGTGGTCACCTTAACTGGGGACATTACAGCAATATCCAGAGAATAAACCTCTTTATCCAGAATATAGGCGGGATCGAGGAGAACTATGAGGGTGCAGAGAGGGAAGATGTTAAAAAGCAAGCCGATGTGCTTATGGGTGAAGCATTGTTTCTGAGGGCATGGGTTTATCATGAAATGATGAGATCATTTGGCGGACTTGTCCTCCTGGATTCACCAACAAACCTGGGTGATGAATTCCTGCAATACAAAAGATCCACGTTTGAAGAGACCATAAATTTCATTGTGCAGGATTGTAACAATGCTGCCCAGTTACTTGATTACAAGAGCGGGATGGAGATGGGTAGGGCCACAAAGGAGGCTGCAATGGCGCTTAAGGCCAGGGTACTCATCTTTGCTGCAAGTGACCTCACAGCAGGCCCCAATGTTGCAAATGAGCTTGTCGGCTACACAAATCCGAACAGGACAGCCCTCTGGACAGCAGCAAGGGATGCTGCCAAGGCGGTTATAGATCTTGGCACAATGAGGCTTGCCGACTTTGGAGCGCCTGACCATGAAGCGGTTGCAGTGAACTATCATGCATTTTTTGAAACTACCGATCTTTCCGATGATGAGATCATCTGGGGTAAAATGTTCAGGCAGGATGTAGGACAGAGGCATCGTGCGAATTTGAGGTGCGGGCCGAATGGCATAGCAAATTATGGACGGAACGGCCCGATGCAGCAGGCTGTCAACAGGTACCAGATGGTTGATGGTTCGGACTTCTTTGACCATTTCATGGTTGATGAAGATGGATACTATATCAATATCTCCGACACCTACACCTATGAAAATCCATATTACTACCGTGAGCCGAGGTTCTATGGGACGATATTATTTGACAGTGCTGTATGGCAACCACGCTTCTCAGACCTCGCCGAAATTGACCCCCTTGGAATATATGAAAGACGTACCAGAAGGACAATCCAGGGCGGAGTTGTAACCTTTGAGAGGCCTGGTCTGGATACACGCCAGGGGCCCGTTCATGAATGGAACGGCAATTACGGCGGATATGTGCTCAAGAAGTTCATGAAGCGTGATATCATAGGCCGGGATATGTTCAATGACAATTCATGGATCTTTATGCGCTATGCAGAAGTACTGCTGAATTATGCAGAAGCATGCCTCGAACTGGACCAGGTTGGTGAGGCGACTACCTATATCAATATGATCAGAAACCGCGCCGGCATGCCTGATTTTGTAGGTGATCCCTGGGAAGCCTACCATTATGAAAGGTTTGTTGAACTTTATGCTGAAGATTTAAGGTGGTATGATATCAGAAGATGGAGAAAACTTGAGGAGCTAATGCCTAAAACACCTAAGGGAATATCAATTCTCGAAGAAACGGTTGATGGTGTTACAACGACAACATGGAGAGAAATTCCGGCTATGCCTGATAATAATGTTGTTGAAAAGATGTACTGGATACCTATCGAAACAGCTGAATTGAGAAGGGCTCCTAACCTGATTCAGAACCCGGGTTATTAACCTGAAATGGTACATCTCTGATTTTAAAAAATACTGCCCTGAATTTCGGGCAGTATTTTTTACCAGGTGCATCAGTATTTGAATAGTGATAAGGATTCTTTATATTTAACTTTTGTAATATCCGGTATATTTTTTTATACCCTGAATATGAT
>PWYM01000291.1 GCA_003567855.1 Gammaproteobacteria bacterium | reverse complement strand
TTCAAGGCCATGTCCAAATCCTCGATTAACGTGTGAGGGCGTCGGCCAGCTTGCCGAGCCGCGTGCGTATGGAGCCGTCGATGACCAGGTCGTTGGCGCGGATGATCGCGCCGCCGAGCAGATCGTCGTCGACGGCACAGTGCAGCCTGACGTCACGGCCGAGGCGCTTCGCGAGCGCGGCGGTGAGCCGCTCGCGGATCGCGTCGTCGAGTTCGACCGCGGAGACCACCTCGACGTCGATGGTGTTCTCCTCGTCGGCGCGCAGCTCGTCGAACAGCGTGGCAATTTCCGGCAGAATCGCCAACCGTCCGTTCTCGGCGAGCAGTTTCACGAAGTTCAGCCCGGCGCCGTCGCCCAGGAGTGCACCGGCATCGGCGTCGGCTTCGCGCACCACGTCGACCAGCAGCTCGGCGCGACGCCCGCGCCCGAGCTTCGGCGCGGCGAAGGCGGCCAGGGCGTCCGGGTCCGCGGCCACCGTGGCGGCGACGCCCAGCGCGTGCGCCCAGTCGCCGAGGCGTCCGGCGTCACGGGCGACGTCAAAGGCGGCCGAGGCATAGGGGCGGGCGAGTGTGCGCTTCTCTGCCATGGACGGTCTCAGATCTCCGCGGCCAGCTTGTCCAGGATATCCCGGTGCTTGGAGGCATCGATTTCCCGGGCCAGGATCTTCTCGGCGCTGGCAACGGCGACCACGGCGACCTGCTTGCGCAGCTCGTCACGCGCGCGGGTGAGCGACTGCTCGATTTCGGCCTTCGCGGAGGCAAGCTGGCGCTCGCGCGCCTTCTCGCCCTCGCTCTTGGCGTCACCGAGGATGTCGCCGGCACGCCGGTTGGCCTGCTCGACGATCTCCATCGCCTGTTCGCGGGCGTCGCGGATCAGCGAGTCGACCTGCGCGCTGGCCGCCTCGAGCTCGCTCTTGCCACGCTCGGCGGCCGCGAGACCGTCGGCGATCTTCTCCCGCCGCTCCTGCATCGCCTTGGTGATCGGCGGCCACACGTACTTCATCGTCGCGTAGATGAAGATGAAGAACGTGATGCCCTGCGCGATCAGAGTGCCGATACTGACTGTCACGGTGAAGCTCCCGGTTCAGCTTTGATGGGTGGCGGCTTGCGCGGCCCCGATCATCCCGTGATCGCGGCGAGCAGCGGGTTGCCGAAGATCAGCAGCGCGGCGAACGCGACGCCGATGATCGACAGCGCGTCGAGCAGGCCGGCGATGATGAACATGCGCACCTGCAGCATCGCGGCGAGTTCGGGCTGGCGCGCGGCGCTTTCGAGGAACTTGCCACCGAGCATGCCGAAGCCGATGCTGGTGCCGAGCGCGGCGAACGAGAGGATCAGGCCGACGGCGATCGCGGTGTTGGCCTGCACTTGGGCAATGAGAGCTTCCATTATGCCTCCTGGAAATACGCCTTGGGACGATTGGGACTAAACGTTAACGACAAGAACAGCCGGACTCAGTGTTTCTCGTAGGCCAGGCTGAGGTAGACGATGGTCAGCGTCATGAAAATGAACGCCTGCAACGGCACGACGAGGATGTGGAACAGCGCCCACGCGCCGCCCGGGATCCACTGCACCCACCACGGCAGCAGCGCGATCAGCACGAAGATCAGTTCGGCCGCGTAGAGGTTGCCGAACAGCCGCAGCGCCAGCGATACCGGCTTGGCGATCATCTCGACGATGTTGAGCAGCAGGTTGAACGGCGCGACCAGCGGGAACGACCCGAACGGGTGGGTCAGCAGCTCCTTGCCGTAGCCGCCCCAGCCCTTGCCCTTGATGCTGTAGACGACCATCAGGATCAGCACGCTCAGCGACAGCGCGAACGGTGCGTTGACGTCGGCCGACGGCACGATGCGGGTGTATTCGAGGCCGAGCGCGTGGTAGGCGAACATCGGCACGTAGTCGACCGGCACGAGGTCGAGCAGGTTCCAGAGCAGCACCCAGACGAAGATGGTCAGCGCGAGCGGGCCGACGAAGTCACGCGGGCCGTGGAAGCTGTCCTTGACCGAGTTCTCGATGAACTCGATGACGGTTTCGACGAAATTCTGCAGACCGCCCGGGACGCCGGCGGTCGCGCGGCGGGCACCCAGCCAGAACAGGCCGACGAAAAACAGCCCCGTCAGCCACGAGAAAAACAGCGTATCGGGATGCAGCGTCCATGCACCCTCACCGATCGACAGATTGGTGATGTGGTGGATGACGTATTCGGTGGCCGATTCTTTCTTCGTAAACATGATCCGGCAGTCGATCCCCGCACGTGGCGCCGCGGCCGCGCGTTATTGTTCCACTTTCCAGAGCAGTGCGAACCAGAACACCACCAGCGTGGCGACGAACGTGGTCAGTACCGGCACGAACAGGTGCCCGAAAAACCTTGCGACCAGCAGGAAAAACACCGCGGCCAGCACCAGCTTGAATACTTCCGCCCGGAATATGGCGGCGAGCAGCACCTGAGGCGGAGCCTCGGGAGGCCGCGAGAACACTCGAATCGCGAACTGCAGGGTAAGCAGCGCGCTGGTGGCGCCGCCGACCAGGGCGGCAATCGCGTCCGCAGGGCTGCTCAGCGCCCATGCCAGCCCACCGGCGCCGGCGACCGCCAGCTGCCAGGTCACCACCCGCATGGGCACTGACTTCAGGCGCATGGGCTGCCCGTTCTGACCGACCGAGCCGCTCTGCGGGCGCGAAGTATATAGATGTTGCTGCACTGCTTCAATTACCGGCGCCCGCCGCGTGCCGGCTCAGTGGATGTGGCGCAGAATGCCTTCGAGCTCGTCGAGGCTGTGATAGCTGATCACGAGCTTGCCGCGCCCGCGGCTGCCGTGCTGCACGCTGACGCGAGCGCCCAGGCGCTCGGCGAGGTCGGTCTCGAGGCGGCGGATGTCCGGGTCGCGGCCACGCGCGGCGGCGGCGTCTTCGGCGCCGGCGGCTTCGCGTTCGGCCTCGCGGGTGAGCTTGCGCACGAGCTGCTCGGTGGCGCGCACCGACAGCCCGCCGCGGCGCACCTGTTCGGCGGCCGCCTGCTGGCTGCCGGCCGGCAGCGCGAGCAGCGCGCGTGCATGGCCCATCTCCAGGTCACCGGCCTCGACCAGCGCCTTGACCGGGTCGCTGAGTTCGAGCAGGCGCAGCATGTTGCTGACCGCGGCACGCGAGCGGCCGACCGCGTCGGCAGCACCCTGGTGCGTCATTTCGAATTCCTCGATCAGCCGCGCGAGCGCGCGCGCCTCCTCGAGCGGGTTGAGATCCTCGCGCTGGATGTTCTCGATCAGCGCCATCGCCACGGCGGCCTCGTCGGGCACCGGCTTGATGATCGCCGGAATCTCGCGCAGGCCCGCCATCTGGGCGGCGCGCCAGCGCCGTTCGCCGGCGATGATCTCGTAGCGCACGCCGTCGGCGCGCGGCTCTATGGGCCGGACGACGATCGGCTGCACGACGCCCTGGGCGGTGATCGAGTTCGCGAGGCTTTCGAGCGTTTCGGCGCGGATGTCGGAACGCGGCTGGTAGCGGCCACGCTGAAGCTGCTCGACCGGCAGGTCGCGGAGTTCGCCCTCGGCGCGCACACCATCGTCACCGGAGTCCTGCGCGCCCGGGCCGAGCAGTGCGTCCAGACCGCGACCCAGACGTTTGCGCCTGCTGTTCATGTTTGGCTGGCCCCGTTGGGCGACTGGCTGGGAAGGCCGCGCATTGTAGCAGAGCCCGCCGCCGCGGCTACGACGCCGCCGCGGCGGCGCGACGCCCGTCCTCGCGACGGTTGATCTCGCCGGCGAGCGCGAGGTAGGCAAGCGCACCGCGCGAGTACTTGTCGTGGTAGAGCGCCGGGATGCCGAAACTCGGGGCCTCGGCGAGGCGCACGTTGCGCGGAATCACGGTGCGGTAGACGCGCTCGCCGAAGTGCTCGATGAGCTGCGCGGAGACCTCGTTGGCGAGGTTGTTCCGCGGATCGAACATCGTGCGCAGGATGCCGGCGACCTCGAGGCGCGGATTGACGCTGGCACGCACCTGCTCGACGGTGCGCAGCAGCGCCGACAGCCCCTCGAGCGCGTAGTACTCGCACTGCATCGGGATCAGCACGCCGTCGGCGGCGGTCAGCGCGTTCAGCGTGAGCATGTTGATCGACGGCGGACAGTCGACGAGTACGTAGTCGTAGGCCGATGCGGCGCCGTCGAGCGCCTTGCGCAGGCGCATCTCGCGGCCGAGTTCCTGCAGGAGCTGCACCTCGGCGGTCGTGAGGTCATCGTTGCCGGGCAGCAGGTCGAAGTGCCAGTCGGGCAGCGGTACGCGCACCTCGGCGAGCGTCGCGTCGCCGAGCAGCAGGTCGCAGGTGGTCAGCTCCAGCGCGCTCTTGTCGATGCCACAGCCCATCGTCGCGTTGCCCTGCGGGTCGAGGTCGACGAGCAGCACGTGGCGCTTGGTCGCCGCGAGCGACGCGGCGAGATTGATCGCGGTGGTCGTCTTGCCCACGCCACCTTTCTGGTTGGCGAGCGCGATCACGCGGGTGGTCGTGTGGTCGGTCATCAGCGTGCGGTCTCCAGCGGCGTCAGCACCACGAGGTGCCGGCGGCGCGCCAGCCCGGGCACATCCAGGGGCTCTGTACGGTACTCCCAGTCCGGCGCGAGGCCGGCCAGTTCGGCGGCGACATCACGGCCCTTGAGCATCAGCAGCCGCCCGCCCGGCGCAAGCACGTGACGGCAGCCGGCGGCAAACCGCGGTGCGGGCGCGAACGCGCGGCCGACGACAGTATCAAACCCCGCCGCCGGGGAGTAGCTCTCGATGCGCGCCTGGAGCGCGGTGACGTGGTCCAGGCCCAGGCGCCGGCGCATATGGTCGACGAAACGGATCTTCTTGCCGTTGCCGTCGAGCAGCACGTATTCGCGCGTCGCATCGACGATCGCAAGCGGCAGGCCGGGAAACCCGGCGCCGGTGCCCACGTCGAGCACGCGCCGCCCGCGCAGCCACGGCAGCACGGCGAGGCTGTCGAGCACGTGGACGGCAACCATCTCCGCCGGATCACGCACCGCCGTGAGGTTATACGCGCGGTTCCAGCGCGCGAGCTCGTCGAGCAGCGTCGCGAGCCGTGCCGGCGCCGCATCGGGGGCGTCGAGGCCCAGCGCGGCGAGGCCCTCGGCAATGCGCGCCCGCAGATCGACGCTCATCCCGACACCGCGACAGAGGCGGGATGGCAGGGCTCGGATGCGGGTCCCGGCCCACGACGAAAAAGGCCCCGGACGAATCCGGGGCCTGGTGACGTTACCGCGCTGCGGCGACGTTCAGTCGACGATGAAGCGCAGTACCACACGCCGGTTGCGGGCGCGGCCCTCGTCGGTCTCATTGCTCGCGATGGGCTGTGCTTCGCCGTAGCCACGCGCGGTGAGGTTGTCGGCGTTGACACCGCGACTGATGAGGTAGTCACGCACCGCCGCGGCGCGGCGCTGCGACAGGCGCTGGTTGTACTCGGCGGAGCCGCGGCTGTCGGTGTGGCCCTGGACCTCGACGCGCAGGTTCGGGTACTCCATCAGCGTGTCGGCGGCCTCGTTGAGCACACGCTCGGAGCCCGCGCTGAGCTGTGACGAGTCGAACTCGAAGTTCACGCCGCGCAGCTCGATCTCGAGTGCGCAGCCGTCATCATCGACGGGCTGGCCGGGACGCGGCTCGGGGCACGGACGCTCCGGCTCCGGCTCCGGCTCGGGGGCCGGCGGTGGTGGTGGCGGCGGCTGGCGCTCGGGTTCCGGCTCCGGCTCGGGCTCACGCGGTGGCGGCGCGGGCTGGCCGCCGAAGCTGGCGGTGAAGCCAAGACTGATCAGCTGGTCGGTCAGGCTCGGGCTGCCGCCGGCGTCGCCGCGCAGCCGGTACTCGGTGCGCAGCGAAACCGCGTCGGTCAGCTCGAGCATCAGGCCCGCGCCGGCCGAGAAAGTGTGGCCGTCGCGACCACTGACGAAAGGCGAGTCGACGCTGCTGCGCAGCCAGCCGGCACCGACCAGCGCGTACGGCGACACTGCCCACTGCGGCCCCCAGCGGTGCAGCAGGTCAATCCCGACGCCACGCTGCTTGCCGGGTTGGAAACCCTTCAATTCAGCGTATTGCAGGTGACCCTCTACAAGCCAGTTGTCATCGACGGCATAGCCGAGGCCGAACTGGCCACCGCGGATGTCTTCGCCGACCAGTCGCTTGTCGTCACTGATCTGGTAGGTGAGCAGAGGGCTTACGAACCACTGGCCCTCCTGCGGGCCGGCCGCGAGCGCGGTCGAGCCGAGCGGCAGCAGCAGCGCGAGGGCGCATACACTGAGTTTCTTCATTGACGTTCTCCGTCGAACGGCCAGTGTGCCGTCGTTGTATGGACGCTGCAGCGCAGCGCGACAGCGCCTGTAGCGGGCGCTGCGCAGTGGCGAAAGTCTAACAGAAGTTGACGCGCAAGCCGTGGCCGCCATCGCCGGCAGGCGGCGACGGGCCGCGACGCGCCCCGGACCGGTCAGCGCACGAGCATCGCCATGAGGTCGTCGACCGGCAGCGCGCCGAGCCGCTCCCGGTCGCCGAAGACATCCGAAAGGGCCTGTAGCCGCTCGTCGCCGAGGTGCGGCCGCACGCTGTCCTCGAACTTGCGCACCAGCACCGGAATGCCTTCGTCGCGACGGCGCCGGTGGCCGATCGGGAAGTCGATCGCGACCCGGTCGGTGCTCGAGCCGTCCTTGAAGTGCACCTGTATCGCGTTGCCGATGTAGCGCTTGTCGGCGTCGTAGTAGTCGCGCGTGAACTGCTCGTTCTCGCGCACCTCCATGCGGTCACGCAGCGCGTCGATGCGCGGATCCGACGCAACGTCGTCCTCGTAGTCGGCAGCGGTGAGTCGACCGAACACGAGCGGGACCGCGGCCATGTACTGGATGCAGTGATCGCGGTCGGCCGGGTTGTCGAGCGGGCCGGTCTTGTCGATGATGCGCACGCCCGGCTCCTGGGTTTCGATGACGATGCGCTCGACATCGTCGACGCGCTCGGCGACCTGCGGGTGCAGCTGCATCGCGGCTTCGACCGCGGTCTGTGCGTGGAACTCGGCCGGGTAGGAAATCTTGAACAGCACGTTTTCCATCACGTAGCTGCCGAAGCCCTGCGGGAAGCTGAACGGCTTGCCCTTGAACAGCACGTCGTAGAATCCCCACTTCGGCGCCGACAGCGCCGACGGGTAGCCCATTTCCCCGGTCATCGCGATCAGTGCGTGGCGTACCGCGCGGCTGGTCGCATCGCCCGCGGCCCAGCTCTTGCGCGAGCCGGTGTTCGGGGCATGGCGGTAGGTGCGCAGCGCCCCGCCGTCGATCCACGCGTTCGACACCGCGTTGATGACCTGTTCGCGGCTGCCGCCGAGCATCGCGGTGACGACCGCGGTGGACGCGACGCGCACCAGCAGCACGTGGTCGAGCCCGACGCGGTTGAATCCGTTCTCAAGCGCGATCACGCCCTGGATCTCGTGGGCCTTGATCATCGCGGTGAGCAGGTCGTGCACGGTCGGCCGCGTACCGCCCTCGGTGGCGGCGCGACGTGCCTGCCAGTCGGCGACCGCGAGCAGACCTCCGAGGTTGTCCGACGGGTGTCCCCACTCGGCGGCGAGCCAGGTGTCGTTGAAGTCGAGCCAGCGCACCATCGCACCGATGTTGAACGCCGCCTGCACCGGGTCAAGCTCGTAGCCGGTGCCCGGAACGCGTGCGCCGCCGGGCAGCGTCGCGCCGGGGACGACCGGACCGAGCAGGCGCGTGCACGCGGGATAGTCGAGCGCCTGGAAGCCGCACGCGAGCGTGTCCATCAGGCAGTAGCGCGCAGTGTCGTAGGCGACGTCGCTGTCGAGTTTCGTGCTGACCGCGTAGTCGGCGATGTCGACGAGCACCGCGTCCGGGTCGGGACGCCTGGCGGAACGGATGTCGGATGCGGACATGGAATCTCCTTGTGTTCAGTCGCGTTCGTCGATGGGGACAAACTGCAGGTTCTCAGGGCCGGTGTAGTTCGCACTCGGCCGGATGATCTTGCCGTCCTGGCGCTGCTCGACGACGTGTGCGCCCCAGCCGGTGGTGCGCGCGATCACGAACAGCGGCGTGAACATCGAGGTGGGGACCCCCATCATGTAGTAGGAGACCGCCGAGAACCAATCGAGGTTCGGGAACATCTTCTTCGCTTCCCACATGACCGCCTCGAGGCGCTCGGCGATGCTGTACATCCGCATGTCGTTCGCGTCTTCGGAGAGCTGGCGCGCGACTTCCTTGATGACGCGGTTGCGCGGGTCACCGGTGGTGTACACGGGGTGGCCGAAACCGATGATGACTTCGCGCGCGGCGATGCGCCGGCGGATGTCCTCCTCGGCCTCGTCGGGCGTCTCGTAGCGTTGCTGGATGTCGAAGGCGACCTCGTTCGCACCGCCGTGCTTGGGGCCGCGCAGTGCGCCGATCGCACCGGTGATCGCCGAGTACATGTCGGACGCGGTGCCGGCGATCACGCGGGCGGTGAATGTCGATGCGTTGAACTCGTGCTCGGCGTAGAGGATCAGCGAGACGTGCATCGCACGCACCCAGCTCTCGGGTGGTGGACGCCGGTGCAGCAGGTGCAGGAAGTGTCCGCCGACGGAGTCGTCGTCGGTCTCGACGTCGATGCGCACGCCGTTGTGACTGTAGTGGTACCAGTAGGTGAGCATCGAGCCGAGGCTCGCGATCAGCCGGTCGGTGATGTCACGCGCACCGGCGGCCGCGTGGTCGTCCTTCTCGGGCAGCGTGCAGCCGAGTGCCGAGGTGGCCGTGCGCAGCACGTCCATCGGGTGGCTTGCGGCGGGCAGCTGCTCGAGCACGGCGCGCACCGTCGCCGGCAGGCCGCGCAGACGCTGCAGTCGTGCCTTGTAGGCGGCGAGCTCGGCGCGGTTGGGCAGCTTGCCGTGCACCAGCAGATGCGCGATTTCCTCGAACTCGCAGCGTTCGGCAACGTCGAGAATGTCGTAGCCGCGATAGTGCAGGTCGTTGCCGGTACGTCCGACGGTGCACAGTGCGGTGTTGCCCGCGGGCACCCCCGACAGCGCGACCGACTTCTTGGGCTTCGGCCCGGCGGGCTGGTCAGTCATGCGGTTCGCTCCCCAGGTGAATGCGGCGTCAGCCGCCGAACAGTTCGTCGAGTTTCTTTTCGTAGTCGTGGTAGCCGAGCACGTCGTAGAGTTCGGCACGCGTCTGCATCGCGTCGGTGATGCCCTGCTGCGTGCCACGCTCGCGGATGTCGCGGTAGGCGACCTCGGCGGCGCGGCTCATCGCGCGGAACGCCGACAGCGGGTAGAGCACGAGGCCCACGCCGGCACCGCCGAGTTCGTCTACGGTGAACAGCGGCGTGCGGCCGAACTCGGTGATGTTGGCGAGCACCGGCACCTGCACCGCGCGCGTGAACTCGCGGTATTCGTCCAGCGTCGTCAGCGCCTCGGCAAAGATCATGTCGGCACCGGCCTCGACGTAGGCGCCGGCGCGGTCCAGCGCGGCCTGCTGCCCCTCGACCGCGTGCGCGTCGGTGCGCGCCATCAGCACGAAATCCGGGTCGGTGCGCCCGTCGGCGGCGGCGCGGATGCGGTCGACCATTTCATCGCGGGCGACCAGCGCCTTGCCCGGCCGGTGGCCGCAGCGCTTGGCGTTGACCTGGTCCTCGAGATGGCAGCCGGCAGCCCCGGCGCGAATCAGTTCGCGCACGGTACGGCTGATCATGAAGGCATGGCCCCAGCCGGTGTCGGCGTCGACGAGCAGCGGGAGCTTCGTCGCGCCGCTGATGCGGCGTACGTCCTCGCAGACGTCGTTCAGCGTCGTCATCGCGAGGTCGGGCAGGCCGAAGGAGGCGTTCGCGACGCCCGCGCCGGACAGGTAAAGCGCGCGAAACCCGGCGCGCTCGGCGAGCAGGGCACAGTAGGCGTTGACGGCACCGACCACCTGCAGCGGGCGTTCGTCGGCGACCGCACGGCGCAGGCGTGCGCCTGGGGACTCCATGTCGGACATCGGGTACTCCTCGACTCGGCGGGACGGGGCGACCACCTCGCCTGATGCCGCCGGGGCGCCGATTCTAGCCGAGTGACAATACGGTTCCCAAATCGCACGCCGGGGCTCGGCGCGGCGGGGGTGTGGGACCGCGCACCCGCCTACCTGTCCTTCCACTGCGGCGGGCGCCGCTCGAGGAAGGCGGAGATCCCTTCGGCGGCATCGTCGGCCATCATGTTTCTGACCATCATCGCGGTCGTGTAGTCATAGGCCCGCGCGCGCGGCAGGTTGAGCTGTGCATACCAGGCCTCCTTGCCGAGTGCGAGCACGTGGCGCGACCGCTGCGACAGCCGTGACGCCAGCGCCGCGGTCGCCTCGGCCAGCGCGTCGTCGGCGACCACGTGGTTGACGAGCCCGAGCGTGTGCGCGGTGGCCGCGTCGACCGCGTCGCCGGTCAGCAGCATCTCAAGCGCCGCGCGCGGCGCGACGACGCGCGACAGCGCGACCATCGGCGTGCTGCAGAACAGCCCGATGTTCACGCCCGGCGTCGCGAAACGGGCCGACTCGCCGGCGACGACGAGGTCGCAGCTCGCGACGAGCTGGCAGCCGGCCGCGGTCGCCATACCGTGTACGCTCGCGATCACCGGCTGTGGCAGCCGGTGCAGCGACTGCATGAGGGTGCTGCACCGGTCGAACACGTCGCGGTAGAACTTCGGGCCGTCGCCGTCGCGCAGTTCGACCAGGTCGTGGCCGGCACAGAACACGGGGCCCTCGGCGGCGAGCACCACGACGCGCACGTCACGGTCAGTGCGCAGCGCCTCGACCGCTTCGGCGAGCGCATCGAGCATCGCCAGCGACAGAGCGTTGCGTTTTTGCGGGCGGTTCAGCCTGAGCCACGCGACGCCATCACGGTCGTCGCGCAGTACCAGCGGTGCAGCGGTGTCGTGTGCGTCAGTCAATGCGGACCACCGTCCGGCCGGTGACTTCGCCGCGGACCCAGCGGTCGAAATGCCCCGGGAGCTGCTCGAGGGTGACCTCGCCGGTGACGATCCGGTCGAGGTGGCGCGGGCGCAGATCGCTCGCGAGACGCTGCCAGAGCCGCTCGCGCAGCGCGCGCGGGGTCTCGACCGAATGGATGCCGAGGAGGTTCACGCCACGCAGTATGAAAGGCATCACCGTCGTCGAGAACTCCGCGCCGGCGGCGAGCCCGACGCTTGCGACGTTGCCGAAGAAGCCGGTGGTGCGCGTCAGCCACGCGAGCCAGTCGCCCCCGAGGTTGTCAATCGCGCCGGCGAAGCGCACGCGTTCGAGCGGTCGCTGGCCGGGCGGGGTCTCGGCGTCGCGCGCGAGCACCTCGGCGGCGCCGAGACCGCGCAGGTAATCGGCCGCGTCGGCCTTGCCGGTGAGCGCATGCACCTCGAAACCGCGCCCGGCGAGCAGGTCGATCGCGACGCTGCCGACGCCGCCGGTGGCACCGGTGACGAGCACCGGGCCGGCTGCCGGATCCTGGCCGTTGAGCTGCATCTGGTGGACCGCGAGCGCGGCGGTGAAGCCCGCGGTGCCGATCGCCATCGCGTCGCGCGCGTCGATTTCTCGCGGCAGGTGAATGACCGACTCGGCGGGCACGCGCACGTACTGCGCGTATCCGCCGTCGAGGTACTCGCCGAGCCCGCTGCCGGTGACGACGACCGTGTCGCCCTCGCGAAAGCGCGGGTCGGCGGATTCGGCGACCTCGCCGGCGACATCGATGCCGGCATTCAGCGGCAGCTCGCGGAAGATGCGCCCGCGCCCGGTCACCGCGAGCGCGTCCTTGTAGTTGATGTCCGACCACCGGGCACGGATCAGCACGTCACCGGCGGTCAGCGCGTCGCGGGTCATACGGGTGATTTCGAGCCGCGGCGCCTTCGCGTCGCCGTCGGTCGCGCGGTAGGCGAGAAACTCGCTCATCGTGGCCTCCGTGTCTGTATCCCGGGCGTCCCGGCGGTGCCAGTGTGGCACCGCGGTGCTAGTCTGGCCATCCGTAACCCGGCGGAGCCCACGATGCGCCACGACACGGAAGTCACGCGCGCGCGCCGCCTGTGCCTGGTGCTCGGTGACCAGCTCGACGCCGACGCCCCGCTGCTTGGCGACCTCGACCCCGCGCGCGACGTCGTCGTGATGATCGAGACCGCCGCCGAGGCGCGCCATGTCTGGAGCCATCGCCAGCGCATCGCGCTGTGCCTGGCGGCGATGCGCCACTTCGCCGACGCGCTCGTCGCCGCCGGATTCGCGGTGCACTACGTCGAACTCGCCGATGACTGCCCGGACCTCGCGGCGGGGCTGGCGGCGGCGATCGCGCGCTACCGGCCCGACGAGGTCGTGCTCACCGAGGCCGGGGAATGGCGCGTCGAGGCGGCGTTGCGCCAGGCCTGCAGCGACCATGGCGTCGGCCTGCGGCTGCTGCCCGACACGCACTTCCACATCACCCGGGAAGAATTCGCGACGTTTGCCGCCGGGCGCAAGCGGCTGCGCATGGAGGACTTCTACCGCGCCCAGCGCCGGCGCTTCGGCGTCCTGATGGACGGCGACCAGCCCGCGGGCGGGCGCTGGAACTTCGACGCCGACAACCGCGAGCCGCTGCCGCGCGACGGGCCGGGCACGCTGCCGCGACCGCCGGCGTTCCCGCCGGATGCGACCACCGCCGAGGTGCTTGCCGAAGTCGCCGAACGCTTCGCGAACCACCCCGGTGAACTCGACGGCTTCGACTGGCCGGTCACCGCGGACGACGCGGCGCTCGCGCTCGAGCGTTTCATCGACGACCGGCTCGCCGGTTTCGGCCGCCATCAGGACGCGATGTGGCGCGGCGAGCCGTTCCTCTGGCACAGCCTCCTGTCACCGGCGCTGAACCTCAAGCTGCTTGATCCGCGCCGTGCGATTGCCGCCGCCGAGCAGGCCTGGCGGGACGGGCGCGCGCCGCTCGCAGCCGTGGAAGGGTTCATCCGCCAGGTCCTCGGCTGGCGCGAGTACATGCGCGGGGTCTACTGGCTTCATATGCCCGGCTACGCCGGGCTCAACCATTTCGGCCACCGCCGCGACCTCCCGGCGTGGTTCTGGACCGGGGACACCGACATGGCGTGCCTGCACCACGCCATCGCCGACACGCTGCGCCACGGCTATGCCCATCATATCCAGCGGCTGATGGTGATCGGCAATTTCGCGGTGCTCGCCGAACTCGAGCCGCGCCAGGTCTGCGACTGGTTTCTCGCGGTCTACGTCGATGCGATCGAGTGGGTGGAGCTGCCGAACACCGCCGGCATGGCGCTGTTCGCAGACGGCGGCATCGTCGGCTCCAAGCCCTACGTCGCGAGCGGGCGCTACATCCAGCGGATGGGCAACTACTGCGGCGAATGCCGCTACCGGGTCGACCGACGATCGGGCGACGACGCGTGCCCGTACAACCGGCTGTACTGGCGCTTCCTCGCGCGCCACCGCGACACGCTGGGTGACAACCCGCGGATGCGCCAGGTGCTTGCGAACCTCGACCGGTGGTCGGCCGACGAGGTCGCGGCGATCATGGACTCGGCCGCCGCGTTTCTCGCGACGCTGACGCGCGACGCGCGCTGAGCGCGCCCGCGCTCAGTCGGGCCGGGTCGTGAACAGGCCGCGCTGCGCCGCGTAGAACGCGGCGAGGTCGCGCAGGTCGTCGTCGTCGAGGTTCTGCACCTGGCCGGCCATGACCGCGTTCTGGCGTTCGCCGGTCTGGTACTGGCGCAGCGAATGCAGCAGGTAGTCCTCGTGCTGGCCGGCGAGCGACGGCCACTCGGGGCTCGGGCTGATGCCGGTCTCACCGTGACACGCGGCGCAGACCTGCGACTTGTCGCGGCCGCGCGCGACGCGCGGACCCGACCCGGTACGGCCCTCGGTGCGCGGCTCGCCGCGGCTGGCGAACCACGCCGCGATGTCGCGCTTGTCCTGGTCGCTGAAGGTCGCCGCCTGCGCGTACATCGTCGCGTGGCTGCGCCGGCGCTCGGCGTATTCGACAAGCGCGAGATACAGCGCCTGCTCGTGCTGCCCGCCGAGCTTGGGCACGCGGAAGGTCGGGAACGCGTTGCGGTAGCCGGGGATGCCGTGGCAGCCCATGCACGTGTAGGCGAGCGCCTCGCCACGCTCGACGTCACCCTCGGCGCGCGCATCGGCGACGCCCCATGTGCCCGTGGCCATCCCGGTGGCCAGCACCGCCGCAGACAGCAGCGAAAGTACCCATCCCTGTCTAGAGAACACCGCTTTCATACCTCCATCGGGGCGCGACGACGGCCCGGAAATCAGCCCGCTATGGTAGAGCGCGGTCGGGCCGAATGCCAGCCGACCGGCACGCAGGCGCACGCGACCGGGGATCGGTCGCGCCCGGGGCCGGAACCCCGGTGCCACCACGCGGGTCTGTGAGGGGCGCGCGATCCGCGCGCGCCTCGACCGGGAGAACAACAATGCGCACCCCCTGCCTGATCCTGCTGCTGGCCTGCCTGGCGTTGCCGGCCATTGCCGACGAGCACACCGACCGCCGGGGTGTCGCCGTCACCGGCAGCGCCACGGTGCACGCGATGCCCGACCGCGCACGCCTGCAGCTCGGCGTAGAGGCCCGCGAACTCGAGCTCGACGATGCGCGCATGCAGGTCAACCGCGTGGTGCGCGAGTTCCTCGATTTCACGCGCACGCTCGGCATCGAGGACCGCCACGTCGACGCCACCGGACTGCAGGTGCGGCCCGAGTACGAATGGGACGGGGACTCGCGCCAGCGCCGCTTCGTCGGCTACCACGTCAGCCGTGGCATCAGCATCGAACTCACCGCGCTGGAGCGTCTCGGTGAACTGCTCGAGGGCGCGGTGACGCGCGGCATCAACCAGGTCTCGCCGCCGCGGCTCGACAGCGGCGACCGGCGGGCGCTGCAGCGCGAGGCGCTTGCGCGCGCCACCGAGGATGCCCGCGAGAATGCCGCGGCGATCGCCGAAACGCTCGGGGTGCGCCTCGGTGATATCCGCCACCTCGACGCGCGTGAGCAGTCACACGGTCCGGCGCGCGATACGATGATGATGCGCGCCGTCGCCGAAGACGCGTCAGGCGACGATGCCGCCACCTACCGGGCCGGCGAGCTCCGGTTCGAGGCCGAGGTGCGCGCGGAGTTCGACCTGCACGCCGACTGACGCGCCGGTAAGCGCGCCGGTAAGCGCTCCGGGGCGCGTGCTAGCATCGCGACGTCGGCGCGGCGGTGGAACCCGGATGCGAACAACAGCCTGGATCGTGCTGGCGCTTGTGCCGGTCGCCGCGCTGGCGGCGCCGGCGCTGCTCGGCCTCGTCGCCGAGCGCCAGTCGGACCGGCTCGTCGCACGGCTCGATGCCCGGCCGGGCATCACGGTCGAACTAGAATCCTTTCGCCGCGGCTGGTTCTCGTCGCAGGCGCGCCACCGTGCGCGCATCGCGCTGCCGCCCGCGGTGGGCGGCGAGTCCGGCGATCCGCTGCCGCCGCTCGACGCGCTGGAGTTCGTCGCCGACTCGCACTACCGGCACGGACCGCTGCCACGTGGCCGCCTCGGGCTCGCCCGCATCGACACCGCGCTCGAGGTCACGTCGGCCCAGCAGTCGGGGCCGTCCCCGACGCTGCGGGCGACGACCCGGTTCGGCCTGGCCGGCGGGCTGCGCGCACGGCTCGAGCTGCCGGCCACCGAATGGCGGCCGCGGCGCGATTACGGCGAGATCACGTGGCAGGGCGGCGAGGTGCGCATCCGCACCGACGGGGCGCTGCGCCGCGTCGAGGCAGAGGCCCGCGCCGCGCCGCTTCGATTCCGTGATGCCGCGGCCAGCGGCGAACTCGAACACCTGCTCGTCAAGCTGTCGCTGCGCCGCCGCGACGGGCTGTGGACCGGCGACGGCCGCGTCGAGACCCAAGGCCTGCACGTATGGACGCACATCGCGCCACGCCAGCCCACGCAGATCGACGGCCTCGTCGGCGACTGGTCGCTGCGCAGCCGCGATGCTCTGCTCGAGGCCCACCTCGACGCCGCCGCGGAACACCTGCAGTTCGCCGGCGCCGACGGGCGCCGCGTGCGCATCGACGGGGGCGCCGGCCGACTCGATCCGGATGCCCTCGGCGAGCTCGTCACGCTGCTGGCCAGCGTGCTCCACAACGGTGGCCGCGGTCTCGTGCGCGGCACGCTGCCCGCGGTTCCGGCGCTGCTGCCGCCGGGCCCATGGCTGTCGGTGCGCACGCTGGTGGCCGACCTGCCCGTCGGCACGGTGAGCAGCACGGTGGAACTGCAGCTCCCGGAACTGCGCCCGGCCCGCGCGACGCCGGCCCGCGCGGCGTTCGGTGCGTCGCTCGACGCGCAGCTGCGCCTGCCCCCATCGCTGCTCGCGCCGCTGCGCGCGCAGCCAGGCATCGGACGGTGGGTCGACGTTGCGGTCAACGCCGGCGCGCTCGTGCGCGACGGTGACAGCTACCGGCTCGACGCGCACTACGACAGCGGGCTGCTGGTGATCAACGGTCGCGCGCTGCCGGTGCCGGTGCCCGACTGACCGTGCGACGGCGCGCTCAGGCGTTGCAGGATGGCGGATTCAGCCGCTCGAGTTCGTGGCACGCGGCGAGACGCGCATCGAAGTGGCGCAGCTGTGGCACTTCCTGCGCACAGCCGGCGACCGCGTGCGGGCATCGGGTGCGGAACGCGCAGCCGCTCGGCGGCGACAGCGGCGACGGCAGGTCGCCGTAGACCACCCTTCCGGCCCGCGCGCGTTCGACGGCGGGATCGGGCACCGGCACCGAGCTGATCAGTGCCTGTGTGTAGGGATGCACCGGCCGCTCGCACAGCGTGTCGCGGTCGGCGACCTCAACGGCGCGCCCGAGGTACATCACCATGATGCGATGGCTGATGTGGCGCACCACCGCGAGATCGTGCGCGATGAAGATCAGCGACAGGCCGAGCTCGGCCTGCAGGTCCATCAGCAGGCGCACGATCTGCGCCTGGATGGACACGTCGAGCGCGCTCACCGGTTCGTCGCAGATCACGACGTCGGGCTCGAGCACGAGCGCCCGTGCGATACCGATGCGCTGGCACTGGCCGCCGGAGAACTCGTGCGGATAACGGTTCGCGTGCGCGTCGGTCAGGCCGACGCGCTCGAGCACCGTGAGCACGCGGTTGCGACGCTCGGCGCGCGACAGGTTTCGCGCGTGCGTCCACAGCGGTTCGGCGACGATGTCACCGACGGTCATGCGCGGATTCAGCGACGCGAGCGGATCCTGGAACACCACCTGCAGGTCCCGGCGGTGCGGGCGCATTGCGCGCCGGTCGAGGCCGCTGATGTCGCGACCGAGCAGCGCGACGCGACCGGCCGTTGCCGGCACGAGCCGCAGGATCGCGCGCGCCAGCGTCGACTTGCCGCAACCCGATTCGCCGACCACGCCGAGCGTCTCGCCGGGGCGCACGGTGAGACTCACGCCGTCGACGGCCTTCAGCGTGCGCGCCCGGCCGAGCCACGTCGGCGCCGGCACCTGGAAGTGCACCCGCAGGTCCTCGACCTCGATCACCGGCGCGCCGTCGCGCACGTCACCGAGCGGTTGCTCGCCGGGCCGGTCCAGCCGCGGCACCGCATCGAGCAGCGCACGCGTATAAGGGTGGCGCGGGCGGGCGAAGATGTCGTCGACCGGTCCGGTCTCGCGGCACTCCCCCTGGTGCATCACGAGCACGCGGTCGCAGGTGCCGGCGACCACGCCGAGATCGTGGGTGATCAGGATGATCGCGGTGCCGAAATCGCGGCGGATGTCGCCCATCAGCTCGAGGATCTGCGCCTGCACGGTGACGTCGAGCGCGGTCGTCGGCTCGTCGGCGATCAGCAGCCGCGGCCGGCACAGCAGCGCCGATGCGATCATCACGCGCTGGCGCATGCCGCCGGAGAATTCGTGGGGGTAGCGGTCGAGCCGCGACGCGGCCTCCGGGATGCGCACTGCGTCGAGCATCTGCACGCAGCGCGCGCGCGCCTCGCGCCTGCCAAGCCCCTCGTGGTGGCGCAGCACCTGCACCATCTGGTCGTGGACCGTCAGGTACGGATTCAGCGAGGTCATCGGATCCTGGAAGATCATCGACACCTCGCGCCCGCGAATGCGCCGCAGCGACCCGTCCGGCAGGCCGACGAGCTCGGTGCCGTCGAGCCGCGCCGAACCCGTGACGCGGCCGTTGTCGGCGAGCAGACCGAGCATGCCGAGCATCGTCTGGCTCTTGCCCGAGCCGGACTCGCCGACGATGCCGAGCGTTTCGCCGGCGGCGAGTGCGAACGACAGCCCGTGCACGGCGTGCACCTCGCCGTCGGGCGTGTCGAAACGCACGTCGAGCGCATCGACGGCGAGCAGACTCACCGGCCCTTCCGGTCGCGCGGATCGAGCGCATCGCGCAGCCCATCGCCGACGAAGTTGAAACAGAACAGCGTGGTCGCGAGAAACGCCGCGGGGAACACGAGCATCCACGGCGCGGTTTCCATCTCCTGCGCGCCCTCGTTGACGAGCGCGCCCCACGAGGTCATCGGCTCCTGCACGCCGAGCCCGAGGAAGCTCAGGAAGCTCTCGACGAGAATCACCTGCGGGATCGTCAGCGTCACGTAGACGACGACCACGCCAAGCAGGTTCGGCACGATGTGGCGGCGGATGATCGCGAGCGTTTTCACGCCCTGCGCCTCGGCGGCCTCGACGAACTCCTTGTGCTTCAGCGACAGCGTCTGGCCGCGCACGATGCGCGCCATGTCGAGCCAGTTGATCGCGCCTATCGCGACGAAGATCAGCAGGATGTTGCGCCCGAAGAAGACCATTAGCAGGATCACGAAGAACATGAACGGCATCGCGTAGAGAATGTCGACGATACGCATCATCACGTGGTCGACGCGCCCGCCGAGGTAGCCGGCAAGCGCGCCCCAGGTCACGCCGATCAGCAGGCTCACGAGCGTGGCGACCACGCCGATCATCAGCGAGATGCGCCCGCCCTGCATCGTGCGCACGAACAGATCGCGGCCGAGCGCGTCGGTACCGAACACGTGGCCGCTCGCGAGATCGGGACCTATGGAGACGTTCTCCCAGTCGGTCTGCGCGTAGGTGTACGGCGTCAGCCACGGCCCGACGATCACCAGCAGCGTCATGAACGCGAGGATGCACACCGAAGCGAGCGTCGCACGGTTGCGCCTGAGCGCGCGCCACGTGTCCTGCCACAGGCTGCGGCCGGTGACCGGCACCGGCGTCGGCGCCGCCGCGGATCCGGGCACCGCCATCAGTATTTCACCCGCGGGTCGAGCCATGCATAGAGCACGTCGACGACAAAGTTGAACGTGATGATCAGGATGCCGTAGAAAACCACGACGCCCATCACCAGCGTGTAGTCGCGATTGAGCGCGCCCTGCACGAAGTATCGACCGAGCCCGGGCACGCCGAAGATCTGCTCGATGACCACCGAGCCGGTGAGGATCGCCGCGGTGGCCGGGCCGAGGTATGACACCACCGGCAACAGCGCGGGCTTGAGCGCGTGGCGCAGGATCACGGTGCGACCCGGCAGCCCCTGCGCGCGCGCGGTGCGAATGAAGTTGCTG
>PWYM01000077.1 GCA_003567855.1 Gammaproteobacteria bacterium | reverse complement strand
GTAACGCAGCACCGCGAGGCCGCCGGCGTTGGTCGACAGGTTGCCACCGATCTGGCAGGAGCCTTCCGAACCCATGCTCAGCGGAAAGAACAGGTTCTGCGCCTCGGCGGCCTGCTGCAGCCTCGCGAGCACGACGCCCGCCTCGACCGTGGCGGTGAAACCTACCGGGTCCACATCGCGGATGCGGTTGAGCCTCGACATCGACAGCAGCACCTGCCGTTCGGCGTCGTCGGGGCTTGCGCCGCCGCAGTAGCCGGTGTTGCCACCCTGCGGCACGACGCCAAGACCGGCCTCGTGGCAGACCGCGAGCACGCGACTGACCTCGTCGGTATTCGCCGGGCGTACGATCAGCGCGGCCTGGCCGTCGTAAAGACGGCGTTCGTCCTGCAGGTACGCGGCGCGGTCGGCCTCGGCTTCGACGATACCGGCGGCGCCCACGATGTCACGGATGCGTTGCAGGGCCTCGGCTGTGTCCATCATATCCTCCGTTGGCGGCACGGCCTTCAGTGCAGCAGACGCACGCGGATCGTGCCTTCGACGCCACGCAGATCCTCGAGCAGCGGCCGTGCATCGTCGAGTTCCACGTCCATGACCACGTAGCCAATCGTGGCCGAAGTCTGCAGGTACTGTGCCGCAATGTTGGTCTGGCGGTTCGCGAAAATCCGGTTGATCGCCCGCAGCACGCCCGGCACGTTGTGGTGGATGTGCAGCAGGCGCCGGCGCTCGGTGTTCTCGGGCAGGCTGACCTCGGGGAAGTTCACCGCGGTCGTCGTCGAGCCGTTGTCGCTGTAGCGCACCAGCTTGCTCGCGACCTCGCGCGCGATGTTCTCCTGTGCTTCCTGCGTGCTGCCGCCCACGTGCGGCGTAAGGATCACGTTGTCGAAGCGGCGCAGCGGTGAGATGAACTCGTCCTGGTTCGACTTCGGTTCCTGCGGGAACACGTCAACTGCGGCGCCGGCGATGTGCCCGCTGTCGAGCGCATCGACCAGCGCATCGATATCCACGACCGAGCCGCGCGACGCGTTGATCAGCCAACTGCCCGCGCGCATGCGCGCAAGCTGTGCGGCGCCGATCATGTTGCGGGTGTCGGCGGTTTCGGGCACGTGCAGCGTAATCACGTCGCAGTGCCCCAGCAGGGTATCGAGGTCCGGCGCCCGGGTCGCGTTGCCCATCGGCAGCTTGTTCTCGACATCGTAGTAGTGCACGTCCATGCCCAGCGACTCGGCGAGGACACCGAGCTGTGTCCCGATGTGGCCGTAACCGACAATGCCGAGCCGCTTGCCCCGGATCTCGTAGGCCCCGGCCGCACTTTTCAGCCACTCGCCACGGTGCGCGGCGGCATTTTTCTGCACCACGCCGCGCATCAGGAACACGATCTCGGCAAGCACCAGCTCGGCGACGCTGCGCGTGTTCGAAAACGGCGCGTTGAATACCGGGATGCCGCGGTCGCGCGCATGCTCCACGTGGACCTGGTTGGTGCCGATGCAGAAACAGCCGATGGCATTGAGCCTGCCCGCCGCGGCGAGGACCTCGTCGGTGACCTGGGTGCGCGAGCGGATCCCGAGGAAGTGCACGTCGCGCACCGCGTCGATCAGTTCGTCCCCGGTCAGTGAGTGCGGCAGCGCCTTGACGTTGGTGTAGCCGGCATTGGCGAGCACCTCCAGCGCCGCGTCGTGCACGCCTTCGAGCAACAGGAAACGGATCCGGTCCTTGGCCAGCGAGAGTCGTGTCATCGGGGTGGGTTCCACGCAGTTCTGGCGGTGCGGATGCCGCACTGCCGCAAAAGAGCGCTGAAGGTATCACAGGGCCATGCGTACCGCGTACCGGGCGACGGCGGGCAATGGCGGACGCCTTGACGGCACGCCGGCCGCGGCGCTGTAATCAATCGTCTCGTTATGAAAGTCACGCACCTCGCAGGGAGCCATCATGGCCGGAAGCCTCGACTTCTACTTCGACTTCTCATCCGCATACTCGGCGCTGGCGTGGCGCGAAGTGCCGGCCATCGCCGAACGGCATGGGCTCGTGCTTCACTGGCGTCCCATCAGCCTCGGCGTGATCTTTCGCAACCTGGGACATGCACCGCCGCCGGCCGACACCCGCAAGGGGCAGTACCTGCGCACCGACGTGGAGCGCTGCGCGCGCGAACAGGGTCTCCAGTGGCGCTGGCCGAAGCCGTTTCCGTTCAACAGCATCCCGGCGGCGCGCGGCTTCTACTGGGCCACCGTGGAGGAACGCTGCACCGCGCCGGCCTACGTGGAGGCGATCTTCAACGCAAGCTTCCGTGAAGGCCGTGACGTGTCCGACAGCGCCGAGCTTGCCGCGGTCGCAGGTGAACTTGGCATCGACGCAGAAGCCTTTGCCGTCGGCATCGCCGACGCCGACGTAAAGCAGCGGCTTGCCGCCCATACCGACCAGGCCGAGCAGGCCGGCGTCTTCGGCGCACCGACCGTGGTCGTCGACGGGGAACTGTTCTGGGGCGCTGACCGCCTCGCGCAGCTCGAACGCTGGCTCGAACGCGGCGGCTGGTAGCAGGAGACACGCACATGGCAACACCGGTCTACGTACTGGGCGGCGTCCAGACGGACTTCGCGAAGAACTGGGCGCGCGACGGCGAGGACATCTACGACATGTTCCGCACCGCCACCGAGGCGACGCTGGCTGACGCGCGCGTCGAGCCGCGCGACATCGGCACCGGCCACGTCGGCAACTTCGTCGCCGAGCTGTTCTGCCGCCAGGGCCTCCTCGGTGGCTTCTTCGGGCTCGTGCATCCGGACTTCGCCGCGCTGCCGGCATCGCGGCACGAGGCCGCATGCGCGTCCGGCAGCATCGCGGTACTCGCCGCGATGGCCGACATCGAGGCCGGGCGCTACCCGAGCGCGCTCGTCATCGGCCTCGAACAGATGCGCAACGTCCCCGGTGCGGAGGCGGCCGAACACCTCGGCGCGGCGACCTGGACCGGCCACGAGTGCCAGGACGTGCGCTGGCCGTGGCCCCACCTGTTCTCGAGACTCGGCGAGGAATACGACCGCCGCTGGGGCCTGCGCCACGAACACCTGATGGCAATCGCCCGCCAGAACTTCGACAACGCGCGGCGCAACCCTTACGCGCAGACCCGCCGCTGGCAGTTCACCGACGAGAGCTTCACCGCCGACGACGAGGCCAACCCCGTCATCGACGGCATGATCCGCAAGCAGGACTGCGGCCAGATCACCGACGGCGCCGCGGGCGTCGTGCTGGCGTCGGAAGACTTCGCGCGCGACTGGGCGCAACGCCACGGGCTGCGCCTGGCCGACGTGCCGCGCATCAAGGGCTGGGGGCACCGCAGCAGCGCAATTTCTTTCCAGCACAAGCTCGACGCCAACCGCGACGCCAGCCACCTGTTCCCGCACGTGCGCATGGCGATCACCGAGGCGCTGGGCCGCGCCGGCATCCATGATGTCTACACACTCGACGGCATCGAAACGCACGACTGCTTCACGACCACCGAGTACATGGCCATCGACCACTTCGGCCTGACTCCACCCGGCGAGAACTGGCGGGTGATCGAGGACGGCACCATCGCGCCCGAAGGGCGGCTGCCGATCAACCCGAGCGGCGGGCTCATCGGCCTCGGGCATCCGGTCGGCGCAACGGGGGTGCGCATGCTGCTCGACGCATCGCGCCAGGTCACCGGCAGCGCCGGTGACTGCCAGGTCGCCGGTGCGCGCGACTTCGCGACGCTGAACATCGGCGGCAGCGCCTGCACCGCGGTGAGCTTCGTGGTCGGGCGGTAGCGCCGCCCAACCTGCGCGATTACAGGCTCACGCCCAGCGCATCCCGGTAACCCTCCGGCGGCGTGAATACGAAGTCCTCGTCGAGCGCCTCGAGCAGGCGCTGATCACGGTTGTAGATGTCGGCCAGGTACAGCACCTCGCCGTCCTCGGGGACGACCGTCGCGTAGATCAGCAGCACCGTCAGCGCCCGCGGCAGCGTCACGCTGCGCTCGCGCCCGTCGCGCAGCGTACGCTCGATCGCGTTCTGGTCCCACGCCGGGTTGTCAGCGAGCAGGATGCGCGCGAGATCCATCGGGTTCTCGAGCCGGATGCAGCCTGACGAGAACGCACGCTCGGTGCGGTCGAACAGATCCCGCGCCGGCGTGTCGTGCATGTAGACGTGATGCCGGTTCGGGAACATGAACTTCACGCGGCCCAGCGCGTTGTCGGGCCCCGGCTCCTGGCGAAGCATGTACGGAAAACCGCGCGCCGGGATCGTCGCCCAGTCGATCGTCGTGGGATCGATGCGTCCGCCGTTGCGGTCGAGCACCGACATGTTGCGCCGTGCAAGCGTGTCGGGATCGAGGCGGATTTCAGGCAGCAGGTCGCGCGCGAGGATGCCCGGCGGCACCGTCCACGTGGGGTTGAACACCAGGTAGGTCATGCGTGCGCGGAATACGGGCGTCTGCCGGTAGGGTCGCCCGACGACCGCACGCGTGCTCCAGACCGGCTCGCCGTCCTCGATCAGCGTCGCGCGAAAGCGCGCGATGTTGGAGATGATGTAGCGCGAGTCGAGATCCCTGAACACCCAGCGCACGCGCTCGAGGTTCACACGCACCTGGTCGATGCGCCGCTCGACCGGCACGTTCAGCGCGGCGAGTGTGCGCGGGCCGACGATCGCGTCGGCGTCGAGTCCGTGGCGTGCCTGGAGCGCGCGCACCGCGCGCTCGAGCGATGCGTCGTAAGCGTCTTCAGCCGCGTCGTAGGCCTCGTGGGCGTCCGCGGCGAGCGCACCGCCGGCGACCAGCCGGCGGCGCAGTTGCGCGACGCGGGCACCCTGCATGCCCGGGCGCAGCGTTTCGCCGGCCGCGACGGTCGGCCAGCCGCCCGCGGCGGCCGTCTCGCGCAGCTCAGCCAGCGTCTCGACCAGTGCCGTGTAGCGCGGTTCACGGGGGGCCAGCGCCGCGAGCGCACGACCGAGGTCGTCACTGCGCACAATTCTGTCGAGAATGCTGACCGGATCCCGACCCTCGAGCGAACGGCTGAAATTCCAGCTCGTCTCGAGGCGCTCCGGGTTGACCTTGCCGAAACGCAGGTGGAACGCCAGGCGCGCCAACGCATCGGTCGCCAGCAGATCGAACTCCGTGCGCTTACGGCGGTCTGCATTTTCGGACACGGCGGCGTGCAGCAGGGCCAGCTCGGCCTGGTGGTAGTCGTCGGGGTCCAGCCCGTGGCTGGCGCTACCGGCGATCACCTCGAGCAGCGACTTGCGTCTTTCCGGATCGTCCCACGCGGGATTAAACTCACGACGTTCGTAGAGACGCGTCAGCAGCCACGGGTCGGCTATGCCGGCACTGGCAACCCGCGGTTCCACCGCGAGCGCCTCGACCCGGTCGCGCAGCACCTCGGACAGGGTGGCGTGGGCGGATGCCGACCAGGTCAGCATGAACACCAGGACGAAAGCCAACAGGGAGCGCGCTCCCGGGGATGTATGAGTCATCATGTGCCACGAATGTGAATTGGACGCCGGGAAGATTACGCGACACGCGTCCGCTGAGGAAACCGTTGCCAGCCCCCGTCACGGCCAGCCCACCACGTTCTGGTCGCGCTGGCGCACCGGCCGCGATCATCTCGACGGCGCCGCGCTGCCCGATCCCGCCCGCCGGCGACTGGTGCTCGGCGCCGGTGCGGCGGTGGCCACGGCCGGCCTGCTCTCGACCCCCGCGGTCCTCGCCGAAACGCGTGTCGCGCGCGCGCTCGCTCCGAGTCGCCGCCAGGGCCGTGGTGTGCGGTCGCTGCGCTTTTTCCATACGCACACCGGCGAGCGGCTCAAGGTCACCTACGCCGAAGACGGCGAATACCTGCCCGACGCACTCGACGAGATCAGTCACCTGCTGCGCGATTTCCGCAGCGGCGACGTGCATCCCATCGACCCGGGTACGCTGGACATCCTCTACCACCTGCGTCAGCAGATGGGCGGTAGCGGCACCTACCAGGTGATCTCGGCGTTCCGCTCGCCGGCCACGAACGATATGCTGCGCAGTCGTGGCAGCGCCGTGGCCCGGCGCAGCCTGCACATGGACGGCCGGGCGATCGACGTGCGACTCACCGGCGTGGAGACGCGCCGCCTGCGCGAGGCGGCGCTGAAGCTGAAGGCCGGAGGGGTCGGCTATTACCCGCGCTCGGACTTCCTGCACGTCGACACCGGCCGCGTGCGGACCTGGTAGCACCCGCGGCACAACACGCACGACGTCTCGATCCCGCCCCCCCGGCGTCGGCACGCCGGCGTGGACACTGCCGCGTGCACGCATCACCATGCGCACGGTGATGCCCCGACGGACGACGGCGATTGAACCTGCTCATGCGCATGTGCCGCGACCCGCAGCTGCTGCTGGCAGTCGCCGCGGGCCCGGTCGCGTGGCTGGCGCTCGCGTGGTGGCTGACGCTGCAGCCGGGTGCCGCCGCCTGGCCGCTGCTCTGGGGCGTGGTGCTGATGCCGGTGCTCGAGGAACTGGTGTTCCGGGGACTGCTGCAGGGCTGGCTTCTGGAACGGCGCTGGGGACGGCGGCGCGTGGGGCCGGTGTCGATCGCGAACCTCGTGACCGCCGGCGCGTTCGGGGCCGCCCACCTGCTGCGTCGTTCCGTGGCCTGGTCGATGCTCGTGATCGGCCCGGGCCTGGTGTTCGGTCACTTCCGCGAGCGCTATCACGGCATCGCCGTACCCATCGTGCTGCATGCCTGGTACAACGCAGGCTTCATCGTGCTCTACGCCGGTGGCGTGCCGAGCTGATACGGGCGGTGCTCGCATGTGCCGCACCGCTGCTGATCACGGCCTGCGGCGCACCGACCGATCGCGCCGGACTGCCCACCGACCCGGATCGCGAAGCCGTGGTCGCCGAACGTCACATGGTCAGTGCGGCCCATCCGGCGGCGGTCGAGGCCGGGCTCGAGGTGCTGCGTGCCGGCGGCTCGGCGATGGACGCCGCCGTCGCGGTGCAGATGGTGCTCGGACTGGTCGAACCGGCCGAGAGCGGCATCGGTGGCGGTGGGTTCCTGCTGCACTACTCCGCTGCCAGCGGCAAGGTGTCGTTCTACGACGGGCGTGAAGCCGCACCGGGGACGGCGGCGACCGACCGCTTCCTGGTGTTCGGCCGGCCGCTGCCGCTGTGGGCGGCGGTGCCGGGCGGTCGCGCGATCGGCGTACCCGGCCTCGTCTCGATGCTCGAGATCGCGCACGACGACCACGGTCGCCTGCCATGGGCCACGCTGCTCGCGCCGGCGACGCGCCTCGCCACCGACGGCGTCGACATGCCGGGCCGACTGCAGCGCCAGCTCGACACCGACCGCACGCTGCGCATGTTCGGCGACATGCGCCGGGCCTTCCATCGCCAGGCGCGCGGCGAGTCACCGCGGCTCGTCAACCTGCCGCTCGCGGACACGCTCGACGCGCTGGCCGAACAGGGACCGCGCGCATTCTACGAAGGCCCGATCGCCGAAGCGCTCGTCGAACGCGCACGAACGCCGGTGCTGTGGCCGGGCGATCTCACCGTCGACGATCTCGCCGCGTACGAGGCCAGGCGCCGCGACGCCGTGTGTGCCGACTATCGCCAGTGGCGCATCTGCGGCGCGGCGCCGCCCTCGTCGGGCGGCATCGCGGTGCTGCAGATCCTCGGCATGCTCGAGCACTTCGACATCGCGGCACTCGACCCCGGCTCCGCGACCGCCGCGCACCTCATCGCCGAGGCCGGCCGCCTCGCGTTTGCCGACCGCGCACGCCACGTCGGCGACCCCGACCATGTCGACGTGCCGATCGACGCGCTGCTCGACCGCGGCTACCTCGCCCGACGCGCCGCACTCATCGACACCGACGCCGCGCGCGAGCATGCCCCGGCCGGTGAACCGCCGGCGGTGGCCGATCCCGACCGCGCCCGGTCGCCCGCGCCCGGTCGCGGTCGCGGCACCAGTCACTTCAGTGTCGTGGACGCCGATGGCGACGCCGTTGCGCTGACGAGTTCCAACGAGGCGCCGTTCGGCTCGCGCATGATGAGCGGTGGTTTCGTGCTCAACAACCAGCTCACCGACTTCGACTTCGCCGGCGACGCTGAAGGCCGCGATGGTCCGAACCTGATCGCACCCGGCAAGCGCCCGCGCAGCTCCATGTCGCCGGTACTGGTGTTCGATGCCGACGACGAGCTGCGGCTCGTGCTCGGTTCGCGCGGCGGCAGCCGTATCATCGGCTACGTCGCACACACGCTGCTCGCGGTGCTCGACTGGGAGCTCGATGTACAGCAGGCGATCTCGCTGCCGCGCGTCCTGCACCGCGGCGCGGTACTGGAACTCGAGGCCGACACACCGGCCGCGGAGCTGCGCAGCGAGCTGATGACGCGGGGACATGCGGTCGCCGTGCACGCGCTGACCAGTGGCCTGCACGGCATCGAACCGGCGCCGGGCGGCGGCTGGCGCGGTGGCGCTGACCCGCGGCTCGACGGCGTGGCCGCAGGCGACGACTGACCCCACTGCAGCGGAGTACCCGAAATGACCCGGACCGAACGCATCGTGCTACCGCCGTGGACGGAAACCACCGATGGCCTGCCAAGGCGCGTCGGCGTCGAACTCGAGATGAGCGGACTGACGCTCGACGAGCTGGCGAGCCACGTCGCTGATGCGCTGTCGCTCTCGGTGCGCGAGGATGGCCGCTACCAGCGCCGGCTCGACGGCGACGAGGCCGGCGAATGGATCGTCGAGTTCGACTTCCGCTACCTGAAGGAACTCGGCCGCCGCGACGACCTCGACAGCGAGTGGCTGAACGAGCTGCGCCGCTCGGCCGAGGATGCGCTCAGGCTCGTGGCCGAGCGCGTGGTCCCGATCGAACTCGTCAGCCCGCCGCTGCCGATGCAGCGCCTCGGCGAGATCGAGTCACTGGTCGAACGTCTGCGTAATGCCGGCGCCACGGGCACCAGCCACGACGCGCTCTACGCGTTCGGCATGCAGCTCAACCCTGAACTGCCGGCCCTTGATGCGCCGACCATCCGCGCGTACCTGCAGGCGTTCCTGTGCCTGTACGACTGGCTGTACGTCCGTGCCAACGTCGACATGACGCGGCGGCTCACCGCGTTCGCCGAGCCGTTTCCGGCCGCATACGTTCGCCACATGATCGCACCCGGCTACGCACCCGACGTCACCACACTGACCGACGACTACCTCGCGCACAACCCGACCCGCAACCGCGCGCTCGACCTGTTGCCGCTGCTGGCTGAAATCGACGAGACACGCGTACGTGCAGTCGTCGACGACCCGCTGATCAAGCCCCGCCCCACGCTGCACTACCGGCTGCCGAACTGCGAGATCGACCGGACCGACTGGGGATTCGCCACGGTCTGGAACGACTGGCTCGAGGTCGAGCGACTCGCCGCCGACGCAGAGCGCCTCGCTGCGTGCTGCCAGGCCTACAGCGCCTTCATGGACCGGCCCGTGAGCCGCTGGTTCGGTCACTGGGAGCAAGAGGTCGAGAAGCATTGGCTCGCCCGGTAATTGCGATCACCGGGCCGGCCCGCGGCGCGCGCGGCCCGCGCCGGCTGGTCGCGGCCGCGGTACGCTGGTACGGGGCGACACCGCTGCAGGTGCGTCCCGGTGACCCCTGGTCGTCGTGGTCCTACCATGGCGTCGTGGTGACCGGGGGACATGACATTGACCCGGTGCTGTACAAGGCCGAGCCCGAGGTCGAGCCGCGCTACGACCGCGAGCGCGACGCGCTCGAATCGGCGGTCATCGACGATGCGCTCGCGCGCGGGCTGCCGCTGCTGGGCATCTGCCGCGGCGCACAGCTGCTCAACGTCCGGCTCGGCGGCACGCTGCACCAGGACCTGCGACTGCGCCGGCGGCAAACGTCGAACCGGCGCACCGTGCTGCCACTGAAAACGCTGTGTATCGTCGAGGGCAGCGGCCTGAAGGCGCACCTCGGCGGCGCGACGCGTTGCCGGATCAACAGCCTGCACAACCAGGCCATAGACCGCCTCGGTAACGGCCTGCACGTGGCCGGCCGGGACCTCGACGACATCGTGCAGGCGGTCGAGGACCCGGGACGTCGGTTCCTCGTCGGCGTGCAATGGCATCCGGAGTTCCTGATCGCGCTGTCGCGCCAGCGGCGGCTGTTCGGCGGACTGGTCGCCGCAACGTTAACCAACTCCTAACCGGAACGAAATACGCACGTAAGCTGCCGCGCCGAGTCTGCACCGGTGTTCGGCATCTGTGCCGCGCACCATCAACCATGAGCGCGGCGTGCTATCCGAACCGGTCATTTCCCCGGCCGAATCCTTTGCTTGCCGTCGCCGCTCACCACGCATCCCGATGCGAACCAGGGAGAGACCAGATGCGACGACGACTCATTCCACTTGCGATCTCCGCCTCCATGTGTGGCGGGGCCGCGATGGCGCTGGAGAACGGCGATTTCTCCTCGTATGACCAGCCTGAAGACGGTGTGACGATAGGCTACGCGACCGGCGAGGGCCCGCCCGGCTGGTACATCACCGTTTCGTTCGACGGCGGCACCGTCGTCTACAGCGACGAAGAGGCGGCCGACGGCCGCGCGTACTTCACGTTCAACGACATCGGCCCGGAACCCAACCCCGGTTTCGGCGATACCAAGCTCGAGCAGTGCATCCCGATCGACGAATCCGCCGGCTTCACGATCACCTACTCGGCCCTGGCCACCGAGGTGGCCGGCGATGAGGATCTTCGGACCCGAGTCAATCCCAACTTCTATGAATCGCGCGAAGAGTGCTTCCTCGACATTTTCGAGGACTCCGGGGGCCGACGGCTGTCTGGAGGGCCGCGCCCGAATGACGACGCGGACTACAGGTTTGCCGAGGACGACGAAGGTCTCTGGCTGGACTTCTCGCCGGATGTCATTTCGGAGCTGAGCTATACGAGCGACGAGATCCCGGAAGGCAGCAATTACATGCTGTTCAGCATCCGTGCGCGCAATCGAAGCTCCAATGTTCCGGACGCTGAGGTTCGTTTCGACAACATCCGGGTCGTCCAGGACGGCTCCGACAACAATCTCCTGATCAACGGCAGCTTCGAGCATGCCGAACTGTTCGACGGTTCTCCGATTACGGGCACGGAGGGCTGGGTCGTCAATCGCGGCGGGGACCCGACGGCCCGCGCCGCGGTCGGCCCGCAGGATTTCTCGATTTCCGGGTCGAACGTGTTTTATTTCGAGGATCTCAAGCGGGGATTCGGCGACAGCCGACTCGACCAGTGCATCGCACTCGAGGGGCAGGACATACGCCCGTCGGTGTTCGCTTACACGCTGACCCCGAACGCCGACGTCTCGGTGCGACTCAACGCGGATTTCTACACGACAGCTGACTGCACCGGCGATGCTGCAGGCGATTCGCGTATCCGCGAGGGTTTCGATCTCGACATCGACGCCGGCGCCTGGACCGCCCTGGCGACGGAAGACACCCGCACTTCGGGGCAGTACGCCGATGCCCAGTCGGCACTGGTCAGTTTCCGTGTGCGCGACCGCAGTGATGAGGGCGAGCCCAGCGCGATCCCGAACATCGTGTTCCTCGATGACGCCAGTGTTGCCGGAACCATCGGCGCACCGACGTTTTCACCTGCACCCGGATCCTACGAGGATTCGGTCGAGGTGACGCTGAGCTCGACGTCCGACAGCGCGGTGATTTACTACACGCTCGACGGTAGCGATCCCGATGACAGTTCGGAGAACGTGCCGAACGGAGGCACCGTCGAGATCACCGAAGACGCGACACTCACGGCACGCGCGTTCCTCGACGGCGAATTCTCCGAGAGCCGCACCGGCGACTACACCATCACCGAGGCCTCGGCGCCCACCGATCCGGCACCTACGCCGCCGCCGCCCAGTGGCAGCAGTGGTGGCTGCACGGCCGGCGACCCGGGGGCGCCGCTGGACCCGACGCTCGTGCTGCTCGCACTGCTCGCCGGTAGCGCGGTGTACATGCGCCGTCGTCGCCGGGTCGCCTGACGCGACCGGCGGCCCGATGCCGCGCGTACGGGCGGCATCGCAACGGGGGGCTCCACCAAGGTGGAGCCCCTTTTTCGTTGTCTGCATCGGATTCTCGCGCGCCTGTCGCTGGCAGCCGGCTCGCGGATGCGATTTACCCGCTCAGGAAAATGGCCTGACTTTAGGCAGCCGGACTATCGCCAGTGCCGTGATCAGCATCGACGTGGCCAGCGCCAACACCACCAGCGCGACAGCAGGGGCCATCTCGCTGCCCGGCACGACCACTACCTGCCAGGTCACCGGCAACCCGAACCAGAGGCCAAAACCCGCATTGACCACCGCTGCACCGGCGCGCAGGCGGAACTGCGACGGATCACCGAGCACCAGCAGGCTCAACCACTGCAGCAGCATCATCCCCAGGCCACCAATCGCGGCGTCTGGGGTATACACCGACGGTTCGGCGAGACTCGCCGCGACGGCCAGGGGTGTCGCGATCAGCCAGGCGCGGTTCAGGCGCCGGGCCAGCGTGACGAGCTCCATCGTGCTCCACTTCGAACAGGTGCACGCGAATCATCGCATCGGCCACCACGCCGCGCCGTGAACCATGACCGTTTCCCCGAAATGGCCGTGCCGTCACGGCCAGGCCAGGTACGAAACAGCCCGGTACGGCGCACCGTACCGGGCTGGCAGTGGATGCCGGGGGCAACCCCCCGGCACGAGAACAGCTGGACTCAGTAGCCTAGCTGCTCGAGCTTCTCGCCAAGCGGCGTGTGATCCCAGAAGATAGCGACTTCGTCGTCCAGACCGGTCATCTCGTAGCGGATCAGCGCGATCGGCAGACCGCCGGCGGCCATGAACTCGTCGTGGAAGTCCTTGAGTACGAACTCCTCGCCGAGCTGGCGACGGCGGTCGGCGAGCAGCTTGTACATCTGGAAGCTGCCGATGGTGTAGCCGAGGCCGTAACCGGGCGGACGGCGCAGGTAGATCTCGGCGTCGACGCGCGCGACGTCCACGTCGAGGTACGGCGTCATCTCCATCCAGTATTCGACGGCCTCGTCGGCGGTCATCTCGTTGCGTTGCAGCCAGACGTCGCCGAGCGTGCGCGCGGCGCGGAACACGGCGAAGTTGTAGATCAGCTCGCGGGTGCGCTGGCGGGTCTCGTCGTAGAAGCCGAGCTGCAGCGGCGCCTCCTCGAGGTACAGCGCCCAGCCTTCGGCCCGGCCACTGTCGCGGATGTGACGACGCACCGGATGCTCGACGCGGCTCAGCACGCGTCCGTCGAAGCGGTGACCGGGGATCACCGCGTGCCAATGGTCAGGGGACGGGTCGCGGTACTGGATCTGCTCCCAGTAGTTCGGACCGGTCGGGCGTTCGATCCACGGCACGTTGAAGCCCATCTCGCGGAAGTCGTCCGGAATGAAGTCCGGAATCGTCATGAACTCCTCCTCTACGAGGAAGGCGCGGACTTCATCGTCAACTGCCTCGATGCGCGCTTCGTATTCCTCGCGCGACTGCGGCATCTCGATCTCGGGCAGGTCACGGAAGCGGTGGCGCTCGAGCGCCATGAACGCCCACGTGCGCTCGAGTTCACGCTGACCCAGCACGACGACGTCGTCCGACGTGTAGGGCATGTACTTGACGTGCACGAGGTACCAGTCGAGCAGCTCACCGCCGATACCGGCGGGGTCGGTCATCGAGTCGCGGTTGGCGATCAGCCAGTCGTTGAGGTCCTGCGCGGCGGCGCGGGCGGCCTCGATCTCGGGCACGAGCTCGGGCTGCTCGTCGCGGGCGCGGCCGAGCAGATCGTCGAACCAGCCAAGTACGCCATCGGGCGGCACTTCACGGTACGGGTGACCATGGTTCACGCCGTCGGAGTTGGTCAGGTTGTGCAGCGCGAGGTCGGCAAAGTCGGCCGGGACATCGCGCAGGTGCGCCTTAGCGCTTTCAGTGAGATCGGAGACGCGCTGCAGGCGCGCGACGAGTTCTTCACGGTCTTCACCCGATACCGGCAGCTCGGTGAAGGACACGCGCAGCATCTGGCCGACGTAATGGCCGGGATCGCGCGACCATGGACGGTAAACGCGGAGCAGAAATTCCTGCTCATCCATCGTCCCTCGCACGGCAAGGTATTCGGCACGCTCTGAACGGCCCCACTCAGCGACGTTCATGTCCGCAAGCCGGCGCTGGAACGCGTGCACGCGCTCGATGCGCTCGTCAACCGCCGACTGGCTGTAGTCGGGGACCGCGAGTACCGCGCGCTGCGACGCCCGCCACTCGAAGAACTCCTGCGCGAGCTCGACAAAGTCGTCATAGCTGCCGGCGCCCGCCGGCAACAGGTCCTCGTACGCCGCGACCGGCTGCGCCAGCAGCAGGCACGCGGCCAGCAGCGCACTCGCAAAAGTAGCGACGCCGCGCCGCGGCAATGGATGCTTGCTCACTCCCGATTCTCCTCGATCCTGACTTGTTGGCCCTGTAGATGAAGCGATGAAACTAATGTTTCGGCCGTTTGCCGTCAATTATTGCGTGCTCCAGTCGCACACTTGGCCGCATCCCGCACCGCCCCTTCGCGCCCATTCGGGTCGGACCGCGCTAGTGCATTGAATAATTTCTATTTTATCTATTTCGACGCGCACTTTCGGGTCGGACCGCTGTACAAGCCGCGTTCGTCAGGCGAATATATGTCCGGCTCATTCATCACACAGGGGAGACACGACTACATGAGCACGATCAACTCCGCAGCCGGCGGCTTTTTCGCCCGGCTCGACCCGGACGGCTCGATCTCGGCGCTGCTGCTGCGCCTGTCGGTCGCCGGCGCGATTTTCGCCAACGGCAACACGAAACTCTTCGGCTGGATCACCGGCGGCGGCGTCGAACAGAGCGCCGCATGGTTCGAGCAACTGGGGCTGCAGCCGGCAGTTGCGCTGACGATCCTGTTCGGGTCCATCGAGTTCTTCGGCGGCCTGCTGATTGCGCTAGGGCTGTTCACGCGGCCGGCCCTGATGGTCGTCGCCGCCTACTTCCTGTTCACGCTGATCTTCTTCTTCCCGAACGGGTATTTCTGGCTGACCGCCGGTCCGTCGACCAACGCCGGACGCTGGACCGTCGTGTGGGGGCTTGCGGTGTTCGCCGCCCTGATCCGCGGCCCGGGCCGCTTCTCGCTGGATACCAAACTGTTCGGCAAGTGACCCTGCCGGCGCCCGCGGCCCGAGCGGTCGCGGGCGCCTGCCTCAGGTGTAGGGTGCGAGGTCTTTCTCGAAGAGCAGCGACGGATCCCTGAAGGCCTTGAACTCGAGCGGATTGCCGCTGGGGTCGGTCACGAACAGCGTCGCCTGCTCACCGCGCCGCCCCTCGAAGCGCACGTACGGCTCGACGATGAAGTTGGCATCGGCGGCACGCAGCCGTTCGACGATCGCTTCCCACTCCGACCACTCGAGCACCGGCCCGAAATGCATCGACGGCACCGCGTGCCCGTCTACCGCGTTGGTCGCGGCGGCGGGATGGTCACCGGGGTCGACCAGGTGCGCGACGAGCTGGTGTCCCCAGAAGTCGAAATCGATCCAGCGCTCCGACTCCCGGCCGGTGCGACACCCGAGCACGTCACAGTAAAACCTGCGCGCAGCGTCGAGATCGGTGACCGGAAACGCGAGATGAAAGCGCGGGTAGTTGCCGTCAGCCATGGGTGCAGCCCGTCCTCGTCGTTCTGCCGGGCCACGCCCCGTGCCCCGACCTCAGGGGGATCATGTTACCCGCTCGGACATCGCCGCGGTCACGCGGCACCCGAGCCGCGGGTGTCCGACAACGCGGCACCCAGCAGCGCGCGGCGCCGGAGCCAGGGACTCGCGCGATAGCGCGGATCACCGTAGAACGCATGCATCGCGTCCAGGATCGCGAGCACCCGCCACGGCCCCAGGCTGTCTCCGAACTCAAGCGAGCCGCGCGGGTAGCCGAGGCCGAGCCTGACGCCCTGGTCGATATCGGCGGGTGCCGCGATGCGCTGCTGCGCGATGTCGGCACCCACGTTGACGATCGCCGCGATGATGCGCTGGGCGATGAACCCCGGGCTGTCCTCGATCGCAGTGACCGGCGTGCCGTCGGCGCCGAGCAGCGCGTGTGCGGCTGCGAGCCGGTCCGACCCGGTCACCGGTGTGGCCATCAGCGTGCGCCGGGCATCGAGCCCGAGCAGACAGTCGACGGCGACGGTTCTGTGCGCATCGAGGTTCGCACCCAGCGCCGCGGTCGTCGCATCGGCCCCGAGCGGCGTCACGACGATCAACGCGTCACGCGACGGCCGGGCCGCGGATTCGACGTTCGCACCGGCCGCGCTGAATATCGCCGCAAGACGCACCCGCCACTCCGGCACCTCGGCACTGATCCATACCGGCGGCAGCTTCGCCGGCAGCGACGGGGCCGGGACTTCGTCAGGCCACTGCTGCTTGCCGTCGACGTAGCGGTAGAACCCCTCGCCGGTCTTGCGCCCGAGCAGCCCCGCGGTGACGCGCCGGCCCACCAGCGGCACCGGCCGATGGCGCGGCTCGTTATAGTACTGGGTGTAGATCGACTCCATCACCTTGTGCGAGACATCGAGCCCGGTGAGGTCGAGCAGCGTGAACGGACCCATCCGGAATCCCGCAGCGTCCGTCATGACCCGGTCAATGTCGGCCGGCGCACAGATCCCCTCGCTGACGATGCGCAGCGCCTCGGTCGTGTAACCCCGCCCGGCATGGTTGACCAAGAATCCCGGTGTGTCCGCAGCACGCACCGGATGATGCCCGGTCCGCTCAACGAGTCCCGCCAGCGCGTCGAGCGCCGCCGCGTCGGTGCGCTCGCCGCCGATCACCTCGACCAGTCGCATCAGGGGCACGGGATTGAAGAAATGCAGACCGGCGATGCGCCCCGGACGCTCCGCCGCCGCCGCGAACCCGGTGACCGACAGCGACGAGGTGTTGCTTGCGATGATGCACTGCGCGCTGACAGCCTGTTCAACACCTGCCAGCACCGCGTGCTTGATATCCATGCGCTCGACGACGGCTTCGATGACCAGGTCGCAGTCGGCGAACGCCGCGTAGCCGTGTTCCGGGCCGGCGTCGGTGGTCCGAATACGCCCGGCCGCCGCCTCTGCGGCCGCGGCGTCGAGTTTCCCCTTGGCGACCTTGCGTTCGATCATGCCTGCACAAAAGTCACGGGCAGCACTGACGGCGTCGGCACTGGCGTCGGCGAGCAGCACCGTCACCCCGGCCTCGGCGAACAGCTGCGCGATACCGCGACCCATTACGCCCGCGCCGACGACGCCGACAGTCAGGCCTTCGGCGGTGGGTGAAAAATAATCGTGCTCGCTCATCAGTCACTCCTTCGCGGGATCGGGTGTCGCGGTCGGAGCCGATGCGTGACTCCACCACAGGCCAGCAGGCGGGCCGATATTTTAAACACAAAATTATTGGCCGGCGCATGCCGGCTGCCGGGCACGATACCAGGCGCGAACACGACACGATTGCGGCGACGTGGCCCCGGGACGGGGCATTGAGTGGTGGTGATGGGTGGACTTGAACCACCGACCTGCGGGTTATGAATCCGCCGCTCTAACCAGCTGAGCTACATCACCGACCGGGGGGCTTCGGCCGGACTCCGCCTGCGCCGAAAGGAGCGGAATTGTCGTCCGCACCTTGGCGGGTGTCAAGCCGGCGGGACCCTGCGAGCTGCATTTTTTCTTGCGCGATCAGCGGCTTCAGGGTAACGAGCGGTAGCCAGGGAGACCCCTGTCATCGCAGCGGCGCCGAAGCGGGCCGGCCCGACTTTCACCCGTCACCGCTCTTGTCCCGGTCACTGTCGCCTTCAGGGCGACCCTTGTCACGGCTCATCAGCAGGCCTGCGATGAATGCGCCGATCACCACATCGAGCACTTCCGGGCGCGCGCCGCGCAGAAGTCGGGCAATCGATGCGCCAAGCGCGGCGGCTGTCGCTTCCTCGTGGTCCCCGCCCTCGGACGATCCTCCGCCCCGCGCCGGGGACGCCTCCGACTCGGCGGGCCCATGCACTCCGCCCGCGCGAGCGAACAGCAACGCCAGGAAAGCCAGCACCAGCAACCCGAGCGCGACGATGGCACCAGCCTGCCACCAGTCAAACGCGCCTGCCAGTGACTGATAGATGCCGATACTCAGGATGATCAGACCGAGCAGCGCCAGAATGCCCGCGATCGACAGCAGCACCAGGGAACGCAGCGCCGAATGGACCGTCGCCCGTAGCCGACCGCATGCCCTCATTATCAGCCGTTCAAGCAGCTTCAGCACGGCGAATTCAACGGCGCCTGTCGAGCAGTCTGCCTACGACGAAACCGATTGCGAAGGCGCTCAGCACGCTCGTCAGCGGATCCTTCCTGACCTGTTTGTCAGCGCGATCGTAAACAGCTCGAGCCTCACGCAGGACCGACTCGCCTGTCTGTCGAGCATGCTCGAAGGCTTCGCTGCCCTGACGCGCACCGAGTTCGCGGAAGTCCGCGAGCAGGACATTGATGTCCTCGCGAAGCTGCTGCACATCGCCCCTGAGCTTCTCGAACTCTTCCTCGCTGTCTGCCATCGTCGTTACTCCTGATGTCGTGCGTTGCGTGTCCCGCCTTCGCCTTTGCGCTTTCGCTCACCATCTCATGCTACTTAATACTTTGAAAGCTATCGGGTCCAGCGATGACGTGGCTTTTCACCTCCTGCGTCGGAGATCAGCAATCGCCGTGGCGGGCGGGTGGCGGCGGTTGGCCAACCCCCGAAACTGCTTCGACGAAAGCGGCGGCAATACCGGCGACTACAGCGAATCCCAGTACCTTTCGATACGCCGCCGCAGGTCCGCATCAGGCAGGCGGCCGCGACCCGCGCGCTGGTTGTCGCGCACGTGGCGCAGGCGCGTGGTGCCGGGGATCGCGACCGTGACCGCCGGGTGCGAGACGATGTACTTCAGGAAGACCTGCGCCCAGCTGTCGGCGTCGATCTCTTCAGCCCAGTCGGGCAGCTCGCGGTCGGCGACGCGCCCGAAGACGTTCGCCGCCCCCTGCCGACCACCGAACGGCATGTTGATCATCACCGCGATCTCGCGCTCGCCCGCGAGATCGAGAATCTCGTCCGCAGCGTCGCGATCGTCGATCGAGTAGTTCACCTGGATGAAGTCAAGCGGATAGTTGCGCATGCGTTCCAGCATTTCCGGGAACTGGTCATGGCGCGACGTGCTGACACCGATGTATCGCAGGCGTCCCTCTTCCTTGGCCTGTTCGAAGACGGGCCACTGCAGGTCGAACTCGTGCAGGTTGTGCACCATCAGCAGGTCGATGAGATCCACACGCAGCTGTCGGAACGACGTCTCGAGGGCCAGCTGCGGGTCGGGGATCTCGCCGCGGATCGGCGTCTTGGTGGCGAGGAAGTACTCGTCGCGCAGGCCGGTCTCTTCGAACAGTTCACCGATGACTTCCTCCGCGCGGCCGTAGACCTGCGCGGTGTCGACCACCGTGCCGCCGAGCCGGTACATGTGCTGGAGCACCTCGCGTATAGGCTCGTACTCTTCCGGCGTTTCGGCGCTCCACTGGTTGGTGCCGATACCGATCACCGGCAGCGACTCACCGGTCGAAGGGATCGCGCGGGTGATCTGAGGCAGGTCATTGGTGTCGCCGGCAAGCGCGG